>NZ_AUGY01000024.1 GCF_000422905.1 Paenibacillus alginolyticus DSM 5050 = NBRC 15375
ACCCTATTTATATAATAATATTACCACTAAAATCAAAACTACACAAGAGTTATGTTAGCGTTTTCATTTTCTAATTGTTTTTCGCAATAATCTACAAATAGACCATAAACAGCCTCAGTCCTTATCGATCTGAGGCCCAGCGAGTTACCTTCACAAGCACTTCCATCCCCATCGCGCTCTAATTTGTGCTCTAAACCCATACAAATGACGAGCTTTGCAAAGTCAATATGCTCAGATCTTTATTCATACTCAAAGACAAAGCAAATCCCTTAAAATCTCAATACTATTGTTTGAAGGGTACAGCTCAAAACCAATTACCCCTTTATACTCAAGCTTTCTTAACGTGTTCATTATATTTTTAAAATGGATCTCTCCCGTGCCGGGCTCATGCCGTCCGGGGGCATCTGCGATGTGGAAATAACTGATTTGTTTTACGTACTTTTCGATGTTTCCTATTAAATTGCCTTCATTAATCTGCATGTGGTAAACATCAAACAACATTTTAATGTACGGTGAGTTAACCAGCTGAATCAAATCAGCGGAATCCCTCGAATAGGCCAAGAAATTTCCCGCGTGGTCTACATGAATATTTAATGGCTCTAAACAAAGCGTGACTTTTGCTCGTTCCGCTATAGGTGCTAAATTTTTCAAGGTGTCGTATATAGTAGCGAATTTAGCAAAATCACTAATATCCTCATACCGATTTAGAACCCTGCCCTCTTCTCCCAGAGCGTTTGAGTGAATAACCAAATGCTCGCACTGTAAAACATGCGCCCTTTTGATGGACTCCTCAACGAATTGGATATACTCGGAGCTTTCATTTCTATTCACCAAGGAAAACTCATGATCTCCCGAGAAGCTGGCAATCGTCAGGTTGTGTTTATCAGAAAGGTATTTTATTTTTTCAATATCCTTATCTTGCCACGTCCAAAATTCCACATGATCAAACCCAGCCTGAGCTGCAAGCTCAAATCTTCTCTCAAAACTCTCTTCTGTAAATACCGTCTCGAGGCATAATGACTTTTTCAAGTGATGATTCCTCCTTTACATTGTGATGTTCTGCCGGCTTCCGCCGGCAGATAGAATGCAGTCTTATTCCTCGTGATCTAAGGGATAAATTATAACCTTAAGCGCTTCACCTTTACGCATAGCCATAATACCGTCCCCAATCCGATCCATCGGCAATCGATGAGTAATCAACTGTTCCAAATTCAACAGGCCGGATTCCACGATGTGGATAGCTTTGGCAAAGCTGAACTTAGAAATGAAGGTTCCTTTTACGGAAATTTCGTTTTTGGTAATATCGTATTGCTTAACCGCAGGCAGGGCATGTGAATTTAAGCCCAATAACAGCACTTGGCCCCCCGGGCGAACCAAACTAACAGCTTGATCAAACAACGATCCTACACAATCGATCACGACATCCACTCCAAGTGCAGTCTCTTTAAGTATGAATTCACGAATATCGTTTTTATTGGGACTAACTGTATGGGTCGCACCCGATTTTATAGCAATATCCAAACGATAATCCGAGAGGTCAACACAAATTATTTTGGATGCGCCAGCAGCCTTTACCATTTGAATGAAAAGCTGGCCCATCGGACCCGCTCCGAGTACGACAACGGACTGCCCAGGCTGAACATTAATCTTGTCACATCCATTCACAACACATGATAACGGTTCCACTAAAGCCGCTAGCTCAACGGGCACATCATGCGATATAGGATATATCATCCTTGCGGGTACGACATTAAAGGCTGCAAAGCCTCCATCTTCGAAAATACCGTAAGTAATCACATGCTCGCATAAATTCGGCATGCCATTTTTACAGGAGCTGCAAAATCCGCCGCAGGTCAAGTTAGGATCTATGCATACGCGATCGCCGACCTTTACGTTCTCAACCCTACTCCCAATGGCTACGATTTCAGCAACATACTCATGTCCAAGAATCTTTCCTTCAGTTGCCGGATGGCCTGGAGGCGATGCCAGGATATGAACATCTGTTCCACAAATACTTGCTGCAAGAACCTTCAACAGAACCTCGTCATCATTTTTTATTGTAGGAATCGGTCGATCCTCCACTGAAAATTGACCTTCTTGTTTAAAAACGACTGCCTGCATGTCCCCATCACCTTTCGTCCGTAGAAGTTATCCTTATATCACTAATTCACTTTAGCTTTCGTCAGCAGCTCCACTTTTGTTGGCATCGATTTCTCGACTTGGCCCCCTTTAAGAATCTTTTGAACGGTTTCAAGCGCTACTCTGGACATATCTTCCGGATATTGAGCTACGTCTCCTAGCAGCTTACCGTCTTTAATCAACTGCTTTGCTTCCTTCGATCCATCAAAGCCAATCACCTGTATTTTCCCTTCGAGGTTAGCCTGCTTAATGGCTTCGAGTGCGCCAAACGCAATCTGATCCGCTACTGCGTATACAAGCTTGATATCAGGATGCGCAGTCAAAATATTTTGCATTACGCTAAAGCCTTGATCGCGTGTCCAATCCGTAGGTTGTTCAGCAACGATATCGATATTCGTAGCTCCTTTAATGCCCTCTTTGAATCCGGCAAGTCTTTCCTCATTGCCGATAACGCCGGGAATACCGCCGATCATCGCGACTTTTACTCCATCCTTAAAGTTAGCCTTAACATATTCACCCGCAACCTTCCCGCCTTGAAGATTATCCGTACCAATATAAGTTACGTACTTGGCACCCTGCTTATCAGCTTCTTTATCATTAATGGTGTCATTGACTAGAATGACAGGAATACCTGCTTCATTCGCTTTGCGAATCGAAGGAATTAATTCGACCGGCCCCATAGCCGACAGCACAATCGCGTCTACACGCTTAACAATCAAATCATCAACCATTTGAACTTGCTTTTCGATTTCCGTTTGCTTCTCCGGCGCTTGGAAGATTAAATTCATGCCTAGTTTTTTCGCGTGCTCCTCTGCGCTGGATTTGAGAGTATTCATGAATTCATCCTGCAAGTGCTTTACAACATAACCCACTGTAATTCTTTTTTCGCCAGATGTGCTCGTTGGACTTCCTTCGTTAGGAGCAGAACCAGACATTGTTGTGTTAGCGCTTCCACTGCAGCCTGCTAAAATAAAGATAACCATCATCATTGCCACTAAAGCCAAGGTTTGAATTTTTTTTATTCTTTTCATTTTCTATTCCTCGCTCTCATTTTTTTTATGTGAACACAATGGCGTGTTTACACCTTTTTCTTAATGGTATCCAATAAGACGGCGGCAATAATGACCAAACCGATAATTCCTGTTTGCAAATAGGAGCTGGCGTTTAGCAAATTCAAGCCGTTTCTTAGAACTCCCATTATGGCCGCACCGATCAATGTGCCCCAGACGCTTCCTACGCCGCCCGAGAGACTTGTGCCTCCGATCACAACAGCAGCGATTGCGTCCAACTCATAGTTATACCCTGCTGAAGGCTGCGCAGCGTTTAACTTGGATGTCAAGACAATGGCTGCAATGGCGGATGTCATGCCAGAAATGATATAGGCGATGTTGATATATTTTTTTGTATTGATACCCGACAATCGCGTTACCTCTGGATTACCTCCGATAGCATAAATAAATCGTCCTGTTTTTCTGTATACCAAAATGTAATAACCCACGGTGTACAAAATGATCATCAAAAGAACTTGGGCGGGAATCGATGTGAAGGGGATTTTGCTGACGCCAATCCAGCGAAAGCTATCCGGAAACGTAGACAAAACGGCACCGCTGCTTAAAATGAGGGCAAGCGCCCGGGAGACACTCATCATACCTAAAGTAGCGATAAACGAAGGCAGCTTGCCCATCGTAACCATCAGTCCATTGAGTAAACCAATCACGGTGCCGATAGCAACACAAGCTAGCATGGCTATACCGACAGGGACATCCGCTTTCATAAGCAGCCCCATGACAATACCGGATACAGCAACCACTGCGCCTACGGATAAATCAATCCCACCGGTTAAGATCACGAAGGTCATGCCCAAAGCGAGGATCGCATTCACTGTAATCTGAGATGAAACATTTAATAAATTGTTGGTTGTTAAAAAAACGGGTGACAGAACCGATATAACAACGCAAAGAATGACCAGTCCAATAATGGTTGAAAATCGGGTATAGTTCAGCTTATATTTCCAAACAAACGGCGCTGGAGAAGCATTTTGTTCGACGTTGCTTTTTCTCATACAATTTCATCTCCCTGATCTTATTTATGGGTCCCAGTCGCATACTTAATGACTTCGTCCTCTGTCAGCTCCGACATATCATCAAAACAGCCCGTGATCGTCCCATCATGCATAACATATAATCTGTCGCAAACCCCTAACGTTTCAGGCAGTTCGGATGAAACCATAATGACCGCTTTTCCCTCTTTCTTCAGTGAATTCATAATTTTATAAATTTCCGACTTGGCCCCGACATCAATCCCTCGAGTAGGTTCATCAAAAATAAAGATTTGCGAATCGGTATTCAGCCATTTGGCGATGACGACCTTTTGTTGGTTCCCTCCGCTTAAAAACTTGGTTTTCTGATTCAAGGATGGTGTTTTAACCCTTACAGAGTCCGTCAGTTTCTGGCAATTGGCTGTATTCATTATTTGGTTGATCCCAAACCAATTCATGATGTTATCGAAGTTGACCAGCGGAATATTATCCTTTATGGAAAAGTCCAAGATGAGCCCTTGATTTTTCCTGTCTTCTGTTAAAAATGCGATTCCATGTTTCCTGGCGTCTAAGCAATTTCTGATGTTAACCGGTTTGCCGTCGATATGAATGTCACCGCTTTCAAATGGGTCTACCCCGAATACCGCTCTCATAAGCTCAGTTCTCCCGGCTCCCATCAAACCATAGAAACCCACAATCTCATTGCTTCTGGCATAAAACGATATGTTGTTCAGACTATCCTTCTGTACGAGGTTATTCACTTCCAAAAGCTTTTCCCCAGGCTCAACATGAAGCTTAGGATATTGCTCTGACAATGAGCGCCCTACCATCATGCTGATTAGCTTATCAACAGTGATTCCGTCTACAGGTACGGTTTCGACATATCTTCCATCCCGAAAGACGGTGATGCGATCCCCAATTTGAATAATTTCCTCCAGCCTGTGTGAAATGTAAACAATGGCTACGCCCTTTGAAGTAAGCTCCCTAATAATCTTAAAAAGTCCTTCTACTTCCTTCTGGGAAAGCGCTGAGGTCGGTTCGTCCATAATAATGATATCCGCATCATATGAAAGCGCCTTCGCAATTTCGACCACTTGCATCTGACCGATACTCAAAGAGGACACCATCGCCTTCTCAGAAATGTTGGAGCCTATAGCATCCAGAAGCTTCCGGGCCTGTTCGTTCATCAAATTCCAATTTACGTTTCCGTTGCTCTTCGTTGGCTGTCTGCCCAAAAAAATATTTTCCGCGACCGTTAAATTTTTGAGTAAATTGGTTTCCTGAAAAATCATACTGATCCCGCGTTCTATTTGCTCTTTTACGCTTAAGCTTTTGATCTCATGGTTTTTGTAATAAATCACCCCTTGATAGTCGGTGTTCACACCTGCGAGCACCTTCATGATCGTCGACTTTCCCGCCCCGTTTTCTCCGAGCAGAATATGAACCTCTCCACGCTTCACATCGAATCTAACGTTATTAAGTGCTAGAACACCCGGAAATTGAACCGTAATGTTCTCCATTCTTACCAAGCAGTCATCACTCATTGGATCATCCCTTTCGGAGTAGGATAGAGATTCACTCGAACATTAATATCATAAATAATAACTTATTTGGTTATGTATGTGCTTACAAATTATATTTTAATTGTGCTCAGTTTGCGAAAAGGGCATAGTAAACAGGCCTATCCTTCAACTCGGTGGTTCAAGTCTGGTCAACCTTAAACAGCTGAAGACCAAGACTTGAGCCAAGCGAAAAGAGATGTGCATGGATTGAAGTTTTTGTGATGAGCAAGACATGCTTACTTCTTCTTAGCGGTAGTGCCTCCAACGACAAGCTCCGGCGTCATAACGATGCGCTGCTTTACCTTCTTAGGCTCATTTATCTCCTCGATTAACAACTCCATCACTTTTTGCCCCATATCGTAAATAGGTTGGGCAATGGTTGTGATTTGAGGATCGAACATCTGCCCAAACATGGTATTATCGAATCCTACGATTGAGATATCTTCAGGTAAACGAAGCCCTAATTCCCGCACCCTTTTTATCGCGCCAATAGCTAAAGCTTCGGTCGAAGCAAAAATGGCGGTAGGCGGGGAAGGAACCTTTAGCAATTGTTCAGAAGCCAGCATGCCGTCGTTGTAGGTTACGTTATTTTGAATAACGAGTTTTTCATCATACTTGATCCCTGCTTCTTCCAGCGCTTTCCGGTAGCCTTCAACCCGTTTTCTCGCAGGAGAGATTTTGAGGTCTTCCGTAATCATGGCGATCTTCTCGTGTCCGAGCTCGATCAGATAGGACGCCGCTTGAAATCCCCCTAAAAAATCGTCAACAAATACGGCATCTACAGCAAGTGAAGGCACATCGCGGGCAAGCATGACAACCGGGATGTTGCTTTCGATGATTTTCTTAATTGATTTATCATTTAACAAACCTGTACCAATGATAATTCCGTCGATATACTTTTCTCGCAAGATGGAGATGTATTCTTTCTCTCTCTCCGGATCATTATCCGTACTGCAAATGATAAGACTGAAGCCATGCTGCCGACCGTAATCCTCGATAACTCTTGCAATTTCCGCCATAAAGGGGTTCGCAATACTTGGCATCATAAATCCAATGGTTTGAAGACGTTTTCTTGCCGAAGCGACTACGTTGGGTTGATACTCTAGTTTGCGAATCGTATCCAAAATCTTCAGCTTAGTCTTTTCCCCAATGCTTCCTGTATTATTGAGTACCTTGGATACCGTTGAAACGGATACGCCTGCCGTCTTTGCTACGTCGTAAATGGTTGTTTTCAATAATCTTCTCCTTTCATCATAAAATAATAAGTATATGACTAATAATCAAACGTGAGGATCAGTAATAATATATCACATCGGGATCTTCAAGATTTAGGAAACATGTTTCCTTGTTATTAGAATAGTACTGACTTGAAATAAAGTCAACAGTATTTTTTATGACTCGAAATAAATATTAATCATTACGCTATATGGGACCGCTTCATAAAAACAGCCAAGGAGCATATAACCGCATAAATATTGGATCGAAAGCGGCCTAAGAGCCTTTTGAAAGCCCGTAACAAGCACGGGTAGCTCGCATAACGAATCATAACAGAATGGGAAACATGTTTCCCTAATGTTTGTGTAAATTTAAATTTCTCACACCACGTTTCTCACTCACACCCTCCGTGACAAAAGAAAAGAACGTTCCCGAGAGAACATCCTTCCTTATAAGCAAGCCCTATTACTTACTCTTTAAAATGCCCCAACACGTCGGACATGATCATCATGCGGCCATTCATTATTTTCACAGCCTGCGGCAGTTGAATCCATTAAGTTATACACTGCCTGCAAGCAAGTGGCTTCAGAACCTGTCGGAACGGAGAGGATGCGGGACAGCTTCTTGGTGTCCATATATATACGCCCACAGTAGTTATTTATGTGCATAATGGAATCTTTACCTATAAATAGGGTGCGCATCGACTCGGAATAGGAGCAACTCGTTTATCTGCCGCGGTCAATCTTATCCTATATCTTAAATGGGGCCAAGTTCTTGTCCTTGGATTTAGACAACAATATGCATCATCATATTTTGTTCCCTTACCGTTTGTGCTAATTACCTTAATTCAGGAATCCGACTTGTTTGACTCCTTTTCTTAAGCTTTACATTTCCAAAGCTTCATTTGATTATTTATGTCTAATTCTCTAAAAGTACTGATTAACTCCATTTAAAAATTACTGAGTTCTAAGCTTGCTGAGTCATCTTTTGAAAACTCTGTATTCTGAACCCCGTTTCCTTTTAACAACCATTCTAGTGAACACACAAATTTGTGTTGCTCTCCTGACTGAAGTTCAACCTTTGCAAATTGCTTCAGTTCTTTCACCGGGCGAATCACGGTGCTTTCGACATCCATCACATAAAGCTGTACTACTTCTTTTCCTGCACGAGTTCCTGTGTTTGTCACCTTTACCGTCACTTGAAGCATATCCGAATCGAGCATCTCCTTGCGGTCGACAGCAAATCGGAATACGCGAACGTTGTATAGCTGAGTCCATAGCCAAATGGAAACAACGGTCTCACTTGCTTGGTATCGTAATATCGGTAACCTACAAAGATGCCTTCCCGATATTCCACTCGATCAGCTTCTCCAGGGAAGAAGAGGAACGACGGGTTGTCACTCAGCTTCTGCGGGAACGTCTCCGCCAGCTTACCTCTTGGGTTCGCTTCACCGAATAACAAATCGGAGATCGCTCCGCCGACAGCTTGCCCGCCCAGGTATGCCTCCAAGATCGACAGTACGCGATCAGCCCATGGCATCTCGACTACTGAGCCGTTCATGAGAACAACGACAACGTTACGCTGCACGCGGGCAACCGCTTCGATCAGCTCATTTTGGTTGACCGGCAGCTTTAGATGGGTCCGGTCATAGCCTTCCGATTCATACCGGTCAGGCAAGCCGGCGAAAATAACGGCTACATCAGCTTCACGAAGTGATAGATACTTTCGGCTAATGCGACTCGTGCCAAAACCCCGTCGTCAGCTACGATCGGGCCTATCTTGAGACGGTGGATGGTAAAGAGGAGCTGCCGCTTATTCTCTGAAGCATAGGTGCCGTTCAACTTGTTGTAGGCACTCATAAACGGCCAATTAAAAGCAGTAGGGATTTGACAAAATCATTGCGAAATAAACAGAAGCAATTGGATGCATAAAGCGAATAACGCGCAATAAGAAGTGCAAGGTTCCGTGGTGATAGAAGATGCAGTGGTATGCGAATTGTTCGTATGACCAACATTCATGTATATAGGAATCTCCATCGGGACTCGATCGTTGTTCGTTGTGCGAAAACAGGACTTGTGGCCGGCTACTGCTATACAGTAAAGCTCACTAAGGTTCGGTTTTAATGCAATTTCCGTGCTTGACCACTCCATAGATATCCTCCATTTTATACGTCCTAGTCCGTCTCTCCCGCTTCGAATCCGTAATAGATGATGATCTCGTCGTTTCGTCCCGTTTCAGGATTCGGAGGAAAATTATCATTTCACCACTTAAGGAATGGGGAAGTCTTCAACCGATTCGTACAGAGAGCGGATGTACTCCAACCTTAAAAGCCTTTGCCTCAACACAAACATCGAATTGATCTTTTTCATTCCAAAACAGCATATTCGCGTAAGTGATCTCCACGCCAAGTCGTTCAGCCAACTCCACCTTGTACCTCTTAATGTCCCAATGCTCGACCCAAGGGTTAATATCGTGATTGATCAGAATGACGTTTTCAGCGCCATAATTGCGGGTAACTTCGTAAGCAACAATGCCCGAGGTCTCGCCACCGCTGTAACAAACAACATGCTTTACAGCTGGATCTACTTCAGGGGCATTAGTCTTCATGTGCTCAACAAGAGTTAAGGGTTCCAAAATGCCGCCGTTTAATAGATCAAATTGCATTTGGGACATATAGACCTGCCTCCCACTATAAAGTAATGTTTTCTCCCGTTTTCTCGCTTATTCTCAGTATTACAACTTTGACACCTTGTGTGGTAGTGGTGGAGAATGTAGACTCTACATCATTTTCTGTAAAGACGTAGGCGGGAACAGAGCTTAGGATCGTTTGGATTCCAAAACTGTGGATAATTGGATATGATCGCACAGTGGATCTCCACATTCACCCTTGGGGTTCACCCTCCCATGTCACGCTGGGTCTATGCCCTTACATTCCTTCGTTCTACCTCTCAAGGGGTGGATGCCGATTCTTGCTCCTTTACGGGGTCGCAGCCCTTATGGTGTGTAGTTCTTCGGCTTCTCCGATGCTTCTATTGTCATTGTTATACACATGTGAATAAGCGAAAACTCAGGTTAATAGCTGTTTATTTTCTTAAGCAGCACTCTGTTGTTGTATGCTGGTTTGATGAATAGGTCTTAACACTTCAGCAGCATTGTATGACTTTTGTTTCGTCCCCAATGTATGAAGGATTCGGATCAGTCTTCCACATAATGCGATGAGCGATTGCTTCTTCTTCAATGGGTTTCGAGGTCGCGTCGTGTAATGCTTGTGCAGCACTTTAAACTCTTCGTTTTTAGCCACTAGCGGCAAGATACAGCGGAACAGCAGTGCCCTTAAACGAGAACGTCCTCGCTTACTTATACCCGTCTTTCCTTTGCGATCACCTGAACTGTTCTCTACGAGATTCAGTCCAGCTAACCGTATGATCTGTTGTCCGTGGTCGTAACTATTGATATCTCCTATTTCAGCAAGGAAACCGGCAATGGTGACAACACCTACGCCTGGAATACTTAGCATTTCGGCAGTTCCGGGGATTTTCCCCAATATCTCTAAAACGTCATTCATAATCTGCTCTTCTTGTTTCATGTAAAGATCGAATTCTTCGAGCAGCATACGAAGCTGAACCCGCGCAGCAACTAGACCCTCTTTAAGCCCAATTGAAACCTCTGCTGCTGCACAGAGCTGCTCAGCACGCTTGATTCCGACTCCGCGTTTAACTTCCTTCTTCCAGCACGCAAGGATGTCTCTGGCGCCTTTAGAGACAATCTCTTCTGGTGTCGGGAACTCACGCATCGTCATCAATGACGCCTTACCATCCCAGCTTTTAAACACCTTCGAATACCCTGTAAAGTAACGATCGAACCAATTGGCAATCCTGGATCTAACTTGTGTTAAGCTGCCCATAATCTGCTCCCTTGTGTTCATCGAGATCCGTAAGTCTGCATATTCCTTTGTCGGTAATTTGGGTTCTGTGTAGTTCCCGTTTCGAACGAGGTTAGCAATGACTTTGGCGTCTTTGTAGTCGCTTTTTATTTGGGTATTGTCCTCAAGTTCCTTGCTTTTGTTCACATGGTGAGGATTGACGAGAACCAATTTGATTCCTTCATTCTGCAAGTAAGCAGCTAGTGGAAACCAGTAGTGTCCGGTAGGCTCGATACCCAAAATGAGATCCGTCTTGCTGTGAGACTGCTCGAGCTCCTTCATCCACGTTACAAGGCTTCCTAGCCCCTTTGCATCATTACTGAAAACACAATCCTTGCCGAGCTCAATTCCACGAAAATCTACTGCCCTAGCGACATGAAGCCGCTTGGCTATATCTACACCAACAACGAGCGTTTTTTCGGTAATTCTTGTAATACGTTGATTTTGTTTCTGTTTCATCTTATGCTTCATAATGAGTGTCTCTTTTCGTATGTGGGTTTTGTTCTTGCCGGAACAACGATTCCCAGTATACTAGAGGCGCTTTTTTCTTTCAAAGCTCAAATTACTTCATTACAGGAATAGCTCCTTTAACCGCCTTTTTCGGATCGCTATTGCGATTAAACATCTGCATTTACGCTTCCTCCCAATCGAGTAGGAGGGGGCGACTAGCCCCCGACCTCTCACACCACCGTACGTCAGACTGTCTAACAACTGATTGCTGAGTACTCATTAAAATGTGGATTCATGCTATTTTTCTCAAATAAACGTTATACATATTTAAGATTAAAGGAGCTCGGTCTCTTAAGAGACGTATGAGCTCCTTCACACCCATTATTTTGATTATCCTCTTGAAATTATAGGCAAGACAAATCAGACTGGTCTCAGTACCTACTGATCCCAACCCTCGTGTTAAAAAGTATGTATAGCCCCAGTGACGTTTTATCGTCCCGAAAGGGTGCTCAACGATTTGCCCTCTTTGCTTATAAATATTACTTTGTTTACGTGTATTTTCGGTAATCTGTTCGATCACTTCTTCGTCACTAAGCCTAGTTACCGCCCTTCCGCCTTTGGCAGAAGTACAGGACTCTTTTTGTCCGCAAAAATCGAAGGCTTCGCAAGTGTAACGCCTATACTCTTTACCATCTTGTTTTCCGTTCCATTTGAAAGGTAATTCATAACCCAACGGGCAAATATATTTATCGTTTATGGAATCATATTTAAAGTTCGCTTTATCAAATCCACTTGCCACTTTGTCTTGCTTTCCCTTTTGCGGCTTAATTAAGAGTTCTGTATTTTCGTCGAAAACGTCGATGATTTCAAGGTAATTATAATAACCTGTATCGGCCACAATTGTAGTTTTTTGATCACGAAAAACCTGCTTTGTTTTATGCGCCATATTAGACAACTGCCCTTGGTCGTTAACATCATTGACCGTATCGCAGTCCACGATTAGTTTATATTTGCTGTCCACTGCAGTTTGAACATTGAAACAAACTTCATGCTTTCCGTTGTTTTTCATTGATTTGGCATCAGGGTCGGTAACACAAAGCTGGTTTTCACCTGTTTCTTTAAGTTCTTCTTTAATTAACTGCAACTCATGCATTCTCTTCTGATAGACATCTAACTTTTCAGTGATTTCCTGCTTTTTTTGGCGATTATCCTCCCTTAAAAAGTCACGCAAATATGCATCTATTTTTTCATCGATATGTTCTAGTTTCTTACTGACAATACTGGCATTAAAGTGTTGCTTTTTAGAGCAATTCGCCTTTATTTTTGTGCCGTCAATTGCGATAAGTTGACCATCAATCAATCCGAAACCTTTTAACATTAAGGTGAACTCTCTAAACAGCTTTTTTATGGCTGCTTGGTTATTCTTCATGAAAGCAGATAAAGTGCCGTGGTCTGGCTGGAGCTTGTTAATTAGCCACATCAGTTCAATATTTCTTTTCGTTTCGGTTTCCATTTTACGAGAAGAACGAATACCATTCATATAACAGTAAAGATAGAGTTTGAGAAGAACTTCCCGACGATAAGGTTTTTGGCCAGCTTTGGTTCCCGAATACACCTGAAACCCCAACTCTTCCAAAGCCAAACTATCGACGTAAGCATCGATCACTCGTACAGGACTTTCTTCTTCGACAAAATCATCCAACGTATTTGGAAGTAAATGAATTTGATTTCTATCTTCACCTTTGATAAAAGGCATAAACGCTCATCCCCTTTTATATAGAGATTCGACAAAGATCATCTATTTCCATGCCAACAACAAAGATTTATTAATAATTGTTAGACAGTCTGACGTACCGTTCGGTATACGGCGGTTCATGAAATACTCCGTAGTGAGTTGTATCTGTCCAATAAGCTACTTAATCCGTTGGATTTCCAGTATTGGTTATTCAACGTAAGCTTCAAAATCGGACTTCCTGCAATTCGCCAATACCCTTTTCGGGTATTCCCCCACTCAAAGGCTTTATCCTTAGGTATGCCTAAGGATATGAGCCTTTTGACTTTGGTTGTCGGTTTCTTCCATTGTTTCCAAAGGCACATACGTAGCCTCCTTCGAATCCATTTATCCATGTCTTGGAAGACAGTTGGCGTATCCGCAAGCGAAAAGTACCCGCACCATCCAATAAGGTATTGGTTTAGTTCTTTGATTCGCTCTTCCATCTTTATCGATTTTCTTCGAGAGGTAATCTCTCGAATCCTAGCCTCCGCTTTCTGTAAGGATTGCTTTGCAATTCTTACCTTCGGATCCTTGTTCACACTGAAACTAAACCCAAGAAACTTCCGTTTCCAAGGACGGTCTACCGCGCTTTTGGCTTGATTGACCTTTAGTTTCAATCTCGTCTCGATGAATTGGGTTACGGATGCCTTGACTCGTTCGCCTGCTCTCTTGGTTTTCACGTAGATGTTACAATCGTCCGCATAACGGACGAATCGATGTCCACGTTTCTCTAGTTCTTTGTCTAACTTGTCCAGTACGATATTAGATAATAACGGACTCAGTGGACCACCCTGCGGCGCTCCTTCTGATGTAGGTTTAACTACCCCGTTCTCCATCACTCCCGATTGAAGATATTTACGAATAAGAAGGAGAACTTTCTTGTCCTTCACTTTCTCCGAAATCTTCATCATTAAACGGTCATGGTTGACGCGGTCAAAGAATTTCTCCAAGTCTAAATCGACTACGAATCGGTATCCTTCTTTCATGAATTCTCCGGCTTTCCTCACTGCGTCATGTCCCCGCCTTTTCGGGCGAAACCCATAACTATGCTCAGAAAACTGTGGATCAAACAATGGCGTTAACACTTGGGCTATTGCCTGCTGAAGCATTCGGTCTGTCACGGTAGGTATACCTAACTTCCTGACGCCTCCGCCGCTGGGTTTCGGGATTTCGACCCGACGCACGGGACTAGGCTGGTAAGTTCCTTCTTCTATCGCTTGTCGTATGGACTGCCAGTTTTGTTTGATGTGTTCACGTAAGGATTTTACGGACATACCATCTACGCCATGGCTTCCTTTATTTGCTTCCACACGCTTTAATGCTTCTAGAAGGTTTTCCCGCGACAGTAACTGCTCTAACATTTCAACAACTCCTTGCGTGATTTGTACCTTCCTCTTGTGCCAGGGATGAATTCTGCCCTGCCGAAGTCCCACACGGGATTCACCGCTTCCTCCTTCAGTCAGGTCCTTTCGGATTTTCTGCTTTCAACACTCATCCTGAACGCCTTGATATACAAATACCTATTTCATGTTCAGCCCTTCCGCAAGTGTTGCAACACTTGCGTACTATGGCTTCTGCTGACTTCTGTACGTTCAGTCTACTTTCACAAGCAGGGTTACGAAGTTACTTCGCATATCGTACAGATCTCCCCAGGTAAGGACGCTATCTTTCCCTCCATCTATTCGCCTCATTTACTCCCATTCGCCTTTGGCAGTATGGACTTTGACTTGTTGTGCAGCCTCATCCAACGAACGTTAGCCTATATGAGATTCGTGTTCCTCGAACCGGAGGTTTGCCGCCGACTTCCTTCAGATTCTACCTCGCGGTAGACACCCTTGTCTTAAGCTAATGACTACTACTGCCTTCGCCATTCGGGACTTACACCCTATAGATAGCGCCCATGCTGGGCGCACACAAAAAAGGGCAGGTCGATGTATTATCGCCCGCCCTCCATATATTTGTTTTGGATGATTATTCAGTACCGCCACAATACGACGCGATTGCCCTGCAACGCGCAAATTCCAGCCAGCTTCATTACCTCATCCTTACTCCTCAAAAAAATGTGATCTTCGCTTATTTCAGATTAAGTGAACCGATAACGGTGTACTCCTTTAACTTTTTAAGCGTCTCATACTTCCGTTGCATAGCCATCAGTTGAACTTTGCTCATGTTTTCGCCCCGAAAAAATGAAAGAGGAAAAAGCCCCTTTCATTCACCCTGAAAGGGGCTTCCCTCCTTAACCATCGATTAGATTTTTTATTTCGTCCTTAAGAGACAAATACTCACTTCAAATAAGCCGTCATTCCGCCACGATTACCTCATGGCCATCAAAAAAGAGTAAACCTCCTCCGGATCATTGTGTGGGAGTAAAAAAAAAAACGTCCCTCACACGATCGATTCCGAAATGTAGATATACGAATCCCTACAAATCATAAATCGGTCGTCTGAGTGACGCCTTTTCGCTGGTAAAGCTACGGAACTCCTTGGGCCGCTTGGCAGAGGAGCAATTAGTGAAAAAGATAAGATACTCGAATTATACCATATGACAGGTCGCGAAAAAAAGATAAAAGTAGAAGAACCGCCGTAAAATCATCCCTTCTATCGTGTTTTTGAAGTGAAATAAAAAAAATCACTTCTAAAAACGACGAAGGCATCTTCTGGTGAAGGATGTTTTTTCTGCAAATAAGCAGACTTCGACACTCTTGGAAGTGATTATACTTGCCAACAGTCCTCCTGGACCTCGTGGCGGAGCATAAAATAAAAGGGCTAATATAGTCAATTGTATCACTAACCAGCCCTTAATAGATTACTAATTTATAATTCTTTACTCCACTTTAATCACAGTTGGTTTGGCTTTTTCGGTGACTTCATGATTTTCGTCGAGATAACAGCTCTGTGCATGTTTAGAAAGAGCATCGAAAACAAAGTGTTTTACGTCTTCTTCATCGATTTCTTGATCAAACGATATATTAAGGGTAATAGACTTGGTTGATTCTTCCTTCGTATTCAGGAGATTTCTCCATGTTAGCTGCGATTTTGTAACTTTATCCAAAGACAAAACCCCCATGATGTTATTTTCATTTAAAGTGTTTGTAATAAATAAATACACATTTCGACAAAATGCGATAAAAAAAATAAGCTTGTTCGACATTTCTTATAGTTGGTTTTATTGTTGACAAAATGGAAACTTGATGTAAAAAGATAGTTTTGTACGCACTTAATATATAACGAGCTCTTCCGTGTTGTCAATGTCCTAGGCGGTATACAGATAATTATAATTATTATAATATCGTTTTCGTTATTGAAGGTTAAGAGTATTATTTGCCTAATTCATTAGTGTTGAGTAGATGGATTTATTTTGTTATTCGCAAATCGCCCATGAGTAAATTTGCGGGCTTTTGCGTTAAGAATTATTCTAGAAATAGGAAATACGCACATCATTAGGCGAGGTGATCCGTTATGAAGGACACAGTAAAACAACTTTTTTCGATATGTACCAAACTTAGTCTCTTAGCACTCATCGCATTCCCAGTTCTCGCAGCCATAGATTATTTAACTGACGGACCATTTTTGCCATTTGAACAGTACAAGAAAATGATAGGTACAACATGGACATTGTTGGTGGCTAACTGGGAATGGGCAACGGTGTTGTTGGTAACACCTATCCTTTGTCGGGGAGCTTATTCCCTGTATGCCCCTCTTGCAGAAGAAATCAGGCATAACCTATTCGAAAAAGAGATGATCCGGTGGTTGAATACACCCTATATCTCACCTTTGCATCACCTGTATATGCTCTATCCCCCACGCTGGATTCGGTGGGAGAATAAGAATCCATTTCGCAACAACTTCTACCAGTTTGTTGTCCAAGCATTTCGGGATGTGATCTATAGAAGGTACGAATACAAGGAGTACGCCCCTACAGGAAAAAGACCGACTATTTGGCAGGTCGTGCCTCACAAAGCATGGGCTAGCATAACCGTTTATACGCTGATCCCCCTGTTGATTCTTGCCTACGACTTCAAACAGAACGGGATTCATCTATTTAACGGTTATTACGTGCTTACAATGCCGGTTCTCATCGCATTTCTGGCGCGGTCAGCGGTTGTGGCCCTTGCGATTAAAGATCACGCAAGTTGGAAACAAATCGATCGACTATTGATTAAATCATTTGGTGAACTTGAACCGAAAACACGTTGGATGGAACTGTATCCGAATCAGCCGGCAGGAAAATCAATCTTGGAGACCTGGAACGCTGAGTGTCGTCTTCGTCAGGATCGGGATTATCAGTACAGGGCAACTCGTAAACTGGATACAAGTACCCCTCTTCATTATCCGGTAAAGAGTCAGACGAATTACGCTTTCGATAACCCCTCTCTTCCTGCATGCCCATTTCCCGAAGAGCAGATCCCTGAGTGGGCCGGGAATTATGACTCGATGTATCATGAGCTTAACGACGAGCTCAAGGAAAAACAACGCGAGGAAATCAGAGAAGTGACCCAGGCGTCCGGTGGTAAAGTCGTATCCTTCGAGAGCAGACGCAAAAATGAAAAACATAGATAGCCCAACTACTAAGCCGATTAGTGGACATAAGAAAAAAGAACCCCACGGAAATATCCGAAGGGTCAACGCCTTATAGCGAACGTATGTGCTATAATAGTTTATATTCCAAGACGAAAGGAGGCTTACGATGCTGCATCATAAAGCATACAAATTCCGAATATTCCCATCGTCAGAACAAGCAACACTCATCAACAAAACGATTGGATGTGCAAGGTTTGTGTTCAATCACTTCCTTGAATTATGGAATAATACATACACAAAAACTGGAATCGGATTGTCTTACGGGTCATGTTCTGCTGAACTCACTAAGTTAAAGCAAGAAATAGAGTGGCTGAAAGAACCAGATAAGTTCTCTCTACAAAATTCCTTAAGAAACCTAGCTGATTCGTACAACAGATTTTTCAAAAAACAAAATGATGCACCACGATTTAAAAGCAAAAAGAACGCTGTGCAGTCTTACCAAACAAATTACACCAATGGAAACATTGAAATTATAGATAACAAAATTAAATTTCCCAAACTTGGGTTTGTGAAATTCGCAAAAAGCCGTGAAGTTGAGGGACGTATCCTGAACGCGACAATCAGACGAAATCCATCAGGTAAATATTTTGTTTCTATGCTTGCAGAAGTCGAAGTGCATGAACTTCCCAAAATAAGAAATGTAATTGGTGTCGACCTTGGAATAAAAGATTTTGCAATCACATCGGATGGAGAAGTGTTCGAAAATCCAAAATATCTACGTAAATACGAAAAGCAACTAGAAAAAGCACAGCGAACGTTGTCGCGAAAACAAGAACAAGCGAAGAAATCAGGACAAAAGCTTAAAGACAGTAGGAATTACCACAAGAACAAACTTCAAGTCGCTCGAATATACGAAAAGATTACTAATGCACGAACAGATTACTTACAGAAAACTTCATCTAAGCTCATTAACGAAAACCAAGTGATTTGCTTAGAAGATTTACAAGTAAGTAACATGCTTAAAAACCACAAACTTGCTAAGGCAATTAGTGAAGTATCATGGTCACAATTCAGAACAATGCTTGAATACAAGGCGAAATGGTACGGGAGAACGATTTCGATAGTCGGAAAATCTTACCCATCAAGCCAACTATGTTCTGAATGTGGATATAAAAACAAAGAAGTAAAGGATTTGAAATTACGTGAATGGATATGCCCAGAATGTGGGGCGCATCATGACAGAGATATAAACGCAGCTAAGAATATATTGCAAGAAGGACTAAAGCTCTTGACTGCGTAGCACAGTCAGAACCGCAGGGACTGCGGAGCTAGCTTGGTAAACTTCTCTTCGTTGGAAGAGACTACCCAAGAATCTCTTGACTTCAGTCATGAGAGGTTCAAGTCAAAGTGATTCATATGCCGTTCTCTCCTGAAAAAATTTCCCACCCCATATGGTCTACTAAGTAAACTAGTCTACTTAGTAGACATGAATGGGTTATCAATTGATAAACCTGCTGGGGCTTATATTTGGAAGGCAAGACTTACGAGACTTACGCGTAGAAGGCTTCCACAAGTTCATCCAGCGTACGAAGGTCCTTCCCGCTCCCGCCGCAATCGTTACATAGGGCATCCGTGCCATAACAATCACAGGCGGCTTGAGCTGTTTTCATATTGTCACCATCCATTTAGATTGCTTTCATGTAGTTATGGAGTGAACTAAACTAAGCAACTCCCATAATTTCTTATTCCCCGTCTCGTTGATTAGGAAGCTGGCCAAGTGGAGCTCATAAGACGTTTCACCCTGCCATAGTCTTTGTACGAGGAAGTAGGACGCGTTATGTACCTCGTAGAGCCCAGATTCACCCTGCTCCAACATCTCCCCATCGGAAAAAGGCTTTTCGTGATCCTGGAGGAAGAAAAAGCCCCTTCGACCATAGAACTTCTTTATCGAACGAATGGAAGTGTTGTTGAGAAGATCGAAGAATTCTATACCTATAGAGTTCGCTCCTTCATCCCTACTCTCTACAAATGCTGCTCTCAGGCTATCCCCGTATCCCTGGTACGGATCACTTTTGGAGATTAAGAGCCTATTTCTCTTTTCCGAGGGTGCTTCGTAATAACACTTTTTATGCCAAGCAGAAATCCCTGACATCGCAAAAGCCCTAAGCTCTCTGCGGGAGTCAAGCATTAACTCCGAATGGCCAATCTCTTCTTGACCGTTCGGATTCTCCGGATTCGGATTGCGGAAAACCGAGTTGCCGACAATGCGTCCGCACCCGTCATATTCCCCTTCCACTTGGCCAATCAGTTTGCTCTGACGTACATGCTGCAAAACACACCATTCACCATGTACACCATCAAACCGAATGTTTTTGTGGCAGCCGTTGCAAATGTAGCTGAAGTATCCCATCTCTGTTCCTCCTCTTTCTTAAGCTGGGTTCCGCAGCTGCGGAAACATAGCCCATCTCTCAAAACGGTTGTCGAACCCCTCGTTATACGGCTTCGCCAGAACGATAACGTCAACCAAATCCATAACACGTTCGATTTCGTATGGAGCATCATCAATCATATAAGCAGGCTTAAACCTTTCGACCATGGACCGTTTATCCGATGTGCAATAGAGCATCCCATCAGGAAAACCGTTCAGACGAAGCCAATGCCCGGTGAGTGATTCGAACCACGGAAATCTAGCGGTTACATATATGATTTGTGAACCAGCCTTGGAGAGGCTCTGGAGCGTATCTGCAGCGTCTTCAAAAGCGGCTGCGCCCAAAAACAAAAACACATCCAGGTTCTTCTCAAAGTAATCAGAGCTCAATGGAAACGGGTACAGGGCTTCTGTAAACCCATCTACCCTTTTCATGATTCGCCATTCGTATCAGCCAATGTATTGTCAATATCAAACACCAACACAGAGATCAATATTCTCCTCCTTACGATCCGAAAAGGTGAAAGTAGAGCGGGGATTCATGTATGTCGCCTGTGACTTCAAGAAGCCAGTAACATCCGATTCCACCCATTCTTTTACCTTCTTGCTGTCGGTTGTGATTACTTGATCTGCGTTAAGGCCGTGATCATCTGCAAACTGCCGCAAGACTTCGATCATGATTTTTGGGGTTGGTTCGCTCTGTTTAAACTCCCAGCGGCCCATCGGTAAGTCAATGGGCGTATTGGTGCTTTTCACATACGCTTTTAGCCCTTCTTTCATCCGCTTTAACGCCTGCTCCTGGAACAAGAGATATTGGCCAATGAGTGCAGCTTCTACGTCGTCTTTCGGGACGCCATCGCCAGGTATGTCATTTACGTATCCTGCTGCACATAGAGAAGCGAAAGGACAATGTTCACACGTTCTCCGGTCATCAGTCATCGGAAAATTATTAATATCCGTGCCAGCCGCCTGAACGTTCTGAACCATTCTCACGACCCATTCCCGAGTTTCTTCCAGCAGCTCATCCGTGAAGGTGATTTCCGAGTCCGCATTTACATGCCTAGTGAAGATCAATAAACCGCGGAATGCTGCTGGTACAAACCCCCCTCGCATCTCTTTGAAGAGAAGCCCATAAAGAGGAAGTTGTCTCGTTGATGAAGCCTCAAACGGGGCCCAGCTCGTTTTTAGATCGGCGATAATGACCTCATCGTTTGCGGGATCTTCGATAATCAGATCAAGATAGGCTTGGACGAAAATACCAGGTGCAATTTCGATCCTCAGGTGAGTCTCGGAGGTAATATCCGAGAACTCACCTTGAACCTCAGAAATGCGCCGGAATGTGTACTCGGTCATCCGAACCAGATCATACGCCCGCTCTCCCTCTGGTAAACCACCATGCTCATATATGCTGGACATAACGGAGTCGTCTGGACTTAGCCCTTCGTTGATTACCTTGCTAAATGCGGAGTGAAATATCTTACCGATAATAGCAGAGAGCCCCGAAGGGTCCGGTCGACCCTCGATGTATTTGTGGTATCCCATCCGCATGCAATCCTCGAACGTCTTGAGACGCGAGTAGCTGTAGACTTTAGTGCTCATACGCACCCCTCCTTGGAAATAAAAAAGAGTCCTTTCCCTGAAGATAAGGAAAAGACTCCTAACACCGTCCAATAATGGTTTTTCAATTGATAATTCCTAATTACTCCTTCGGATATCTACCGAGGGTTAGCAATTTTAATAGATAATAAACAGGATAAGTTATCATACCCTTGAGTATTTTTACAGAAGAAACCCTACAATGATAAATGGTGCAAGCGTTCCAAATGTACGTTCCTTCTTTTTTTCGTTCTGCTCAGTCGTCGATTTTCTCATAATATATAAATCCTCCTATTAACACACCCCTTTCAACAGGGAGGTGTGTGTTAATCCCCCTGTCAGGGATGGTTCATAGAATTTTTTTCCCAATCGATGGAAATCAGAAGGGAAGATTGTCATCCCCAATAGCAACTCGCTAAGCCTTTTTTTGCTGGCTCCTGCAACAGGAAATTGGTCAATGAACATCATATACCGTCTCATTGAGGCTGATTGATTATATGAGACCCTGTTCTTTTAAGGAAATATACCTCCCATCACCAATAACGAGGTGATCCAGCACCTCAATCCCGATGACATTACCCGACTCCGAAAGTCGCTCGGTTAGCTGGATGTCCTCGGGACTTGGCATTGGATCTCCGCTCGGATGATTGTGGACGCATATGATGGAGCAGCTGCTGCGCTTGATTGCCGCAACAAATACTTCCCTCGGATGAACTACTGATGCATTTAACGAACCCTTAGAGATCGTCTCTTGCCCGATCACACCGTTTTTGGAATCTAAAAATAGTACGATAAATTCTTCGTGTCTGAGATACCTCATACGTTCACTCAATAGATTAAACACATCCTGTGGTGATCGGATAATCACCTTTTCTTCCATTCGGCTTGCAGCTAGTTTCTTTGCTAAACCAAAGCAAGCCACCAAGCGACAAGCTACTGCACGGGAAACGCCAATTTCCTGCAGGTCTACTAGCGTAAACTCTGCAAGCTTCCTTACCCCGATGTCATATAATCTTTTTAGAAGAACCGGGTCGTCTTTGTTCACAAAACATACAACCGACAAAAGTGAATATGTGTCTATATCCGTCACATTGTAGTAGGCTAACTCATCTCGAACGGCATTGATATGGCTCATCATTTCCTCCCTCCAATGACCCTTCGCCGAGCGGCATCAGAGTCAATGCCACCCGTTTTACGCTTGGGATGGAAAGCGAGATATTCTATTTAACTATCCTTTTAAACCATTTACCGTCGTACTAGCGTTTTCCTCTCAAACGCTAAACGTCTCGTTGAGGCTGTTCATTTTGGAGTAAAACAAACTAACTGCATGGACGTTCAAAAAACACATGCACCCATTAGTTACGCAGACTCGATTAGAATCATGCCCAATAACTCGTTGAGCTTATTTTTCACTGACTCCGTCGACTGGAGATTTGCCAAGTAAACCTTCTTGCTTTCGCTGTTCTCGTATGACCTGGACCTGAATACGGCCTTCGACCGCGCAGAGACGACCCTTGCGAAGATAATTTGCAGTTGATTTCGCAAGCTGCCTCCAAGTAACAATAGGAGCAAAATCAGTTTCCCTTTCGCCACCTTGTCCGGTAAACGGATGGTCTACAGCGATCATCATTTGACATACTGCAACTCCTCCTGCCGAAGTGTATCTCAAATCAGGCTCTTTGCTAAGGCGCCCTATCAAAATGACTCGGTTCAACATAGATTAATAGACTCTCCTTCTAGTAAATTAGTATTTTTATATAGCCACTGGAGTACGAGCTTGTGTCCTGGGGTTAACCTCAATCGGCAATCTGCCCCCCAGAAGTACGTCGTCCAAACCTTTTCCGTCTGCGATATTCCAAATCCAGAATACCAATTCGATTCCATCACTTTCGAGAATTTCCTTTGAAAAATTGATGAGGTTTTTAAATACCTCAGCGTTCTTCGCTTTCTGGCCGTCTTTTTCTTTCGCTACAAACGCATCCGCGTCATAAGCAATAACGACCTTTTTCACGCCCCACTTTTTCAAAGCGGGGAGAACATCACGATAATTACCAACACCCGGAACGCCAACAACCGGCTTTCTCAGGATGTTCGCAGCGATGAAAGATTTGTGCTCTCCTTCAGTAATCACGACAGAATCAAACCCGAAAATATCGGTGATCTCATCCCCCGGTTCCCAATGAGCTAGTTGCTGATATGGGATTACAACGTTGATGTGGTGACTCGAAGAGGCACCGCCCCTACGCATATCGTAGGGGTTGGCGTTGATGTCGAGGGAAGGATCGAGAACCTTCAGCTCCGTAATCTGGCCAGCTGAGTTCCGTTCAGGAAGAACGTTAGGACAAGAAGAAAACCATGTGTATTTCTTCTTGTCCTGACCTGTCGCCATCCTAAGACGGACAATGTGGCCGGAATCGTCACGTACAGGAAGAAAATACTTACCATAGGCGTTAATGGTCCAGTACCAGTCCTTGTCGTTCATTGGATTTCCGTCTTTGCGGAGCTTCTGGGTAAAGCCCGGAATTCGTTCGAGCGAATATCCTTCTTTCAGCATCATTTCAACGATGAGTTTCGTTTCCTGCCAGGTTGCTGGAATGGAGCGTAATCCGAAGGCAGTAATTTGCTCCTTCGTATATTTACGTTTAGTCATCCATTCTTGAGCGTGTTCCCGGTAGATCGGGCATAATTCTAAAAAGCGCCGATATGCACGGTCACAAACTTCAGCCGGCTGAGCCGGAATGTTCTCAAAAACAGCTTTTGTAGCTGCGGCAGGCTGCATGGCAGGCTGCGTTCTCTTGCGCGGCGAATCATGAGATGGCCCGTCATAATCAATGGGAATTCCCATGAGTTCGCAAATGCCAATAACTGCATCCACAAAATGAGTTCTCGGATCCCAAGAGCCCCATGTTGCCCACGCGTAATACTGGAGCGCTTTTCCTTTAGCTCCACAGCCACCTCCGCCATAACACATGAAAACGCCCGTCGATTTCTTGATATACGTATCGGGGGTCCTTTCAACGTGATTTGGGTTTGGACAGCCTACCTGAATGGAGCCAGCGGATGTTTTCGCCCAATGACCCATGCGCGTTGCGAGGTCATACGTATGTACTCGTTCAACTGCATCTATGGTGCTTTGGGATATTTTCGGCATATAGCCAACCTCCTCTTTCGTCGTGATATTAGGTCAAATAAAAACAAAATGACCTCGTTAGCCATCGACGTTTTTGCACACAAAGAAATAAGGAGTGTGCTTGTCAATACCTAACGAGGTCATTCTGGGTTAAAAAACAATACCCTTACATAACATCCTGAGCCGCGTGGCGGATGCAATAATAACTAGAAAAGAAGTATGTATTTATCTTATCATGAGTTCCCATTCTCTTTCAAGAATAAGATGAATAAGGCGAAGCATATACATATATATCTATTAATAACTAGTATCTAATAAAATAAAAATCTATTAGGGCCAGTTATGCAGGGTTTTATCTCATACGGGACAAGGGCTTGGGAGAATCCTGTGAATAATAATTTAGACTCGGGAACGATCAATTGCTATAAATTTAGACATAATGAAAATACGGTTATAAATTTTGAAAATCACTGCCAGTCCCTTTATGGACCACCCCTATTTGTCTACATATCCCCGAAAACTATTCACTATTCACAGTTTATGTCTAAAAAAATAACCGAAAG
Source organism: Paenibacillus alginolyticus DSM 5050 = NBRC 15375 (assembly GCF_000422905.1). Classification (GTDB taxonomy): domain Bacteria; phylum Bacillota; class Bacilli; order Paenibacillales; family NBRC-103111; genus Paenibacillus_E; species Paenibacillus_E alginolyticus. Next base: position 25,339 of record NZ_AUGY01000024.1, read on the forward strand.
GAATTGCACTATGTTTAGTGGACAAGCTCTTAAATTCTGAAATATTGACGGCTCGTGAAAAATGAAAGGCAGCCGTTATCGGGAGGCGATAATATGGGCTGCCTTATTGATGAATTGGGGTCCGGTAACGTATTGTTTCTGACTTGACGATTGATCTGGACATTGGTTTAGGATATTAGAGGCACGGTGAATAGCCCCCCAAAATTGCAGAGGAGCGGGTTATGATGCGATATTCGTCTTTTTAGCCATAACCGATTTGAGCTCTATCAGGAAATCTTCCAGGTAGAAGATGTTATCGGGAATTGGCAATGCTGGCCTTATCTTTCGATAGGAATAGTATGGATCGCTAGGTAACATTTGCTTCCCGAATTGATCAGAAAGGAGCGGGATCGCAGCGACACAAAGCGATTTGAACTCATTCACCGAGAACACATCTTTCACTGCCCTGAAGAACTGCAGTGGCCGCACATCGGAATAGTCTTCTCCCTCTCCAACGCCTAAATAACGATAAGCGCCGGTTTCTTTCAGGATTTCCGTAAAAGCTATATATGTGCGGTCCTTCAATTCTTGCTCCAGAGCACTTACAAGGTTATACGATAGTCCAAAGTTGTTTTGCATCAGCTCCTTGATCCGCAAAACTGCAAATCTAAGCGTCTTGATGCCGGAGTTGTTGAGGAGCCGAACTAGACCTAAAAACACCGTGCCGTTATCAATGTGCTCGACTTCCCCGATCCCATTGTAATGCAGGAGCATACGAAGGCGCCCTACTGTCTTACTGTATGGAATTTTAGCTTTCGGTACCATGCGGTATTGAGCTCCCTCCACATGTCTTACAATGTAAGCGGGATTCAGGAGGCAACGAAGCGACCACTGGCCGAAAGTGTCCTTCTCAACAGCACTTTCAAGAATCAGTGGCTTGCCGGCAATTGGCTCTAATTTGCGTAAAGATTCCAACAGCTCGCGAATCTGAACAGGACGAGTCTTGTGGGTGAGAGTATAAACCCAGGAATTCTTATCTAAATTGATTTTGAACGGTGTCCCTAACCTTTCACCGTTACGCGAGACGATATACATGTACAACTTTTGCGCTGCGACCGGGAGATCAGTAAATGCTTTTGTATATACGAGTGGAGAAAACAGTACGAAGCGGCCTGTATCTCTTTTGTAAGGCTCTAGTTTCCACGTTTCCACGACACCATCCTGGGAAACAGAAAGAATGCCTAATGCAATGAACTTATGGATCTCTGCATAAAATTGTTCCTTAGAGCAAGGATCCTCATATTCATCTGCCATCAGCTTATACAATTTGTGAATGGGGCACCCTGATAATGTCCCCTCGGTATTGAAGTGCTTGGAGATCGTCACCATCATCTGAATCGTTGTCTCGGTAACATGAAATTTTCGAAGTGGGTGGCTGTTCCGGCGAAACATAATCACAGAATCGCTTGCATATGATCTCTCGAGATCAAACAAATCGGAAAGGAAAGTATAGTCCACTGAGACGGGGTATGTTGCATTAATGTTACTGTTGTTCAAATGCATATAGGTTTCATAATACGCTTCGAGCTTTCGTTTAGCTTCCCCCATCTCCTGGACCTCCTTTCCGCATTAAATTCTCTTCTAACCCTTTACGGGCTTGGCAGTTCGTTATATAATGAAGCTCAAACCAGTTGCAGGCAAAATTTAAGTAGACCTTCTAATTCGCGTTTTTTTGCGAAGAAGGCTTAGAGTTTGAATGTGTGGTTGAAGCTCCTTTACCTGTTGACGCAGGATAGGTGCTAAATGTGAAACAGACCTGTAAGGGAAATACAATTTGATGACCGGTTGGCGCCGGTGTATCAATCACTAAATTTCGACCTCCATCGACAAATGGAGGTTTTTTGCTTTTCCCTTGTTTCGACAGTATCACCAATAAGAAAATGGCGCAAACTGGAACTAATGTAGAAAAAACCGTAGTTTAATGTATAGAAGATCGGAGTTTAATGTAGAACTCGTAGTTTAATGTATAGAAGGTCGGTGTTTAATGTAGATTTCGTAGTTTAATGTAGATTTCGTAGTTTAGTGTAGAAAGTCTCGTAGTTTAATGTATAAAGGTTCGTAGTTTAATGTAGAAAAGTTCGTAGTTTAATGTAGAAAATGTCCTGTCTCAAAAAAAAATTTTCCAAGAAAGGCCAATTATGAGGAAAAGAAAGACCCCAATTCAGTGAATTGGGGTCTTTTAACAGTTATTCCGAATGTGGATGTGACGCAGCTGCCACTTCGTCAAGAAATAAAAATGACTGTTGAATAGCTCGATTAGGATCAGAGAGACGCTCCGCACCGCGATTTGTTGCTGCATATCGAAGTTGGAGGGTGTTGGGCTTCACGTAGTACAACCAATTTCCGGTACCGATCTTCACATCTTCAATGCGGCTAATGATTCCGGATGAATGTAGTTCCTGAAAAGCCTTCTTGATCGACTGGTTTGCACGATGATCATTGCTCCGGTCCACATCAATATGCGCTCTTAGGGTTTTAAATTCAAATTCGTAGACTTCCTTCTCTTCCCTGCTGTATTCATTCAGGATGAATTTATACAGACTCCTTGCAGTATCCATTGTCAGATCGTTCATCAAGTACATGTTGATACTGACAAAGTCGCCATTCTTCAAGGCAGCGTGTATGTAATCTTGAAAGAGAACTTTGAAGCTTAGAAACTTCTTGCCAGTTGCTGAGAAGGCTTGGAAAATCCGATGATATTCAAAAGAAGTATCTTCCCCGAAGTCTTCTGTGATGGAGTCCTCGAAAACGACTGAGGTGTTGTAAATGTCCATCAGACTATCCCGAACGCTTTGATAGTCACCGCCGCCAGGAGAAGGAGTATTCATCTCTTCGATAATTTCGTTTATCTCAACGTGCATTTCCTTTGGGAAGCCTCTATCAAGGCAAATCTTACAAAGGGACGAGAATACTTTATGATCGTAATCGGTAAGTAGCATCCCGTTCTCGTTCTTAAAATAAAGCTGCCGATAGCCGCCTTCACGTTTTTCAATGATAATCCCATTAGGCTTCTGTAATTTCGCAAGGGAAGCTCGTCTTGGGTTATCTACGCTGAATACTGGATAGTCGATATGCTTATGTAGTACCGGGTGTTCCCCCTTCTTAGATCGGGCTTCCTTCCGGCTAATGATTGCGGCATCTAGTACCTTCATTTTTAGATCAAGGGTAGTTAAGTCGTAAATCTCGCCTTCATCGAGATCGGATCCCACTTCCATTGCTTTCAATTGTTTTTCCTTCAGCGAGTTGATGCTGCGGCCAATGGTAATATAAGCTTTGTCGAGATCTCCAGAAGTGTAGTTTACGATTCTGCTGTATCTGTCATTAAGCAAACGCATGATCATGCTATTGACTGAATCTAACAATGTCTTGTTCACACTGACGATCGCGTAAATCTCGGAAGATATCTCTTCCAAAATGTTTAGCAATTTTTTACTCAACTGATTCTTACCTCCCTCCACTTAGGGCCCTCCTTTCATTCTATCTGTTTGGCTCAAACAAGACAATGAGAAAAAATCCATAAAAAAACCGCCGGACATGGATGTTCCATGACCCGACGGTGCTTCCGTGAGTAGTTACAATATCAATTTATTACAATGTTACACCTTTCGACACTGTTTTGGCAATAAGGGGTAAATAGTATATGGAATCATAGAGCCCCATATTTTCTGTATCATAGAGTGCTCTCATGGGGTGTTGGCTCCTCTGAAAGGAGATGAGCCAAGGAAATGAAAGACGTCGCAACGATGCTGTTTCATCTTATTATTCAACTAACGTTCTCTCGTTAGCTTAAGAATTGATTACTCATTCGTGTCGTTTGAGTTTGATATGAACACCATTGTGTTTATAACTGTGCATGGCTGGTGATAAGTCGTCTGTAGGTTGTGTTAACTCTGTGAATCTCTCCTCAGGAATTATATATCTCTCTATTCAGATTCACAATGTCTTGGTGCGAATATCCGCCAGTAGCCGCCGTTAGCTTCTTTATCACTTTATCCCGTAGGAATGGGGCTTTTTCTTTATTTGCTTTTTTTATTGCTTCGGTTAGTTCCTCTATGGTTAGCTCTGTGCAGTATGCAGGAGTACCTGGCTGTTGCCTCCATGAATCATTTAATGAACCACTATCTACTGTATCGAAACCTAGCTCGTTTGCTATATCCATCATTATTTGTTTATGCGCTAGGTTATCACCAGCAATCGCAATGGCAATGCGTCCACTAGTACCTTCTGAAGTTCCTTTATATTCTAACGTATAGGCTAATAAATTGTTGAAAGCTTTAGTGATTGGTCTACCTAATTGATTTGAAACCCAAACACTTTCAACCAACCCGTTCTCAATTTCTTCAATTTTGTTGTCTCTAAAAGGATAATAATTTGAGGTGTCTACAATGACCACTTCCTCCCCAACTTTATCCATAACGTTGCGAATGCTTGGCAGTGCGTGCAAAGGTATAGATATGATTAGAACATCGATATTAGTAATGACTTCTTCTACACTCACAGGTGTTCCCGAAAGTTTTTTTCCTTCTAGCCGTTCAATTCCGCGAGCATCTGCAACTTTGACATCATATCCATTCTCAACTAATTTTTTTGAAATATTTGAACCGATTGGACCTGCACCTATAATTCCAAATCTCATTTTCATTTCTCATACCATCCTATTCTAAATGTTATTTTACTTCGGCGATCAACTGGTCGGCTGCCGTCGTGTTAATGCATCGAACTAATTGCCTCGCGATAAGGCTAGTGCAATGTCTGGTTCCCGCTTTCGATATAACAAGGCTTCCTTGTGGAGACGGATATTATTCAATGTACGTCTTTAGAAAAATATTCTCCTCTGAAATGAAGCAAATGCGTTTTAGCCATACTGCTATCGTTGTTTCGGCTGGACACATCGCTTTCAGACGTATCAAGAAGATAGAGAGAATTTTTATATTCCAAATCAGTTGTTAAATATTTCAATTAAAGTCTTGCATTAAAGCATCAATCACTTCTTTTACAGTTCTGATTTCTTTAATTGGCGCAATTCCAGTACCTACAGAAATATAGCCATCATCTGTATTGCCTTCTAGCATGCCGATACGCATTCCAATTGATCCAACCATCATTTTTGCTATTTCTTCACGACTAACACCTTGTTTATCCATTTCGACTAGTTTATTCGCTAATTTAGTAGGTAGAGACCGATAGTATGCTGGTAAAGTACGGAACATTAGTAAATCTTCTGCTGTAGCATCTACAATCATTTGTTTCACGTTTTCTGCTGCTGGATTTTCTTTTGTTGGAATAAAGACACTACCGGCAAAAACACCTTCAGCGCCTAAAGCAAATGCGGCACGCACTCCTCTAACGTCTCCAATACCACCAGCTGCCATTACGGGAGTATTTATAGTATCTACAATCATTGGAACAATCGAAAATGTTCCAATGACTCGTTCAGGAACAGTACCACCTTCATCAAATCCAGTCGCTACATAAACATCTATTCCGAATTCTTCTGCAGCTTTTGCATTTTCAATAGTAGGAGTAAGGGGTCTATAAACAATTTTAATATTGTTTTCTTTTAATGGTTTAAAGATTCTTTCATCCAGTATATCGTTCACAAGAACAACAGGAACTTTCTCGTCAATAACTGTTTCTAAAATTCGCCATGTGTAATTTAAATCACGATTTACGATCACAGTTATTCCAAATGGCTTATTAGTTAACGATTTTATTTTTTGTATTTCTGTTCTCATTCTTTCCGCACTTATTTCGGGTGAACGAGTTATATCAACCTGGCCGGCATTTGGACCTAGAAATCCTAATCCACCAGCATTACTTACCGCTGCAACAAATTCGGCATTAGTAATCCAAGACATCGGGGCCTGTATAATCGGTTTTTCTATATTTAATATTTCGCATATTCTATTATTCATTTTAGGCCTCTCCTATATTAATTATTTAAATAATTTAGCCTTCCGTATTGTTAAGGAACTCCTATATTCTCGCGCAGTGTTTTTCCTTCATATTCCTTGTGGAACAAACCTCGGTCCTGCAAAATTGGGACAATCAGTACCAAAAAATGGGCATAGGCTATTTCTGGATCAATCGAGCCGTCGCATGCATCGACCAAAAACGGTATTTCCAAGAAGTTAGCAACTTGTACGGGGGTACCTGCCACTACTGGATGATAATTAATGACTCCGTGGGCAAGAACGTCTCGAATGGAAAGCCCTTGTCTCAGCCGCTGTAATTAATTCACATTTATTTAGCATGCTAAACATAAATGCAAGAGATAACTTATAATAAGTTACTCTCCATTTGCTTCAAAAGCCGCCTTAATAATAAGCGCTCTTCCGGTAATATGGAATGCAGTAATTTTTCTTGCTGTTGTTTCCATTTGAATTCAACCGGTTTTTCTAATTCTTTGCCTTTATCGGTAAGGAAGATTCGCATAACCCTTGCATCATCTTGATCGCGTTTACGGTATATAAATCCGTTTTGCTCTAGGGATTTAACCATATTTGTTACCGTAGGCGGCTCACATTTTAGGTGTTCACACAGTTGCATTTGTGTTACCCCATCACCTAACCACAAACGGTAAAGTAAATGCTCTTGGCCAACGTAAAGATTAAGTTCCCGTAGAGACTCGCTATAATCTCGACGCATTTGGGAGGAAATCCTATCCAACGACTGGCGAATATCGCAGTCTACCTTATCTGTCATTAATATTTCACCTCCGTAGTCACGAATAATATTTAGCATACTAAAGATATCATGATGAAATTCTTGTGTCAACAGAGCTCAATTACCTTTAATTCAATAAGAGGCTATTGGCCTTCAAAAATTATTGTCCTAGCCGATATTCTTCGCATAACTGAGCATAAATCTGATGCCCTTTAAGTAACTCAGAATCTATTTTGTGTTACATCGACTGCAGATATTCCACACGATTCGCCACGCTATCCTGCCCGTTAGCTTAACGCCGTTGCCAGACACTAGGATCGTGTTCCGAATCTTCGAGGACGACTTTTAAGGGTTATTTCCTTCTAGCAGGAAAAAAAATAGGGGGATAGAAACTCTATCCCCCACAATTCTTATTCTTTTTCCGGTTGATGAACCACTTTTTGACGAAGCTCCTTCAACTCCTCGTGATACATTGAAGCAAGGAGATGAACGGCCCCTTGTGTGGTTTTACAGAACCGATTTGACTCGGCGATGGCTGCCCTAAATTCACCGCTGCACCTGCAGACAAACAAGGTGTTGTCGCCACGTTTTTTATAGCGTACGACCTTCATCACCCCGTTGGTGGATACAAGAAAACTCTTCGGACCCAAACAATACGTTAGATGCAGGACCCTCTTCAGGATCTTTTCCTGCCAGGCGGCCGGAATCTTCTGAACGACCATCATCGGATGGAATTGTACGACGGCAAGAGCAAGGGTCATGCCTGCGAACACGTATTGATTAGACATCACGAAAGTGGCAAACATTAGGATGTTTACCCAAAAACTAACTTCATGGCGCTTCTCGAAATAATGGCCGATCTTCGCAATATTTATCATACCGAAACACTCCCCATCGTTTATTTAAGGTAATAGACCCTGTGGTGTTTTCTCAGACAACGTACATAAGCTTTATACGTCTGTTTACTCATACTTCTCGTGGGCCTTGATGGCTTCGACGATAGCCGGGATGATTCCCTCTTCGCCAATTTCCTCGACATCCACATCAAAGACGATATCATGCTGGACATCCCTAACGAAAACCAGCGTTGTAGAGGTGATTTCCTCAATGCTGCTCCAGTCGATTTGGGTGCATTCGTCATTGATGGAGAGTTCTTGAGTGGCTATAACCTGTGCTGTGAGCTCATAACGGCTCCAATCGATATTGCCGTCCAAAACGCGGCCGTCTTCGGAAGCGGCAGCATCCTCTTCCCCCGCAGCTGGTTCGTGAATGGAGAAACCGATCAACTGGGCGCCGTGGCCGCTGGTTAGCCCGCCTTCATCAGTGAGCATCCACTTGCCCTCTCCCGCTTCACCGTTCAATCGTACTGAGAGGACGATCGATCCGTCCTCTTCCGGTTCGAATTTATTTTTGCTCCAGACACTTTTTATGTCATGGATCGCCAGATCTTCCGAAGGATGGAGGCTAACGTTCAAATCCCCGCCGAAAGAGAAAAGGTGAGCAAATACCGGAAGTTCGCTGGACAGGAGAGCGATCGCCCGAACAAATTCGTCCTGGCGGCGTTTCTCTTCCTCCGACAGATTCGGATAGAGCTCCTGCAGGCGGACAAACTCAACCTTCAGTATTTCGATTGCACCGGTAAAAAGGGTTTTCACATGATTTATCAATGTTCTTCGTCTCCTTATATATGGGATTGGATATCTCTTGAGAAGCAAAGGAAAGGGAAGCAACAGGTGTGCTCCCCTAAGTCCGTGACTATCTTCTTTTGCGGATAATCCGCTTCACATGGCGGGACAGGTCCCGAGCCAGATTCTTACCGACGTTGATTGCGCCTCCCGGATACATATGCTGGACCATCTTGATGATGTTCGCGCGTTCTGGTCCACAATAGAGGCAAACGACATCGATGCCATGTTTCTCCGCCTGCTGCACCATGAGTCTCATGGTGTTTTCGTCTTCATTCCGTTCAAAGCACGGCATGCCATCCGAAATCATGACCACAATGCGAATGCCCTCTTTGTACTTGGACATATCGTTAATCATGTACTGAAGAGCCAGCGTATCACGGTTTCCGCTTTCGTCCTCGATGCCGCCAAGAAAACTTTTCTCGGTGGTACCGAACCGGCCATACGGCTTTAACGGGAAGATCACGGTATCGTCATACTCGGTAAAAGCATAAGCCGCATTCGGTATGCTGGCCTTTTCGCACGCTGCCGACATAAGAATGAGCGATTTGCGAATTTCGTCGATCACCCTGGAAGAAGTTCCGCGGAAAGGATCACCAGTTGAGCCGGATATATCGGCCATCATTGCGATCCGTACCTCAGCACCGGGCGTGCCGATGAGCTTACGGGCGAAAAAATTTGTTTCGCCGAGTGCTTCACTGCGCCACATCCGGTTAACCAATACCTTCCCGCTCCGCTGGTTCATGAGCAGCTCGTCGGGCGTAGGTTCACACAATTCCTTTAGAACCTTTGAGGTTAAATCGATGTCCCGCTTCATCATCCGCTCGGTAAGTTGGTACCGATAAAGATTTTGAGCTCTGTACGCCGTTGTCGTTGCCGTTGCAGAGAAAGAAGGCCGCTTCAGACCGGGATCGATTTCGATCTGGATCTCGATGTTGCCGTAGGGTCCTAGTTCTTTCTCGGCTTCTTTTTCGTCAGCCTCAGCTTCCTTTGCAGCAGCGCTAAGGGCGCCGGAACAATCAGGAGCCTCAAAGGATTCTTCGTCCCCCTCTTCGCCTTCCGGAGCTGTGCCGTTTGAGTCGCTGCCGTTCGTTTCTTCGTCATCGCCGCTATCAGAATCGGATTGCTCTGGACTATCTGCAACTTGGATACGAATCTTCACGCGGAGGACGTTTTGCTCAACTTCCTCCCGATCCCCCCAAGAAACATTAGGATCGTCGGCATCACTAGGAAACCCAAACATCGGCTCTGCCGGAGATTGCCCGTCTGCCTCCATCCAATCCATCAGCATTGGCCATGTTGCCCGAATGATCTCCAGGGCGCTTTCCAGACACTCCTTTGTGGTTGGTTCGAAACGGGCTTTCTCAATCGTCGGCTGCACCGAGTCGATTAATGCCAAGGAATCAGGATGGAGCCCTTCGGGGTCAATCATCCCGAGGGAGCGGGTCATATAGAGCAGACGAAAATCTTGGACACGATTTTGCGGAGTCATGGGCGCGCACTTCCAATTGTAATTTTTAAACTGGATGTACTCGTCAACTTCGGGATGGTCGATGATCGTAAAGTTCTCCATGCGGCCATCTAGCATGACATTGCCGTAGAACTTCGTCCAGTCGCCAGGATATTTGGAGTTCGCCTCCCAATCAGATCGCAACGGGCTTGAATGTTCTTTGACCCAGCTTACGAAATCCTCAATGATGTCGTACTCAATGTGACCGCGTTCATGTACGGAAGTGGCCTTCCGAATCACGCGCTTCTCTTCCTCGGAAAAGTCAGTTCCTCCGCCGGGTCGTACAATATCGTACTTGGCATATACGTCTTTCCCGTCCGTGTACGATGTTGGTTCGTTCGTCCATTGGAAGCCAAATTTGCGGCCACCGAAAAGGATATGTAACCAACGTTTGACGCGGGCACCTTCCCGTTCCTTAATCACTTGGGCTTTATTTTTCAATGCGGTTGCTGTCATGGACATAACCATCACTCTCCTCTCAAAATGGGAAAGAGGGACACTCTATAAGAGGTCCCTCAATCATCTCAGGCTACGCCAGATTCGTAATCTTCCTCTTCTTTCGTCTTCGGTAGTGATTTCCAAACCGACATACGAAGTTGATTGCGAACGGCGAAGCGTTCTTCGCGGTCTTCGCACTTGTTGATTACGAAGTCCTCAATCGCTTCAATCTTGGTCTGGTCATTGATGCCGAATTCTTTCAAATAATTGGCGGCATCAATGTAACCACGGACTGTCCGGGATTCATCACCGGCGCCTTCAGTTGCATAGAGGAGATCAATTTGAGTCTTGATGTCCTCGAGCCACTGAAGTACATGCCGGTCGGTGAGTCCGGATTTTTTCTCGATCAGGAGCTTAAAGTCTGCCGTGTACGGAAGGTGGAGAACCGCAAGGCGGTCCTTCAGAGCCGCATTGAGCGCCTTTACCCCTGCGTAATGCTCTCCGACGTTGATCGATGCAATAAACATATGCTCCTGATGACAAGGCACGGTGCCAAGTGGTGTCGAGAGCTGTTTATTGTCGTCGTAGACGGAGTGGAAGATCGAGGTGGCATCCGGCATTAGCATGTTGAGCTCGGCGAAGTGAACCAAACCGCCGTTCATCACGCATGTTGCATATGCCGTGTATTTGAATGCCACCTCAAGGCCATTGCCGGTCGGCATATTCTCGCCAATAATCGTCTCGGAGGTATATCCCTTATGCCCTGTTTGCAGGTACATAGGGTATCCCAATACCCAAGCGATAGTGTTGATGAGCGTATCCTTCCCCGCGCCTTTGTCCCCCACGAGCAATAAGGACTTGCCCATGATGATGTGGCGTAGCGCCCGCTCCAACATCTTGCCTTGGTATGGAGTCGACGGAGCCACTGGCTCAATAGACATCGGGGTAGTGGCAGCTAGGTCACAAACGGCCTTGCGTTTATCGACGATCCTCAGAAGCAGTCGGCGATCGATGCCTTGACCAAGCAAGTAATTTTCGATATCCTTCCAGCCCACCTTCGGGTCTCGCTTTCCTATCGGAGCGGCTGCTGGAGCGGGAGTTGGTACGAGCGATGCGGGAGCGGGTGCTGCGGCCGGAGCCTCCTCTTCTTCCGGGGCTGCCGGAATTCCAAACGTATCAGATACGTCATGGAATTGGGAGCTCGGAACGGAGGAGATGAACGCATTCAACTCGTCCGGATCTTTAGGAAGGGCGAAGCGCTCAATTTTGCTCGACGACATTTCAGATATCGCAACACCGCAAGCAAGGTGCGGACACGGGCGCTTACCGGCGAATGCTTCGCAGTAGTGAACGTAGTCCGATTGTCCGTCTTTGCTGACCCACATACTCTTGCTTCCGTCTAGGTAATCGATTCTCACGTAAGAGGCAACCTTGCCGTCATCTACAACTTCAGCACGCTTAATCCGTGATACGTAGTCGATCATTTTTTCCTTGTATTGTGCAGATACGATGCCTGGCAGATTGTTTCTCGAAAATTTCATGTTCATTGTCTCCTTCCGATTTTAGAGGAATAATCAAAAAGCCAAAGAACCCAGCTTGCTGAGCTCCTTGGCACTTCTACACGGGGGCTATTAGCCCGATTTTTATGCAGCTGTTTCGACTTCGATTTTGCCGCCCTTATTGGCGAGCGTAACCTTCTGCTGATCTTCACGATACCATCCGCTCGCTTTTATCACGATGTTCGGACGGACTTTTCTCACTTCTTCTGCAAGTTCTTTGCCGGCAAAGACAGTGACATCCTTGTTGTTCTCCAGCTTTGCTCTGAACGTTGCCGATCCATCCTGGTTGAACTTTGGTGCATCAAGCACCTTCATTCGGATGGGTTCCGGCTTATTGGAGCCGCTGCTGGGATTGCTGTCACGGGAAGTACTGCCCCGAGTACCGCTGTTACCGGACCCTCTACTCCCGGAAGAACGAGAAGCAGAACCGGTTGTTCCTTTGCCAGTCGGTACTGCTGAATTTTCATCTGGAAGGAGCGACTGCGAAGACTCGGATTGTCCCGATTTACCTTGGCCGCTCGAGGAGGATTCGCTGTTGTTGATTCGGTTTCCAGTAAACAAAGCATTGATATCCGATTGGAAGATCCCTTCCCAATTCTTTTCTCGGTAATAATCCTGATAGGAATCCGGAAGAATCGGGATGCCGTATTTGTGTGTACCATACTGATCAACGAACCCATGAGCAGCAACAAGCCGGTTATAGATGGTGTTGCTTGTGCCATCGGACTTCTTCGGCTTGATTACGTCGATGAAGCTTTTGAAGACATCAGAGGCCACACCAAACCAGGCAGCGCATTTCTTCAGCGAATCAGATACCGCAGACTTTTTACAGTCCATACGGTCTTGAGCAGTCGGTATCTGCGACCCTTTCATGACGGTCATCGGTCGGGTAGGTTGGAAGTCTTTCGACTTCTTTCCCCCCTAAGAACCGTACATGTCCCTTTCAGGACATACGGCTCAAGCACACGATATTCCGTACGTCTCTCGATTAGTAGTGCCTAGCTATTTTCGTTTTGTGATGGCTGATGTGGCAGGAGATATGAACAAGCATCAGATTTTGATACTCGTTTGTACCGCCTCGATTAACTGGTGTTTTGTGGTGTAGCTCCAGTCCTTCATCAGTATCAGTTAACGAACATTTGCAAATTGGGCATAAAAATCGTTGTTTCTTGGCAAGTTTCTGTCTGCTCTGTACGTTGTTCATCTCGAACTTCTTTATGTCCCTTAACTGAAAGTACCCTTTCAGGTATTTGTCATGAGGACTGTGGTTGCCCGTGATTTGAACGTGTCTCTTGATAGGTGTCCACTTTGCTTTGGTGATTTGACTTCCGCTAATTGGGTCTGTCAGTATCCATTGATCTTTAGAGACGCCTGTTCTGTCTGGCTTGAAGTACTGTTTGCTGATCCATCCCCATGTTTTAAGTGGGTGGAGTCTTTTCAAGAAGTTCACGGTTAACCTGAAGATGTAATCGTCAAGGTCTCCCATGGTCTCTTTAGCAACAGCTACTCTCCAGTAGTTGGCATAACCTCGGATGATAGGATTGAGTTCCCCTATTAAGCGGTAGACGTTCTTTCCTGTATTTCTGAGGAATACGTCTTTCACCTTGGCATAGGCTTTCTTTACGCTCTCCTTGCTAGGTGTCACAAGAAATACTGGGCCCCGTTTGCGTTGGTATCTCCTAAAGTTAAAGCCAAGGAAGTCGAATCCATCTTGGATATAAGTGATCTTCGTCTTTTCTTGTGAAAGTTGAAGACCTCTATCTCGTAGATAGGGTTCGAGCTTACCGTACATGCTTTCGGCTTCTTCTCTGCTATGGCAGATAATGATAAAGTCGTCTGCGTATCGGATTACTCCAGGGCTATCCTTTTTAAGTGATAGGCTACCCTTGCTAACGAGGGAGGGTTTGGTTTCGTATCTGACTCCGATAGCATCTTCCATTCCATGTAGAGCAATGTTCGCCAGTAAGGGAGAGATAATCCCGCCTTGTGGTGTACCTGCTTCTGTGGTGTGGAAGACTTCGTTGTCAACGTAACCAGCCTGTAACCATTTCTTGATAATATCCGTTGCAGGGAATCTGGATACTTGATTCAAGATGAATTCATGATTTAGGTTGTCAAAACAACCTTTGAAGTCACCTTCAAATATCCAGCTTCTGTAGGTTTTTCCTTTGAGCTTCATGTAGATGGCTGTAAGCGCATCGTGAGTACTTCGCTTAGGACGGAAACCGTAGGACGTTCCTTCGAAATGGTATTCCCATTGTGGCTCAAGTGACATTAGTGTAAGGCTCTGGTATACCCTATCTATTATGGTAGGGATACCAAGAGGGCGAAGTTTGCCGTTTTTCTTCTTGATGTAGGTGCGTAAGGCTGGTTTAGGTTTGTGCAGTTTGATGCTTAATCGAGTCATGGAGTTGTATAAAACAACACGTTGTTCGGCTTTAAGCACCTTCATGCCATCTACGCCAGCAGTTCGCTTACCTTTGTTGATTTGTGTGACACGCTTGATCGCGAGTAGCAAAGCAGCTTTACTTCTTAGTAAAAGTCTCTGAAGGTCACGGACCTTTCTTTTCTTGCCGAGACGTTCGGCATGGTAAATCCGCTGTTGGAGCTTCCTCACGTATTTTTCGAGTTTCTGCCAGTTGACAGAATCCCAATCCATAAGTGGAGGAATAGCGGACATGGTTTTACATGCGTTCATCGCATATTTCCTCCTCAAAGAGTATCCTTTTCGTTTTTCACCATGACGTGCACCTGCAGGAATTCAGCACTCTTTCGAGTTGCACCATAGGTACTATCCGTCCAGTTATTCTCATTCCTGTCGTCTTTCGACTGACGGCTTTCGCTTTTTCCTGCATCCTTTACCCTCTACGGCATCACTAGACCTTACGGCTTCGTTACCATTTGCTGGACCGTGTAGGGCTTAACAAGTTCAGCTCCACGCAGATACGAATGGGTTAGGTTCCTTCACTGCACCGGTGAGTGTATGGGTTGCAACCAAGTGGCACGACAATCCACTCTTCCTACTCACATTACTGACGGCGTTGCTGAGTCTATCCGTCGCTACGGTCACGATGCTTAAAAAGGTTCACTTGCGTTAACCATGCCATTCTTCCCCTCGACCTGATTCCTATGACTCTAAAGAATCATTAGCCTTTTGCCTCCTGCAACCAACCCCGAAGTTACCCTCGACGCTGTTTCGGTGGGGATATCCCTGCAACTGGGAAAGCTAGTCTCCTAGCACTGCGTTACTTAATGAGAGAAGCTGCTTCTTGTCGCACTGTCGTTCCCGTAATTCACCCGATCCATCCAGGTCTGCTTATCGGTATCCCAAATTGAGAGGCGCCCCAGCAATTCTACGGAGAAATCTTCCATGTTTTCGTTCACATCGAAGAATTCATGCCGCCAATTCAGCGGACCTACGACCTCGTTGAGACGATCGACAATCCACTGGATGCTAACGTAGGATTGTCCTTCATAGTTCACGCCATAAGCCGTGTACGGAAATG
Organism: Paenibacillus alginolyticus DSM 5050 = NBRC 15375; assembly: GCF_000422905.1. Classification (GTDB taxonomy): domain Bacteria; phylum Bacillota; class Bacilli; order Paenibacillales; family NBRC-103111; genus Paenibacillus_E; species Paenibacillus_E alginolyticus. The sequence goes on from NZ_AUGY01000024.1 coordinate 40,742, forward strand.
GTGCGTTAAGCAGAACGCTCAGATTGGTTGTTGTGTTGGACATGGGTAACTCGCTCCTTCGCAGGTTTTTTGGATTTACGCGGGATGATATGTTCATCCCCAATCAAACCGATCACATCTTCCAGGTACAAAATGCCGTCTGCCATTTCCTTAACGAGTCGAGCCGGTTGGGTACGGCTAACGACAGCTACGACCTTGGATCGCAATTTTGCTCGCTGGATGGCAGGGACAAGATCCGTATCCCCAGAAAAAACAAAAAGGAGATCGAAGTCGTTAAGGCTAAACTCAAATAAGTCCAACCCAATCGAATGGCGATAGGTAAGAGTATTCCTCGATAACATACGCTATCGGTCGGAATCTCCTTTCCCCCGCCTCACACCGTACGTGAATGTTTTCATTCATACGGCGTTCCATCGATCACTCTTACACTCCCATTAGTTTTGCAACTTGGCTCTAAACTTCAGAATCTTATTCCAAACCGTCTGCCCAAGGTCGGCATGTTCAATGCCGTCATGGATATACTGGTGACATTCCAAATGTGTCGAAGCAAGCTCATTCACTCGGTTGACCAACTCGATTGGCAGATATGGCCTTATGTGGTGCGTGTGCACCTCATAGGGTGATAAATATATGCCGCACACTCTGCATTTGCCTTTGTCTCGGTTGTACGCATAGATTCGGTTGAGGAAGAACTCGAAGTTATACAGCTTCTTCTTCCGTTCGGCTTTGAAACTTCGGAGGTTCATCATGACCCCGTAAGATGTTCTTGTGGAGAGCATCTCGTCAGCCCGTGCTTTTAGGCTAGGCTTTTCGGAGCGGGACTCGTAAATAGCCCGTCCTTCGGGGGTGTATGGTGTCTCGTTCTGTCTCTTAAGAGCAGTCTTTTCTTTTCTCCACTTTCCAAAACTGAGATCAGTGATCCCGTACCAGACGCCCTTATAGGGTATGGCTGGTATCAGCGTATTGTAGTCGTGGTGAATCGAGATTAAGTTATCCACCTGATTTGCAGGCTTCCAACATCCGCCCATCCCCATTCTCTTGACGCATTTGAATCCGGTATACCGTATTCGCTGTGCGTATGGACGGAGGCTGCGGTGAATGTTGGTGGTGACATCGTAGTATTCGATCAATCCTCTTATTTGAGAGTTGAGAATATTGATGCCATGGACCATCTGCTCAAGTCCGTTACCTTTTTTGTAGCGATATAACCCCTTGACGTTGCGAATGTTTTGTTTGATCTCTTCCAATTTACTGCGGAGACGGCCTTTGTCGGGTCTGGTGCACGGTATAAATCCTTGCCGTGACTTTCCTGGCCTAACGTTAAATTCGAATCCTACAAAGTGGATTGATTTCTTCCTGACATTCGTTATGAGCGTCTTTTCTTCGGAGAGTTCGATAGCAAGACTGTTTTTGAGAAAATGGCTAATACGCCACTTCCACTTTTCCGCATTTTCCTTGGAGTTGGTGATCAAAACCCAATCATCCGCGTATCTGACAAAGTATGCAGGTTTGAGATTGGTCTTGTGGAGAACGCCTAGGAACCCGTTTCGGCTCTTTGCTTGTGATCTCCGCAATTTCTTTTCTTCCCATTCTCGGATAATCCACTGATCGAGGGCATGGAGGTATGCGTTGGCAAGGAGTGGCGAGATGATTCCGCCTTGGGGTGTACCCACGGTGTTAGTATCACACTCACCCATGATTCCTGCCTTAAGCATTTCCTTGATAATGCAGAGAATTCTCCGGTCCCGTATGCCCAAATGCCATAGTTGGCTAATCAGTATACGATGATTTACATTGTCGAAGAATTTCTTTATATCCCCTTCTACTATCCAGCGATATCCGGTTTTGTGTACGATGTCCGTCACCCGGTTAAGGGCCATGTGAGCATCGCGCATGGGTCGAAAACCATATGAGTGTTTGAAGAACTGCGCTTCAAGGATGGGTTCAATGGTGGATCTGATGCACTCTTGGATAATTCGATCAATGATGGCCGGAATACCAAGAGGTCTCATTTCCGTCTTGCCGGGTTTCGGTATCCACTTGCGTCGAACCGGAACTGGCTTGTACCTATTGAATCCTTCCTTGACCCGTTGAACGACTTCTTCATAATCTTTATGAAGGAAATGTTCACGAAGGGTTTCGGCGTCGGTTCCGGGGGTGTTCGCCCCTTTGTTTGCTTTGATTTTGTGGATTGCAGTCAGTATGACCGTTTCTGAAGAGGCAATCTCCAGAAGTCCTTTGATGCAAGGTTTTGTGCCACCGTCGATGGCATTCAGAGTATTGCTGTACAGGCGATCCTGTATATTTCTGAATTGTGATTCCGTTGTAGGGCTGTCAAGTTCTTGTACCACTGGCATCACCCCTTTCGGAGTTATTGCCTCATTTGGCTTTAGTCAGGTTCGCTCAACGGCTTCCTTGACTGTTGCGTCTCTAATGGGACTTTAGTGATCGACTATGCCCCTTCGCCATGTACGTGGCTTTCCCACGCTCGGACTACTACGGGCAGCTGCCATCGGAATAATGCGGTCATTTCCTACCGCTTAGAGGCATCAGATCTAAACATCTTTGTCAGCCTCTTTCCGATTTCCGTTGTTCCCTATTCCATCTGCCTTACATACTGACTTAGCCCTCTCCTTTGACCCGTCATCCGTCTTTTCAGCCCTGATTGGAGGCTTAAAGACACTTCACTTCTATGAGTGAGTACAGCGCCGACAGACATGAGTACCGGAGCCGCGAATGAACCGCATTTGAAGCGGAAGACATCTTCTGTTTCGATGCCTTGGAGTTGTCGAGCCGTACAAACGGAGATTCCTGGTGTGTAGGCATATCAGCTTTATGGCCCCCCCGATTACTTCGCTAACCTCTTCGCAGGTCTGCTTTTCACCGACTTCGCCGAGCTTCGAACACTTCTCTGTTTAGTGAGAAGCGCACGTCGGAGTTCTAGGGTAGATTGCCAATCTTCAATCTAGTTGGGGGTTGCACCCAACATGTGGAATAGAGTTACTCACTTTTGGATGAGCCTCAGTTTTGTTGCGCATTACTGCGCAGGTTGTCTGAGAACAACGCGCACCATATCGACTCCCTTTTCCATCAGGCTGCCGGTTCGGTCAGCGATACAAAATCCTTCGTGGACTTGTATGTCGTCGCGCTCGAGCGCCTGAAAAAACCTTTTCCGGTCAAAATACTTTGATCCGGCTACATCTTTCGGTGGAAGACTTCCGTAGAAGTGATATCCTACGTCTGCACGACCGAAATCCCGATTCAGTACCGTGTGAATGGCACGATAGAACTCTACCCAAGGTCGGATGCCTTGAATCCCTATGTCGTGAAGCTGACCGATCGCATTGATTTCATCGACCATAATCGCGGCTCTCATGACGCAATCACATCCAAAGGAATAGTGAGTTGCACTTCAAACTTGCCGCTATCCGTGAGGAAATCAAGCCTAGCAGCATCACTTAGAACCCCGCGTCCTGACCGCTTCATGACCTCCAGAATCCACGAATTCGTTGATTCAATGCGGATCGCTGAAATACGGTATTCCGGATGCGATTTGTTCCAAATACGGCTTTCCCCTTGTCTTGGTGCAAACCCGAGAGCTTTTAGCTCCGAACCGGGAAAAGGCCCATCAAAAACGAATTGCAGGTCCTGGCATCGCCCTTGAAGCAGTCTTTGCAGTTCCGCAAACAATTCAGGTACGTACTCCACATTTGCAAATTCGATCTCATGATGGACTATCGAGGAATTATACCGATTCATCCGGAACTCAGGTTTCTTTGGTGGCACTACCTCGACGTTATCCCACATTGATTTGATGCGCTTCAGATTCCATTCCACACACATTCTCTCCCTTCGGCTTTTGATAAGTCGGCAAAACAAAAAAAACCGACTCTTCAGAAGCAGATCGAATTCTCGAAATCCAAAAAGGACTTCATAATCTGCGTCTCAAGAGACGGTTCTTTGAAATTGGGCATAGGAAGCCCTGAGATCAATTACATAAAAAGGTAAATTCAACGGTACTCCCTGGGCCGCATGGCGGGAGCAAGAGAAAAAAAGAAATGTATGCCCAAATTATAGCACATTGGCGTCTTACTGAAAAGCACGGGTGTCAAACTATGGAGGGGGTAATGCAGAAGAAAAAACAGCCCTCGAAAAGGACTGTGGCATGATTTCTGGATTATGATGGCTCTGTATATATGGGGCGTTCGCCCATTAGCGATTTATAGAAGTTATGTATCGCGGTTAAGTGATCCTTTGGAATCTCGACTAATTTTGGAGTGGTGCCATAGGGGTCTTTCACTCGTAGAATTTGTATCGTTTCGGTTGTGTCTTCAAAGGCAACATACATGTTTCCGCTATATTCAAAGAGCTTCTTGAATGAGCACTTTATCGTCTCATTATTTTCGTTTGCCATAATAAAGTCAACCGTTGCTTTTCTCCGTGTATTATCTTGTACGGTTGTCATAGGGTCACCTGTCTCTTCGGTGAAATAAAAACAGGAAAAGGCTCGATTTACTTTCCATCAAGCCTTTTCCGATCTGAAATAGCCTCAATCTTCAAAGTCGTCATGGTCGTTTACACGCGATTCCGAGAAATACTCAGAAGCTCTCATGCCAGGTGCGTCTTCCAATAGGAACTTGATCGTGCTTGCCGTCATCTTCTTCTCGGAATTGTTGTATTCAAGGAAGGTATCCCGGCTCATACCTGCCAATAACCGCTCGTCTGTAGTAAAGCGGAGCGGGACTTCAGGCATGTATTGTTCTGCGATGCGGCTAAGTAGAGGGATCCGGCTATCGCCATCTGCGATCAACATAATGCGTGCGGGGCGCTTATGATCCGGAAGTTTAAGATAAACCTGCCGCAAACGCGCAAAGCGTTCAGCGGTTTTGCGGATAAAATCTTTACTCGGGCGAAACACCTCTACCCAGAACTGGAGGAAGTCATTACGGTCCCGAATAACCTCGAAGGAGGCAACCGGAATATGGAACACGTTTTGATCGACGCGGATCACCGGCCGTCGCTGCCAAGAGATTAGGCGGTCAATTCGTACGAGATCGGTATACAATTCATTTGCCACAAGGTCAACGAAATAAGGAGTCATATCCGGGCCCTGGCCAGGACTGTACTCCACCGGGCGCGCCCATTGCTCTTCGTTTAATTTACGGTGGAACAAGATTTCTGCCGCATCTGCACCTACTTTTGTCAGTATATAGGCAAGCGGCTTTTTCCGCTCGTCCTTGAGTGGGGTCGACCACCTATAGGCGCATATGATACCGCGACTGCGGCATCGTTTAATGAAATCAACGCCTGATCTTTCGCCAGGCTGAAGACCGGGGAATATAACCCGCTCCAGTTGCTTCCGGGTCATCGTCCTGTTCGTGGAAAGTACATCAACCAGCTTCAAGTCGTTCTTCGATACATCTGCACCATTAACTTGTGCATCCAGCCAGTAACGCCCATTTTGCAAGCCGAACTTCGGATCGTGGTACTCGATGGTAGCATAAGGGTCGGAGAACATCCCGAACCGTGTTCCGTCCGGAAGAAGGAGCTCGTAAATATCGCTCCGACAAACGGAGTCAGTGTACGGATTCAGGTGCTCAGGCACCATCGGGGAGGAACGGGGGAACGATGTTTCTCGCTCCCCCGTTCCTCCCTTCGGACTCATCTCTTCGAAGCTGGTAAAATTACCTTGAGCCATAAGAATCGATTCGTCCATAGCGGGCATTTTCCCGTTTTCTTGAATATTGGGGAACGAATGCAACTGCCTTCATGCGCCGACCCGCCGCATCGATTTTCGCAATACGAACCCGAATGTTTTCGCCTTCTTTGAAGATGTGGTTTCCGCTGTAAGGAGGGAAGTTCGTACGAACGACAAGGCCCGGAGAATCCACCAACTCGACGAACATTCCGTGTTCCGGATGAATTTTCTTGATTGCACCGACGTATATACCGTTTACTTGGTAGTTGACAATATTGGTCCAAGGATCAGTCTGGAGTGTGCGGCTGTCGACCGTAATCTTGCCCTTTTGATCCTTGGTCGGACGGGTAACGTTTGTGATTTTCACCGGCAGCGTATCACCGATCTCGAATGCCTCGGTCAAATCCTCGTAGAACACATAACCGACTTCAGACCGGTTCAGCTCGTAAGGTATGCCCTCCACAAGCAAGAACAAGGTGTATTGATCGACACCGCGGACAAATGCTTCGAACACATGCCCTTCTTGGGCTTCCTTCCAAAAACGCTCTGCTCTCTTCTCAAGCGCTTTAGCACGGTTGGCAAGGAAAATACCCACTGTTGCCGATTTGTCGATGATGACATCATCAACGATAAACTCCAGTTCTCGATCCAAGTAATACTGGATGCCGCGCAGATTATAGTTGTCAACATTAGACTTCGGAAGGTAGCCGTAAACGCCGTTGAAATCAATTTTTAATACTTCTTCTTTGCTGTCGCCAAGTGCCTTGGTCTCAATACCGATCGTGTGACCAACCATGATCCGGCCAGTGCGGTGTGCTTCCTTGATATCCGCCCAAGAGCGCATTGCCGGAGTAATACCAAACTCCTGAGAATTCTGACTCGACATGCAAAATCACCTTTCCTTCGTGTTGATTTAGAGTTAGGTCCGGAACGCAAAAAAGCACCTGCGCATGGGGGTTCCCCAAATCGCAGGTGCTTCCTGAGATGTTCCGGACAATTTTTCACTTGAGTCCATTGTAAAGCGAACCCGTCTTACTGTCAATTGATTGGTGTCGTTTTTGGAGCAACGAGATATCACTCTCGAGGCTCCTGATATTTTTTGGTGAATGAAACATGATTTTGTTACCACTCAATCCTTTTTTCCAGTTTTCCAATAGTAGCTCCCTGGTACACGGTCATAAAGCGTTTGTTCTCCCTTATTGAATATCCAGGTCTCAGCTCTCCGAATAAATACATCCATGAATATGTTGCCAAAGAATTTACGTGATTTCACTTCATCACCGCACATGATTTCGTATATCGGTAAAAACACAGTGTTATTCCAATCCGCTCCTGGCACCCAACTTGAATAATGAATATCCTTATTGTAAATCTCTTCATCCAGTCTTTTATAAATGGCATCTAGTGCTTCTGGGTCCATCCTTCTTTTCCAGGTTTCAAATTGCTGATAATGAAACACGTACCGAATTGGCTTTCCCTCCACTGTGAATAGCATATAATTCTCCTTTCGGTGAGGACGTTCACTCTCCCCCCTCTACAAACGTTTCAATTCCCCCTTTAAAGCCGCGTTTTCACAGAATATAAATTCAAATATTAATACTAATGTTTATATGTAAATAAAAAGATCACCTGCTTATGCAAATGATCTTCGTATCTGTAAATCCCAAGGCCAAACGTTACTTAATTTTTTTGATATTAGGTTTAGCGGCTTCTTGGTTCATTTCATCAATTACATTTGCTACCTTTCCAGCAAATTTCATGTGATGCTCGTTCCATCCGCCGTTATTACTGATTGTATGTGCCCAAGCGGCTGCCCCTCCTATCCATCTTTTCCCATTCCAAAATTTTGGTCCATTTGTGTTAAACATAGCTTGCATCCTCCTCAAGAGTTTTTGCCACACTTCTTAATACTTTTTCTTGTTTTCCTTTGCGGTCCCTCACCTTTTTGGCCAACACTTTACAACTGTCAAATTCACCAGGACGCGCTTCTTTATGATATTTAAATTTTTTCGCCCTTTGTTGGGGAGTTAAATCTTCTATAAATTCCTGACAATGATCGCACCTAACAGGTCCTAAGGGCTCCCCTTTCATATAATTAAGTAGTTCTGAGTAAATAAAATTTTCAAAAGAAGTGTGTTGTAGTTGTAATTTAAATATTGGATCTCTACCTCTATAAAGCGTTGGGGATGTGTCAAAAACATAAGTGATTTTTTCTAGCTTGTTGTTTAGCTCGAGAGTCCTTTCTCCAACAGGGCCGCCAATGTAAGTAAAGTTTGTTATTTTTCCCGTTTGGTCCAATTCATCCTGCATGATACGTAACTTTTTGTTTGCTTTGGAAAATTCATTTAGATACATCCTTACATCCTCTTGCACCTTAATTATTTGGATTCGTTTTCCATAGAGAAAATTAATAATTTTTTCAACAGGATACTCTTCTGGTAAAATGCAAGTTTGCAGCCACAATTCAGCTTCTTCATCATTACAGCGGTTAGCAAGTTGTTCGATCAATGTCATTAGCTTACTTTGATCTGTTTCAAGTAAATTATCCGTTAGATAAGAAACCTGCTTAATATTATTAAAATTAATTTGTGAGAACAAAAGAATAAACCACTTTTTGCCATTTTCCACTTATTTAGCACCACCTGACTTTTATTAATCTAAGTATAAACAAAAATAATTCCACCTAATAGAACGAGCTTTAGGTGGAATTACCATATTTTGAGATAATCGCGTTATCCCTATGGTTTTGATAATTGGTATTTTAGCAACCATGTTATATCTACCCATTCAGATGTTTGTGGAGGGCACATAGAATGTGATAATGCCTCTAAGAACTGTATGGACGGTGATAAACAATGCAGCCGGTACGGATTTTAAATAAATCCCTTGAAAAAAGTAAGAATATCTCAGATGTATCCAAATAAATATACAGGTTACTTCATTGGTGAAGCGTTAATGTGTGGAAATACCAATAAACAACCATGTGTACCTGACAATAGATTTACTACGTTTTAGATTAGGTTGTGATAATCCTTCATTTCGCAGTCTTATTTTTTAGATATATGCTTCATAATGTAGGTTACTACCTTCCCTTCCTTCTCAGTTGTCACATACAAAAACCGTGCCCTCTTGGACACGGTTTTTTCGTTACATATCATCGTCCTTGTAGCCAGCGACTTTCTGAATGCTGTCATTGGCATACTGCTTTTGTTTGTCGGTGGTCTGCCTGTCTGACGCAGCAAGATCATCAAGGAGATCTTCGAAGATACTGCTTTCCGGTTTCGGTGGATGCGCAGACGCCTGTTCCGCTGATTTCGTCTCCGAACCTGTAGCGGGGACGGAGCCACTTAACGGAGAGACGGTACCAGTTCCAGCGAGGTTATCGTGCACCGACTTCACCAGAGCATCGATGTCGTCCGGGATGGAGTGAGTTTGCTTCAGAATCTCGTCGTCCCGCTGCTGTTGGTTGACGGCCGGATGATCTGGGGCGGTAGGTGAGCCAGACCCCTCCTTCGTTGCTCCTTGATGTGTAGGTAATTCACCAGACACATCGTTCTCTGTGTTCGGATCCGGCCAGAAGAGCGTGCTGTCATCATCGTCCCCTTCCAGCGACGAGCCGTCATCTTCTCCTTTTACTGGAGCGGATTTATGTGGAGAAGAAGTTGCGGCTGCTTCCTTCATGCTCTCCTGCACCTGTTGCTTTGAGGATTCAACTTCTGTTTGAGAGACTCCCTTCGATTTTGGCGTTTCTGCATTCACTCCCGCTTCCACAGAAGCATCATCTTGCTTGTTATCCTCAAGCTGGCGGACTAAATAGGAAAGCTGATTGATATTCCCCTTGAACGACAGGGGCTTGTAGTTTTTTGTGGCGAGCTCGATCCTGCCGATATCGATGAACCGCTTCATAAACTTGGTTTCATCTACGAATTTTCCGTATGCATGAGTTGCTGGCTTAATGCTGCCGTCCTTACCGACAAGCTCAACGATAAAGTTTTTGAACGTCAGCTCTTTGATCTTTGTCGGCGTAAACCGAGGCTCGAGCTTGCGAGCTGTGTTATACCGAAGCCCCCGAGATTGATTCGGCATGCTAATCGGTGTGACCGACTCGTTCATGGATTCCTCTAAAACATACTCTTCACCGAATGACTTACTGAAGTATTCATTATCCTTAAACTCTCCGCGACCAAACACCGTTTTGTTGGAGGCATTGGATAGAATGACCTCATCGTAGCCGGCCTTGACGCCCCTTAGCTGTCCCAGGTTCTGAATTGCAATGAGCGTACCAACCTTGAAAGAACGACCGAGTGTAAGCAATCGTTGGAACGCATCGTTGATGTATAGCGGGAACTCGTCGATCGTGAAGAAAATTGGAATCCGCTTATGCCCATTTTCCTCCGGCGGGCGCCGGAATATAGCAGATTGCATCTGCCGAATGATGAACTGGCCAAACATGAGGCTGAGTTCTTCGAGCTCCGCCAAAGCGCTGTTGTACAGAAGGATGCCGCCATCTTTCAGGAAGGAATCAAGGTCAAGGGTTTCCTGCCCGTCATTCGACACAAGTAGCTGACTGAGCATGGCATTCATGCTAATATCCGTCACGTACTTTTTTGCTCCGCCGATAAACTTGTCCTTCTTGTTCAGAACCACTTGTTTGCCTGCATGCTTATGCCCCTGCTGATACAGGACAGGAAGCTGGCCCCCTTCCTTGTCTTTCATGACGACATACTCCAATACGTCATTCTCGAAGTAGTTGCAGACGCGATCGTAACGATCCAGCAGATTTCGTTCATCTGGCGTAATCACTGGGTTTTCCAAGTTGCGGTCTATCCATTTGCGCACATCCTCGGTCATATCCGCAAGGAAGCGGGGTTCGGTATACATGCGCTGAAGGTGAGTAATAAAGTTGAACTGGTTGCCGTGGCGGATCTTTCCGAGCATAACATAAGCGGCCGCCGTTTCACCTTGTTGGTCCTTAAAGAAGGTATCCTGGTCACCGGTCAAAGCATCGAGGACACCGCGCCATGTTTCGGCAGCTACCTCGAGCGGGCCAGCCAGCGGGTTGAACCGAACCGACTTAACCAAGTCTGTAGGGTCAACCACTTTGATTTTACTCTTCGGAATACCGAGCTTATCAGCCATCTTTTCCACGTCCCGAATCAAATCGGATTTAGGCTCAAGCACCACGATCCCCATCTTGTGTCCGCGGGCAATTCGGATCAAATCCTGAACGATTCGGATGAGGATGGCTGTACTCGTTTTCCCGCTTCCTGTTGCTCCTACGACGAGCTCGTGGAGAAATCGGGAGGTTTCAGACAGCACGATAGGTTTATTTGTTTTCTTATCCCATCCGACCACCACATCGCACATCTTATTTCGGAGTGAGAACGACTGGTCCGAGAGAAAGGAAAATTCCCACATATAGAAACGCTTCCTGAAGTCCTCGTTCTTGTAGAACTCCCTGGCGATATGGAACGCGACAATTAGGCAAATGACAACCGGCAGAGTCATAAGAAAATTAACGAAGCCAACCATGCTCGTAATCTTCAAATAAGGCTCGTTCTCGACATGAATCATCGAAAAGTAATCGAAAGTGAACGTGTGGATGTACCAGGCGAATAAGCCGCAGTACATGAGGGACATGTGAACGAATGAAATGATCAAAGTATACTTACGGCCCCGCTCCGACGTGTAGGAAAGAATCGTCTTATGCCCACGCTGGATCGGCTGCGTGACGGTGGAATAGCACCATACCAAGTAGCAAATGAAGGTGCAGCACAGCCAGAGGAGCGGGCGTTGATCGAGCGGCAAGTACAGAACGCCAAGAACCTTTGATATCCAATCCAAATGTCCCGGAAGTAATCGAGCAATCGCATCCGGGCCACTTGCAGCCTGATTAAACTGTTTGACGTATAGCATCGCAGAAGAAACTGCGACAACGGTATTCATAAGGATGAACAGGGATACTAGGCCGGTGTGAAAATAGAGGCGGTACAGTTCCATTACTCGTTCCCGCGTATCCACCCAAACCTTCTGCCCGTAAGCAGGTAGCAACCCTTTTCCGAACTGATGTTCCTCGTTCATATAGATTTCCTTAGACAATAAGCTTCAACACCTTTCGAAACCCTCTCCTTGTTCTAAATCACATGATAAGATGGCTGCCACTGTTTGTCGGTAACGGAGCGCAAGCACATTTGCGAACTTCAACTCCGGAGACAGCAACAAAGATAATCCAGGTAATGCCCGCCAGAAGGACGGACAGTTTGAGTAGTCTCATCATTTCGATAGAATCCCCCCTCTCCAATACCGCAAAGCGGAAACAAAAAAGCACCTACTAAGGCCCTTGAGCCAAAGTAAGTGCTTCTTACTCGCGTGAGTTATATGTAATTGCATAACCCGATTATAACCGATTAACCATGAGGTAACAATCACCCCTTCGTTCGGTTTAAGTTGGAGCGGGATGCTTGACGGACTTCAAATAAGGGGTATGCAAAAATGCCTCGATTTTAAGCTTGTTCTATACTAGAAATACAAAGAAGAAAGGAGTTGAGCGACGATGATGTTCATCCTCGTAGTGACTTTTATAATTGGTATGATGTCTGTAGCAGCCGATAACTAATCATAGGGGGAAGACTATGCGATTCACCTACTGGCGTAACAACCCGAAAGACGATCCAAAATACTCATATAAACCACCACTTGTAAGCCGTTCTGTATCGTTTAGGATATTGCGGACGAGAATCCTCCCCATTTTAATGGGGTAGATGAAAGTTCGCTTTGCCCGAATTCCCCTGTGGGATGACAAGGCAAAATCAAGGTTATTCTTACAATACTTTCCCTCTCTCGTTCACACGAGAACATTTGTTTGGTATAATAGAATCAGATATGAATCGAATTTATAAATATTTGATTTTTAAAAGAAATGAAGAAGGAGGCGGCTCATGCAACGAACTTATAAATTCCGTTTGTATCCAACCAAAGAAGAGCAAGAGAACATTCATTTCGTACTGGAATGTTGTCGCCTCCTCTATAATCGTTTGCTCGCAGAACGAATAGCTGCCTATAAGCAAAGCGGACGGAGTTTAACTTACTATGAGCAAAAAGCAACGCTTCCAGAGCGAAAGCTATATATACCAGCACTCAAAAACGTCCACTCCCAAGTCCTTCAAAATGTCGTAGAACGGTTGGATAAGGCGTATCAAGCCTTTTTCCGTCGCGTCAAAAACGCCGAGAAAGCGGGCTATCCGAGATTCAAGCCTGAAAGTCAGTACAACTCCTTTACATACCCTCAAAGTGGTTTTTCTATAGAGGGAAAGCAGCTTCTGCTTTCAAAGATCGGTGATGTGCGTATTCGACTTCATCGGCAACCGCAAGGAAGGATCAAGACATGTACAATCATCGTTAAGAATGACAACTACTACGCTTGTTTTTCCTGTGAAGTCGAGAGTCAGCGGCTTCCGGTATCAGAAAAACAGATCGGCATTGACCTTGGCGTATCGCAGCTCGCCGTAACATCAGACGGTGATCGGATAGAATCACCGAAATTTCTTCGTAAAAGCGAAGATAAACTGAAACGAAAACAGCGTGCCGTTTCGAAGAAAAAGCACGGTTCAAACCGTAGACGTAAAGCTGTACGCGAGCTAGCCAAACTTCATGAGAAAGTAGCGAATCAACGTAGGGATTATGCTCATAAAGAGTCGCGAAAGCTAGTAAATGAATATGGACTCATCGCCTTTGAGGACCTGAACATACAAAGGATGGTCAAGAACCATCGCCTTGCAAAAAGTATTGTTGATGCAGGATGGAGTGGACTTGTTCAATTCGTGACGTACAAGGCTGAAAGCGCTGGTCGTCAGGTTGTGCAAGTGAATCCATACAACACATCACAACAATGCTCTAACTGCGGAGAAATCGTCAAAAAATCACTCGCTGTTCGTGTCCATCAATGTTCTTGCGGATACGTTGCAGATCGAGACGAAAATGCAGCCATTAACATCTTGAAACTAGCTTTGCAAAACGTATCGTAGCATATTTCAATCAGGCCAGGAACTGGCCTTCAAGGAGGGACGAGGTTACGAGTCCCGATGATTTGAGAAGCTCGTCAATTCATAGACGAGAGGTTCACTACCCTTGAAGGTTGTTGATGATGCGTTGGATCACCTTTGCGTCATTACCGGCTCTCAGTTGTGTAATAAAATCCATAGTCAGGATTGAAATGAGTTCTTCAAGGGTCATATGGAACCCCGGCTCAATCAATGATAGGTCCATTAAGAACCCTTCGCCTCGGAACGCAACATGCCGGGCAATCTCCATCTGAAGAAAACCCCATTTTACCTTTTTGGCAACTACCTGTTCAGATAGCGTCCAATGATTAGGCGCATTATTTACAAACTCCTCCACTTTTACAGCTGGGCGAAAATATTTTTCCCGCTTCTCTGCCAGTTTGGTTGCGAGTTGCTTTTGATTGACTCCTCTCACGACGGTTGCCAGGAAGTCTTGATAAAGGATCGCGATGAGCTCGTCCACACCTAAGCTTACTTCGTCACCGGCCATTTCCATAATATCCCCCACAAACATTTCTGCTCGCACATAATCGTGGTGAGGTAGACGAACGCGAAGATCCACTTTGGCAATTTTCTTATTTGGTGACGATCCGCGTAAGGAATCAAATAGTGTGCTGAGAATACCCTTGCGAGGTGAGGATAATTCTTGGATCCGCCCGGAGACTAGATTGAGTTTGCTTAGTTCCCTCACATGGCACCACTCCTCTGACACAATATGTGCATAACCAGGCGAGTTGCAGCTTCTCTCTCTGATACATCATGTACTACCGCTAATTCAAATAATTTTTGATAGTCCTGCTGCTTCAGCTTTACATGGACAAAGAGTTTTGTGTTGCTGTATTGATATTCCGGAAGGGAAGCGCAGTTAGATAAGGCTGCTAACAACATGTTAGTTGCATATTTCGTTGGCGTCGATTTCAATTCTTTGGCCATAAGCCGGATCAGGGCTTTTTGGTTTGGTGTAACACAGATCCGAATATCTTGTTTCTTATCACTGCGACTTTTTTTTTGACTCGTTGGCGCTGGAATTTCCACTGGGGGGTCAAGCTTCACGTTGGGATTAGCCAAGATTGGTGTGACCGGTTTTACCAGTGTGGGTTCTGTAAAGATCGCTTTAACCGGTTTTACCGGAGCGGGTTCAGTAAAGATTGGGTTAATGCTCATTACACTCTCTCCTCCCCTATTATAAAAAGTGCCCCTTCGCCTCCACTAGCTCAGGACCACATGTCCGTTTGTCCCTTCGACCATCTTAGTAGACAAGTTATGAGAGGGAGCTTGAAAATATGCTTAAAATTCTATGAAGGTGGCAATAATAGGTTTATAGAATGACGAGGGAGGATTAAAATTATGGCGAAGTCTTCTTTAATCACAAAGGAACAGGCGAAAGTGTTCGCTGAGCTGGCGAAAAAATCTGCCCAAGCTACAGGACTTCGGATGAAGCCGAAGAAAGCGAAGTAATAGGTTAGTTATACGGGCAATCGTTCATATCATAGAACGGGAGGCATCCCTTGGCGTATATACCTCAACATATATTCTCAACTGGCGTTCGATGAGCGCAAAAAAAGACGGTGCCATGAACGAATTCATGGCGCCGTCTTCGTATTCAAACTTTTTGGTGGAGTCCGTAGGTTAGTGGATTTATAACCGATTCGCTTTTCATGAGTTTGAGCGTTTCATCATACCACGCTTCCTGCTCTGTGCCGTACCATAGTGACCTAGATAACACGGTCCTCTCCTCATCTGTACAATCATCGATTTGTTTTGGAACTCCGACGGGAGAGCCGTACTTGAAATAAAAGACCGGCACGATCTCCTTTACCCTCTTTAACTCATCCGGAAATTGGGACCACTTCCTCAGAAAGTCCAGTACCCGGCAAATACCCTGTGTTTCATACCCATCAAATTTTTGGAACAGATATAGTTGGACTCTATTAGGGTTGTTCTCTGTGATCACAAACTGTGGAGCCCATCCAAGCAGATCATGACATGCCAGCTGTAAAGCTGTGAACGGGTCCTGATCGTGCTCATGGTTTCTGGCCGTCCCCATATGTACCGTACCCAAGAAGCCCATGTCCGGTTTTGCCGCGCCTTCTATCCGCTGCTTGACCTTTAAGAGCATCCCGCTTCTCTCCGTAAAGGAAGAAAGGGTCTGAAACAAATTATCCGCATTACAAACGAGCATATTCATGAATGGACTGTAATTCATCAGGTTCGATTGATATGCATTGAAAAAGGAGTTCCACCTTCTGCCGATCTTCGTTGATGCAGTGGTGAATACCATGATAATTGGAGGCTTGGCTGCTTTGGTCGCAGTTGCGTGGGCCAAGAACCCCCTGTAGTTCTCAAACTTTAGTGACAAGTCATTTGAAAACTCGGTAGCGCGGTCAATTTCGATCCAAGCATGGAAGCCTGGCGTCGGATTCTTCTTCTCTTGGCGGAACCCGTGTATCTTCATTTCACCGTCTGGTCTGAATTTTATCGCATCGCCATTTTCGAGCGAATACGTGCGAGCAGCATATACGTTGTCAACATAGTCAATTTCATTCATGAACGAGAATTGCGGACTCAAGAATTGCATTCTGATGTAAAAATTAACGGAGTCCAAATGATGTTCGATCCGCTTTGGAAAGTCGAAAAAGTCTATCGAAAGATCGCCGAAGTCATCGTTCCAACCGGATCCGAAATGGGAAGGGTCAATATCCAGAAGATCCTTTACAACGTTAAACTTCTCGATATCCAAAGTGAAAACTGATAAAGCAGATCTGCCGGCCATAACTTTATAATGCTGCGAACGAACAAATCTAAACTCCTCGAAACGAAGTAGCTCCTTACGAACCCTTGAATACTTCGATTGGTAATTCTTTCTCCAACTAGGATTGTTTTTCGGGTTAATCGGAAATGAATCTGTCACCAGCTCTGGGAAAATAAGAAACAGAATCTGCTCAGTTGTCAGAAGCCGAAACTTATATAGATTCCGGAGGATAGCCCCCTCTATTTTGTTAAGCTCAAAATTACCGTCCAGATATAATCGCATTTTCAACCCTCCCGAATTCAAGTCTATGGGCATACAAACTAACTCAGGTTTGAAAAATCAGCACTGTGTTGTCGCCCTCGTTGTCATTTACGTTATCACGACGAAACCCTTGGTGTATATGGTCTTTATGTACCTATAGAAAACATGACAACCAGATAGACTATAAACATGACTAATGGAATGAATATGTATTTCTCTCTGTTGTCATGGGTATTGTTCAACTCCATTGTCATGCCTACAATCAAGGTTATAGTGTGAGTGTTGTCATGATTATTGTGACAGCGATTATTCACATTCAGAGAAATTACATAACATACGCACGGAAAGCATCTGCAACACCAAACTACGATCCATGGGACTATCTACCCCCGCTTCTGCTTGGTTTTGCTAAGCTTACGAATAACAAAAATATTCAACGAATACACGAAGATTCCATAAAATCTAATCAAAAATTATAAAATTTCATAAAAACAAAATAGGTGTTACACAATTCGTAGCCAATATTAGCTAATGCCCCTTCCCTTTGAAGTCCAGATGCTCCTCGACCTCACGGTAAATGGTAGCGTGAAGAAATAATGGTAGTGATCCTGCGCACCATGCTCCAAGAAGGGACTGAAACTAGTGGCGAGCCACGAACAGAATTTCGTCCGATTCGATACGTCCCTAACGGAAGTTAAAATGACGACTCCTAACGCAAACCAACAGTAATGCCGAGGACTAACCTCACGATATGGAACGAGAGGGAAAATTTTTATTGCATCGATTCTATTCGATTCAATTTGTAAGTTAACTGCATCAATATAATCAGCTACTGCATCAGTAACCAGAATCGTCTACTTGATAATCTAATTTTCTAGTCTGAATCGGTTTTACGGGTGCTCTACGGCTATCGACTGTTTTATGAAGTTATTAAAAAGATATTGCAGAAATATTATCCAATAGAGTATGATTTGTGTATTGATGCAGTAGTTGAATCGAATCGATGCAATTATTGATTCATATTTAGTTAAAGGAAAGGAGGCGGGAATCATTTTATCAAGAGAGCAGATTCTATCAATTCTTGCTGACCGTCTTGGACATGGAAAATGGGCTCTCGCAATCCTAAAGAAGGAAAACAGGCCCTTGAATAAAGAATTACTCGGTGAACTCGTTAATGAGGCATATCAGCAACAAACGCAAAGTCAAAAGAAGCTTCTTGGATCTAGACATATGCTTGATGAGATGGCTGCTAAACTAGAAGGGGCTGGCCTCGTGGATGTTTCCGAGATGGGACGAGCCCGGATGTACAAATTATCGCTACTTGGAGATGAAGTCATCCTTCACATTCAAAGTCAAAGAGGAGCATAAAATCTAAAAGGCAGGTGCCAAATGAGAAACGTATTAATGAGAAACGATTTAAGTCTAAGCTTGAAGTTTGGTTTTCTAGGTTTAGGAATGGGTGGCTGCTCAATAGCCTATGAGAGCGCCACTATTCGCACTCAAATCACCAATAATCATAATCCTTATACAGCACTCTTAATCAATACCAATGAAATTGACCTGAGAAAGTTTAAAGAACATAGTAATGTCCGCAAGTTGCAACTAACTGGTTTTGAGAAAGGCGCTGGCCGAGATATTGCAATTGGTGAGGCAGCGTTCAAACAACATAGAGAGACAATCCAGAGAGAAGCAGTCGAATACTTTGCCGACCGAGATTTTGTGTGGGTCACAGGCGGTCTAGGCGGTGGAACTGGCACAGGAAGTATTCTCGAAGCTATCAGAATGCTTTACGCAAATGGATTCAAGGATCGTTGTGGTCTAATGATCACTCTTCCTCGGGATAATGAAGGTTCAACCGTTATTGAAAATGCTCTTGATCGACTTCAAATGATTGCAAAAGCCATGAATAATCTAGGATGCATTCTCGTTGTCGATAATCAGAAGCTCTATAATGACTTCATTAAAGAACAATCTCAAGCGAGTATCTCTGAATACCTTGATTACAGTAATAAATACATTGCAACAGCGCTCCATGAAATTAACGTGGTAACAGCAAGCTTCAATCCCATTGCCGGCTACCACTTTGATAGCTCAGAGCTGCTCAACACATTTAGAACACCTGGCCTTATCTCTATAAGTAAATTGGAATTCGCATCTAACTCAATCGATACCGCGAACCAATCTACTTTTTTACCGGACTTCAAGAGATCCATTGAACGCGGCACACTCTCTGATGGATATAACTTAGCTAAATCCTCCAGAATAGCTGTAAGTATGGTTGCTCATCCTAACGCCGCAAAACGTATCTTCTCAATGTCGTTTATTAACTCCATAGAAACGACCATTGAAGGGTTATCCCCTATGGCAAAAGAGAAGCCAGTTGCTGCCTACGAAGATCCCAACGGTGTAGATCTTTCGATATATACAATCGTAGCTGGCCTTGGCCTTCCGAATCGTGTGAATCAACTAGTGGACAAGGCAAAAGAAGCTCAAGAAAAGGCAGATGACGTCTTTGGCCAGGTAGACAGTACCCTATCAGCTCTAAGTGGTTTCACAAGAAAGAAGCCATTCGAACAGTCTCCCTCTACTTCAGACGACCCATTCGCGGCAAGCTCGGAAGTTGCAAGCACTAAACAAAGTAATGACGGCGACGTTGATCCGTTCTCTATACTAAAGTAAGAGCAATAATGACATAGGTATCAGCTTCCCCTCCCCCTTCTATTTCTGACAGGGGGAGTTTTTTATTGCATCAGTAATTGAAGCGAATCGATGCAGTTATTGATGCAATACGATCACGTCAAAAAACGTCTCAGGAAGCTTAGAAAATCCGTCAGCGAATGCCAGTTGTTGGTGTTGACAATTTTATAATTCAATAAAACGTGTAGCAGCAAGCGGCCCGGGGAAGCACTACTGAAACGAGTTCACAGGGAACATGTTTCCGTACCGCTGCGCCGCTACTGCAAACTACGATCCACTGGGACTATCCCACCCCCGCTTCTGCCAGGTTGGTGCTACGCTTACGAAAAGCAAAAATATTCAACGAATACACGAAGATTCCATAAAATCTAATCAAAAATCATAAAAATTCATAATAAACAAAATGGGTGTAACACAATTCGTATCCAATATTAGCACCACGAACAAAATTCCGTCCCTTGGCCTTTCCGAATCGATTGAATCAGCTAGTGGAAAGAAAAAGAAGCTCAAGAAAAGGCAAGATGACGTCTTTAGCCAGGTAGTCAATACTCTATCAGCTCTAAATGGTTTCACAAGAAAGAAGCCCACCGAACAGTCTTCCTCTACCTCAAGCTTGGAAGGTGCAAGCACTAAATAAAGTAATGACGACGGCGTAGATTTTTTCTCTATACTAAAAAGTAAGAAGAATAATTACATAGGTATATGCCTCCCCTGGGGATTTTTTATTGCATCAATAATTGAAGCGAATCGATGCAATTATTGATGCAATAAGATCACGTCAAAAAAACGGCTTAGGAAGCTTAAAAAATCCGTCAGCGAATGTCAGTTGTTGGTAGCCGGCATTCTGATCAGTAACGGCGCAGCCGGTACGGAATCAATGTTCCCTGCGAACTCTTTTCAGTGGTTACTGCCAACCGTATTTTTGAATTACAAAATCCTCAACTTTCGAATAAAGAGTTTTAGTCTAAAAGCAGCACGGAAAACATCTGCAACACCACAAAAATATTCAACGAATACACGAAGATTCCAATAAAATCTAATAAAAAATCATAAAAATTCATAAAAAACAAAATGGGTGAAAACACAATTCGAGTCAATATTAGAGCTAATGCCCCTCTTCCCTTTGAAGTCTACCTTTAGTGGCTAGCCACGAACAGAATTCCATCCGCCTCGGTACGGTCGCTTAGCGCTGCTTCCTCTCCCCTTTCTCCCGGTCGGAGCCGGCATTCTGTTCAGTAGAGGCCAGTTGTTACTGAATCACCCTGTCATTCAAAGTACTCTTCCCAAAGCGCCCTCTCCCCTATTACATAGGTTTTTATGAAATTTTTTTAAAATTTATCATCATAAAATTTTATAAAAAAAATTAAAAAAAATGAAAAAATCGTAAAAATATAAAGAAATATTTAAAAGATCATAAAAATAAGTTGAATGTAACAAAATCAAATGAAATATCTGAAAATTTACGTTGATAAAAACTAATAAAATCTTATAAAATAGAGGTAGTTAGCAGAAAGTAGGCAGCAGTCGATCGGAGGCATTGGTGTGTTAGTTGAACAAATTACAAGGGAACGCCTCGAAGCGGAATTTGGTAGTGATCCGCTTTTCGATGCGATTCAACGAATGAATCTTGTGGACGAGCTTTTTGATCATGAAACCCTATCGGTACTTGTGGAACGCCATGAATATACAACCACTGAGTTTGAGAAATGGTTTTGCTTAAATGAAGCTGATTCTCGTTACTTATCAACGCCTGGTATTATGCGTGCGTTTGTTAAAGAACTGTCTAGCTACTTGCAAACCAGGAACCTTTCACGAACTACAATCATTGATTACCAAGGTGTAATCAAACTCAAAATGGCTCTATTGCTAAGAAAGAATGGAATGAAGCCGGCATTGATCTATGAGACAGCCGGAACAAAGGCTTATAGCCCATCTGTTATTCAAAGAGGGCAGGGTACGAACAACCCTCAATCACCAGCAACTCCGAAGTCACAGAAGGACATTTTATATGAACAATTTATGGAATCACTGTTCACACAACTTACAGCTGCTGGTGCAGTTTCTCAGGTAGATGGAAAGATTCAAGTTGATCTACGAATGCTGATCGAGAAACAAATTGAGTTAATGGCACCATCATTTCTTCCAGCAGAAACAGAGCAGACTCAGCAAAAATTGGAGCACCTCGACGATGAAATCAGCCGACTTAAGGATCAAAGTGAGAAGGATCGCGGGGCTCTAGATGAAATAACGCGGAAGTATGAAGAAGAAATAGTCGGTGTTAACGAAAACGTGACAGAATTAAAGGGTAAGTTGGAATCATACGGAGATTCCGACGAACTGCGTCAGTCAGCAACAAAGATTGCAGAATCGACAATTGAGCAAAATATCAATAAATACCTGCCAGCAGTAAAAACGCTTGAAGAACTTACGTATGAAAGATCCAACGACATGCTTACGAAAATGAAGATTGATAATAAACTCGAAGAAAGAGCTATCGCTGCGTGGAATGCGCAGCCAGAGTCAGTTCGTATGAAAAAAGTTGGTTTTTTCCGAAAGGATCAAAACTGGGAAGAACGAGAAAATTTTATTAGGAAGTATAAACGGGAAAACTATGAGCAAGTTGTAAAAGAAGAATATATGGAGTAGAAAATGGGCATCCCAAGTGATGCATATTTTATCTTAAACAGTGTTGCCAGAGGACATGAGAAGATGCCCGAGAGGGGCAATAAATTTTTTAAGAAATCTTTCGATATTGCCTTCTAATTCGTGCGATCATCCAAACATTGACACCATAGGTGGATGGCGGTAATATAGGAACATGAATCTGTTTAAATAAACGAAATCGAATATAAATCACATGTAGGCGAAGCACGCCGAGAAACCCGTAATTGGGTTGCTCGGCGTGCTTTTTTGCTTCGAGAAAGGAGTAAATTGCCTGTGGAGCTACATTCAGGCGAAATGATGAAGTTGTGCAGAATTCGAAAGAAGATGAGTCAAGAAAAGCTGGCGATGGCTATAAATGAGACGGATCCCAAACAGCTCACTTACCAAATGCAGATCAGTCGCATTGAGGCGGGTATAGAGGAACCTAATGAGCAATTAAAATCTGCAATCGAGCGTGTGTTGGGGCACTCAATCTGGAATCAGCATAACAAGGAAGCTAAACGGTAAAAGGGGGGATTGATATGGAAAGCGTACAACAAACAAAAAATATCATCATAGCCAACCAAGACCTGAAATTTGCCGAGCAAATGAAAAAGAAACTTGAGCATAGAGGTTTGAAAGTAATAGAAATCATCGTCGTACTTGAGCATTTGCTTCCAACCATCGAGGAGAAAATTGCTCAAGGGACACAGATTTACGGCTTGATTATTTCCAGTTCGATTGCAAAGAACAACGTGCTTGGAAAGAGGCTGGAACTTCTTTCGGACTCGATCCTGACAATTCGGGAAAGGCAATCCGACATGCGCTTTCTCTTCCTGAGCGATGAAAGTGAAGGACATCCCTTGTTAGCGGAGCTTGTTTCATTTGGCATATATAACATATTCACCAGAAACGCATCGACCAATGTAAACATTGACGAGTTCGTGACGCTAATGGAGTACGCCAAAACGTTCGCCGATGTGAAGCATCTGCGAGAAGTAAATCCAGATCTCCAGTGGCGAAATCGAACTGCATCGACGGATGGCGCGAGAAGCATAAATGTTGCCATAGAGACAACAAGCAAGTCGGTAGTTATTGAGAAAGAGAAAATTGTTGAGCGAGAACGGATTGTTGAAAAGCCAGTAGTGCAAATCGTGGAAAAGGTCCGCGAAATTAAGGTTTTGCCCAAATTAATCGCTATTGGCAGCGCGTATTCCGGAGCCGGCTCAACTTTTGTGACATTGGCGCTATCACGCATTCTTCACCACATCGGAATTAGCAATGCAGTTGTAGAACATCCAACTGGAGATCCGGTCTTATACTCTTTGTTATTTGGAGAAAAAAAATGCCCCCATGAATATAAGTTCTTATCGGAGCAGGTTCAGCAGAATGGGGTCATCGTTAACCGTAGGGTGGAGTGGAACGAGGGAAATACAAGTTGGTATCCGATTCATCCGGAAGGTTTGAAAAGGACAAACGAGTGGTCCTCCGATGATACTTTGAAGATGCTATACCACGTAAAAGAGCCAATTGTGCTGCTCGATGTTTCGCACAAATGGAGTGATCCAACGGTGCGAGAAACTTGCCTGAGCGCAGATGAAATATTCTGCATCGTAGATCCGCTTCTTCCTATCCGTTTCTTTAGGCAAGAAACCAAGAAAAATACGGATGTCATATTTGAAATTCGCAATATGGGTAAGCCGGCAAACATCATTGCTAATCGTGATGTGAAGGTCACCAACCGCAATGAATGGTTGCGGTCATTGCCGCTTCCTCCGATATCGGTGATTCAGGAGTTTCCGTATAGTGCCGTGATCGACTCAATATGGAACAACAAGTTAATCGCTGATGACGATGACATTCGGGGTGATTTGATCTATGCCTTGTATGGGGTAATTAATCGAATTGTTCCCAAGGATTACCCAATAAGCCAATTGAAAAAGCAGCGCCGAGGCGGACTTATCGGCAAATTGTTCGGCGGTTGAGGGGGGACTTGTATGGAACTAACTGTATTGCTCATAGAAGAAGACCCGTCTACCGCGAACGAGATCGCAGAGATTCTCTCCGATGGAGGATTCAAAGCGATCATTAGAGCTTCTCTGGAAGAAGCAAATACATGCCTGAGCATAACGAACGTTAAGGCGTTGCTTTTATCCAATGATGGTCCGAATAATGATCACCTTGAATTTATCGGGGCATTGAAAGGACAACAAGAAACAAGATGGCTGCCGCTTATTATCCTGTCACGCAAAAACCACGATGCTTTCCGGATAGAATGCTTCAATAAGGGAGCGGACGACTTCCTGCTTCTGCCGGTGAATCAGAAGGAATTGCTGGCAAGAGTCAGGGGATGGATCAATCGAATTGGCAGCTTCGAAGAAATGGCATTTCGGGATCCGCTGACCAAAGCGTACAATCGCCGCTATTTTGACCATCAAATCATGCTCGAACTGCAACGTTCACAAAGGAATGGATACCCGATTTCGGTTGCATTTATCGATGCTGATAAATTCAAATCGATCAACGATAACTATGGCCACCATATCGGGGATCTTGTTCTTCAAGGATTGAGTGCCGCTTTGCAGCAACAAGTGCGGTCCTCCGATATTGTAGCTCGTTATGGGGGAGAGGAATTTGTTATCCTTCTTCCTAATTCTAACGGTGAGCAGGCATCCCAGAGGGTGCATGAAATCCTGGAGTACATAAGAAAGACACCAATCGCTAAGCATGAAGGTAAAGAATACTTCATTACATTCTCGTGCGGAGTTTGCGAATGGAAAACCGGCATGACTGTCCCTGAATGGATAAAATCTGCGGATGACGGGGTCTATGCTGCCAAGGAACAAGGCCGAAATCGAGTGATTCTCTCCAACATAAACATGAGCCAAGTTGAGGCGGACGAAATCAAGCCGATCCACGCGGTCGTCATCGGGAATACGGAAATTACATCAATGTTGAAAAGCGATGCGATAGGACTGCCGATTGAAGTTGTTGAGTTTAAGGGTTATGAGGAAGTCGAATTCCTGCATGCCGATATATGCATTATCTCATTGAACAAAAACTTGGACCGTTTGAAATTTGAGGAGTTCCGAACACAAAAGCTATCATCAGGATGTAAAGTAGTGTGGGTTACTGAGAGCAAATCCGAAGACGAAATACTTCAGAGCATCGTTGCTGGCATCGATTGGTATATCAGAGTGCCATATTCGGAGGTGGACATAGAAATCGGAATAAAACAGATGTTTAACTAACAAAAAACCGGAAGGATGAACGACTTGAAAAACTGGTTCATCAAATTACCGCAATCGGTTAGGCTGCTAATTGTTGTCGTAACTTATGCAGCGATTTTTATAGGTCATGTGGCAGGGGTAAATTATTATGTTAAAAATTACTCTGAAAAAGTTGATTCAAAAGAAGTTGTTGTAACAACAAAGGAAATACCGCTTCATACAGTTATCCGTACGGAAGACCTAACGATTAAACGAGTACGATTAAGCGATTTGGTTGGCGGAGCTATTGTGGATCCAGACACAATCGTAGGCAAAGAAACTCAAGCACCGATGGGTAAGAACGAGCAATTCAATGCGGATAAGATCAATACGGTGGTCAAGAAGGAAGGCGAAATGATCATCGAGATCCCGACAGAATGGGTTATGTCATTCCCCAAATCTCTCCGCCGATTGGATAAGGTATCTCTGCTGCCGGTAGCCGATACGACCAAGAACGCAAGGGTTGACTTCACGGCAACTGCAAATCAGCAGTCAAATAGTGTGCAGGGAAGCGCAAGCGTTACGGCGGGAGGGATGAAAGATGATCCAAACGCGCCAATATTGGCCGAGGCAAGAGAGCTACTTAAGGGTTTGACAGTCGCTTATTTCAAAGACAACACGGCAAATGAGATCACTGATGCACTGCCTGCGAACTCGAACGCGGTAAAAGATTCTGCTCCGAGGATTAATTCATCCAATCTTGGTGCACGTCTGGAATTAGCCGTTACCCCGGAACAATGGGCGATGATTTATAAGTTGACTCAAAACACGTATAAGTTCGTCATCAGTTATCAGTAAAAGGAGGGCCCTTTATATGAAAAAGGTAATGTTTATCGGCGAAGACTCCAACCTACGCAGGGAATACCAGCAATTTGACACTGAAACAGATTTTATCTTTGCAAAAGCTTCCGAAGCTTCTCGGAATGAGGAGTACGACATTCTGATTATTTCGGACAGGGAAGTACAGCCGCTTATGCTATCTGCATTTGCCCAAGATTTCAAAGCTAAACAGAAATTTTATCTGATCTCCAATAGTCCGAAGAATTCGATTATAGAAAACAAAATTGCCCTCTGTAAGCAGCATGGGATAAAGCCGATCCACCCGAGACAAACGAACTCTCAAATCATTCAGAGAGTTTTGGGCATTGCAAGTAAAACGAGGGGCCTCAGAAATGTTTGCGCCGTACTAGGTACGCACCCCCAAGTTGGAGCAACAACAATTGCACTTAACCTCGCCAAGAAGATTTCAGAAAGTAACGAACATACAGTTTGCGTTCTCGGGCTAAACCAATACAATCCTGGAATTACGTTCGTCGAGAACTATGTCGGTAACAGCTTTGACGAGATGTACGCCTCAATCGTTGACAACCGGCAAATTATTAAGCCAAGTGAACTGGTAAATTACATGCATTATGACGACGAAAGAAAGTTTCACTACCTTGCAGGGAATCAAGACTTCACAAAGCGTGGGTATTTCAAGTCGGAGGAAGTCGAGCATGTCATCTCGGCTGCTGCCGATCAGTTTGATATCGTACTTCTCGATGTCGGTTTCTCACCGTGCAATAACGTTACACTTCAAGGGTTAATCAAATCAGAAGTTAAATTACTCGTTGGAAGTCAACAACCTGTGTCGGCCAAACTGTGGAGCCAGATGAACAACGATATCCTACGTCTTCTTGGGATTACAACAGACGAGTTCTTGCTCGTTGTAAACCGCTATAATTTGGATCTCCCAATCGACTCAAATGCTCTTCAAAATATCATGGAAGTGCCGGTAATCGAAGCAATTCCAGACTTCGGTGTTCAAGGCATGATCTGCGAAATTGAAAAGAAACTGCTTTGCGAGAGTCGAGACAAAAACGTGAAGAAGAAGGCGAATGCAGGTTTTGATGCGCTCGGCAACATTGTACTTGGGCGACTGATCGGAACCCAAGGGAGAACGACAGTGAAGGAGAAGACGGGTTTATGGAAGCTACTGTCGTAAGAGAGTGGGGTTGGCGCGAAGAGCGGTTTAATGTCCGCGATTACCTTCAAGAACAGCAATTTCTTGTGGAGGAGGACAGAAAAGCAGATCCGACCCCTCGCGTTGAATCGGATTCGCTCTTCAACAAGATAAAGCGGGCAACCACTGAGCATTTTACTGAACGGTTTGAAAACAGCAAGGATCACGAGAAAACATCGTGGCTCACCAAACAGCACGAATCCATCATTGGTATGAAGACGGCAATTGATTGGTTCAAACGGGAAATCGAAGAATATCTGCGCAGAAACAACTTGCTCGGAAGCTCCTATCCTTCGTATTACACGGACATCGTGGAGGCGGTATATCAAGAGACATATGGACTTGGACCAATCTCAACCTGGTGGAAACACGATAAATATCAAGACTCCCAAGCCGCCCGGATTATTGGAACCAATATCTTCTTCGAAATCCCCGGCCAGATGGAGGAACTGCAGGATATCTCATATGCTTCTGAGGCAGATGTATTGAGGGTCGCAAAGCAACTCAGCCTCCGAAGTCCCTTGACTTCACTTAACCCGCATAACCCGTCACTCCAGATCGATATGGCGGATGGGACGCGCGTGACAATCGTTATCCCTCCATGGACAAAACGCCCGATGATCGTATTTAGGCATTACACGATCAAACGCGTAAACTTGGAGGATATTGCGGACTACGGAACATTCCCATACGAAGTGGTTGACATACTTAGAGCAATTGCAAAAGGGCGGGGCACTACAATGCTCTGCGGGCCGGTAAAGAGCGGAAAGAGTACCCTGTTATCGGCAATGATCGCTGAGCGTAAAAGTTATGACAAGATGATCATTATTCAAAAGGACTTTGACGAGCTGAAGATTTCCGAACACTATCCCAAGAACGAAGTCATGGAGTTCATTATGACAGAGGACAACAAATCGAGAATATTCGACCTTGTGCTCCGAAGCGATTATGAGTATATCATTGTCGGCGAACTCCGTTCACTGGAAGCCGAAATTTTCTTGAAAGCATGTGAGCGGGGGTTGCCGGGAGCTCTTACGACCTACCATACTCCAGATCCGGATAATATACCATCGCAGCTGGCAGACGTTATTTTGGACGAGCATCCTAATAAAGCTCATCTTGCACAGTATGAGAGGGCAGCAAAAAACATCCACTTTGCACTCGTGATGGAAGAGATGAAGGACAGGAGCAAGCGGCTTGTTAAGCTATCTGTCTTCGACTGGAACCCGAACACAAAAGAATTTAAGACGCATGATTTGGTGGAGTGGGATCGGAAAGAAGGCATGTGGAGATACTCCAACTTTATTCCGGAGCGTATTCTGACAATTCTAGAAAAATATGCCCCAACGGAAACCGAACACATGCAAAAGCTTCTTGAAAAGCTGTCGTTAAAACATCCGATCAAGGGGTGAGGTGAAGATGATTTCGCATACAATGTTGGAACATATCAAAACAATACTTGACCCTGCAATACGAGCTATTCTTATTGCTGGTGTTCCCTTAATAATGGTGTATCTGTTGGGAAGGTTGTTATTCCCTGTATCTAAGGTTCTGCGTGTGGTACGTTTCCGAGGATTACCCACGTCCAATGCGCAGGCAAAACCTGATAAACCCACAGCAAAATGGGCAAGACACCTGACACTCTTATCTCGATCGATCAAGACCGGTGATGAGAGTGATGAGGAATTACTTCAACAATTCATCATGACGACGATCGCTTCTTTTGTGGTGACATACCTTGTGTATGGTTTTTGGACGGGGTTGTTCGATAGAAGCAACTTTCATTACACGGATCTGTTCGACAAGTGGCTTATCTTCATATCGTTGATGGCCAGCTCTCTGCCATATTGCTTTCTGCGTATGAGACTTCATCGGGTTCGGGTCAAAAACAGTTATGACCTTGTACCGGCTGTAAACACGCTGATCCTTAAATACTCCGAATACCGAGGAAATCTGTATTATGCGGTTTTCGAAACGACGAAAGGATTGCAAGGAGATATTTTGAATGCCCTCGTCGAGCTGCTACCGGCACTTCAAGGGACTGCGAAAATCGAGGACGCGATCGAGCTCTTCATTTTCAGAATTAATACGACGTGGGCAATACAATTAGGAATTCTGATCCATAAGTCCGAAGAACAGGGCGACAATATCGAACAGGGGCTTAGATGGCTCGTCACAGATATGAGTGAAGTGGCCAAGATAACAGAGGAGATCAAGTCCGAGAACAGGGAGACAATCCAGTTGGCATATCTGCCCGCATTTCTCTTCCCAGCAGTGATCTACTTGAATCAATTTCCATCGATGGGTAAATCTTGGCATTACTACTTCCAGACAACGCAGGGCATACGGATGGTTGTGTTCACCCTGTTATTTACGTTGATATGTGCTCTTGTTGCTTACATCATTCAAAAACCACGAAATGAGGTGTGAGGGATGGAAGCTAATACCATAATCCTTGTTAGTCTTTATGTCCTGCCTCTCATACTCGTCGCTTATATTCTCAGATCCGTTCGGTTGATCATTGCCCCAGGAAGGCTGTCAGTTTGGACACAAATGAGGCAATACTTCGAGGCCCAGAAAGAAGGCGTCGTCGAATTCTATAAACGGGCGGATATGATTCAGCAGTTTGAGGAAGCAGGATTAATCGCTGCGGGTATTACGCCAACGAAATTTCGGTTGCTCCGTGATATCACTTTTTTATCGTTGGCTGTGATCCTCAATATTCGTTACCTGATGAACATGGATCAAAGGTACCCGATCTTCGGGCTTGTCCTGCTGGTACTTCTGTATATTGCTTTGCAGCTCCGGGAGTCGTTTCCAATCGAATACCTTATGAAAGGCATGAAAGTTCAATTTGAGCGGAAAAAGAATGCTGAAATTTTTATTCTTCAACAACTTATCTCCAATGAGTATGCGGATAAGAATACGACAAAGCAAAATGTCTACCACATGTTTCTGTATATGCGCCGCTTCCTGAACTACATTCGGCCAGCAGTCGATCGGTTTCTCGAAGAATATCCGCGGGATCCGTACAACAAGGAAAAAGCATTCCGGAGCTTCGCAAAGATCGCAGGTACGCGGGAAGCGGAATCGCTTGCCGAAATACTCTTTCAAGTCGAGCAATCTTCACCAGATGAAGTGGCCGAGATTCTGGAAAAAAGATATGAGGAGTTGAAGAAGAAGAGGCAGGAAGCTTACCGGGGAGCGATGAGGGACAGAGGCGTTATTGCTTATATGCTAACCTTCTCGGGGGTAATGATGGTCATTATATGTGGGCTGTTTGTCTACTACCTGGAGTATAAGGATATGATGTCCTATACATATAACATGAACTAGCTTGGGGGTGCGGGAAACATGAAGGAAGTCATTATGAAAGTTTTGCTTATCGCTATTGCTCTTTCAGCGATAACCGTATATGCGGCAAGTGAAACTGGCCTTTGGGGAGACAGTAAAACAATCAGAGACCGATCGCACACAAGAGTTTCGACTAGCTTGGCCCCTCCCCCACCCTAATCAACTATCTGTTTTTCAGATTTGAAATAAATAACTGACAACAAAGGAGGCAATTTCTATGAAAGACGTAATCATTAAGGTCCTGCTCATCGCAATTGGATTATCAGCATTCACCTTATGGGTTGCAGCTGGACTATGGACAGACGGGGGTACGGTTGACACTCGTAAAGACACTCAGGTTACCCGCTCCACGATTCCGCAAACCTAATACTGAGCTTTCAAAGGTGGCTCTCTAGCCATAATTTGCAAAAAAAATAGAATCATAAGAGAGGAAGAACAAACTATGAAAGACGTAATCATTAAAGTTTTGCTTATCGCAATCGGATTATCAGCATTCACCTTATGGGTTGCAACTGGACTCTGGACTGACAGCGGTACGGTTGATGGACGCAAGGATAGCGAAGTGACACGCTCTGTGATTCCACAAACATGACGCCCCCCTCTCCGCATTGGAGATAACGGAAGCAATCACTTAACCGACGACACACGCGATGTCACAACGCACAATGATCCCGCAAAAACTAATCAGCGGGGAGGTTAGACTGTGAAACAAGTGATCATGAAGATTCTAATAATCGCTCTTGTATGCTCGGCCTTTACAGCATTCATCTTTTCGGATATGTTCCCGACAGCGAAAACCACTGAAACTAATATCTCTGTAAAGCTCTCGGAGAAAAATGTCCCTCACTAACACAAGGGCAGAAAGGGCGTCAGATAATGAAGCAAGTAATTGTAAAGATACTCTTAATTGCGCTTGCCCTGAGTTGTCTGGTCGCTATAGCCTTTCCTACCGTTTGGCAGGACGGAAAGGACGTAAAAGACCGGTCAAAACAGCACTACCAAAATATGTTTCAATAAATGGAGGGTAGAGGGGGAGGGCAATACTCTCCCTCGAAAACTATGAAACAGGCGATAACCTTATTACTTGTGTTTCCCTTTATGGTATTTTTTATGTTTCAACCGTTTCTGAGTGAAGTGGTTCACATGAGGGGAATTGTTTTAGAAAATATTACTCACAAATATGCGAAACTCGCTTCACGAGATGGGTATTTATCACCCACCCTCATCAACAGCATGCGGACGGAGCTGCAGGCGTTAAAATTCAATACAGCAAGTCTTGTTGTCACCGGAAGCACATCGGGGAGGGTAGCCCGAGGCATAGATGTAAACGTTACAGTACAATACCCAATAGGATCAATGTTTATCTTGCTGAACTGGTTTGGAACGGACACGCCATCGGGAAACTACAAATTCAGCGCAACGGAGATGTCAGAATATATCCCATAATGTAAAAGAGGCAGAACCATGAAGTGGGCGATCTTTCTTTTATTTACCTCGGCAATATGTGCGATGCTCTGGATATGGCAGATGGATAATCATACAACTGCCACGGCTTATAATCGTTTGAAAAACACTCTCGATCTTGCAACTCATGATGCCGCCATGCAAATAGATAAGAATGAACTTGCGAAAAACGGAAAAATTATCTTCACGACCAACTCAAATAACGTGCTGAACTCAACGCTACAAAAAAATCTGAAATTTGATGTAAACAATCAACCGATTGCGCCGAACATGTTTCGCACGTCTGACCAATTGAAAGTCTTAGTGGTTGACAAACTTGAAACCGGCTGCCCCGGTAGTCCTGCGGGGTTTCCGTGTACCTACAATAACACGACCTATGGCTACGTTGATACGATCGTGGGTCCGAGTATTGTGGCGATCATCTCAATGCGCCATCCGCGTCCCTTTGCATTTTCTACGGACCGTAGTTTTATTGTAGGAAGTTCTCACGAATACAAAGGGTATTAGGTGGTTGCCAAAAGAGAAACACCCTTTTATAATATCTGATAGACGTATAAGCTACTAACCGATGCGGGAAGCACCACGCATTCAAGGGGATACCCTTGTTTGCTGGTGCTTTTTCTGTTTGTAAAATATCGACACCCACGCACCTCGAGATAGTGGAAGGAGGAACCGCGATGATTAGTAGAAATGTTGACGGTTTGAATTGAGCCCATCTAAAATTCAGCATGTCTCAAAAATGAAGTGTTAAAGTGCCGATGATATAGTGAGAGTATAGAAGTTGATTCGGTCCATCCTAGGAAAGCTTTACTAGGATGTTCTCATAAATCATAAAGGGTAAAGGGAGTTGTTCAAATTGAAAAGCCTAAAAAAGAACATTTTGACATTTTCTGCTTTGGTTCTGCTTGCGTCTACCGTAAACGCAGTACCTACAAGAGCAGACGATAACCCAACAGGTTTCGCAGATATGCGAGATCACTGGGCAAAAAAGGCCGTAGCAACGGCGATTACGAAAAAATACGTTGACGGCTACGGCGATGGATCGTTCCGGCCGGAGAATTACGTCAGCACCGCGGAGTTTATCAAAATGGTTGTAACCGCAACTCAGCTTCCTGTTATCGGTAGTACCGATGGTCGGGAGTGGTACGTTCCCTATGTTAAGGCGGCAGTAGAGAAGGGTATTGTGAGAGAGGATTCTATCAATACCGATATCATCAACAAGCCGATTTCCAGGATTGAAATGTCGAAAATTGCAGTCAGAGCAACCGATCCTACACTGCAGCAAAAATACGTTAGCATTAATGATCAAGGGGCAATGTACACGGCTGCAAGCAAGGGGCTGATTCAAGGACTTGCGAACGGGGAATTGGCTCCGGATGGAAGTACGACCCGCGCCCAATCCGTTACTATCATCGAACGCATTCTTAGCTTGAATAGTGGCGGAAAGCTGGAAACCGACAAGTTGGCGATATCGAATGCAGAGCTTGCGTTTAGGCGCACGAACCTGTTTTCGATGATTCCAATCTTTGCCGGTACTAAGGGTGAATCCAGTGAATGGACTCCGGATAAGTTGGTTTTGGAAACTGCAGATGGTAAGTTCAAGGGCGAAATTGATCAAGTCGTAGTAATTGATATGGCCAATCCAAACGACCCCAATCGAGGACTTCTTGGGGATATCAATGATTTGCATTGGTTTGCTCCTGGTAGAGAAGGGGAAATGCCTTTGGTGAAAGATTATCCGGACAGCTATGTAATCTTGGTTAAGAGTCATGTGGATTATGTCAAAGATACGGCTGCCTATGCTGAGAATGGCAAGGTTGGATTATCTATTTATGGATTCAAAAGTCCAGATCCAACTGCTTTAGCTAAAGGAGAGCTTAATACACTTGCGACAGTATTCAAAAATAGACGTGGGGATATGCAATGCATGATTTTGCCCAAATCAGGGTTTGAAACAGCGGAGTATATCTCAATTAAGTTGAATGCTCCTGCAAGACCACCAGTAGATGACTCAACTCGTACTATCACATCTGTCTGGGTTCCTTCCGGTAAATAGGATGTTCGTTTTATAAGGGGGAGGGGATCTGTTTGCGCTTAAATAAGACCAGAAAACGTGCGAGATTGATAAGTGTGTTTATGCTTATCGTAATGTTTTTCAATTCTCCAACCACATTGTTTTTTGGTGAATGGCTCAACAAGGTTTTTGCAGCTACACCGGAATCCATGACAACTCCTATTGTAATGTGGAAATACGGAGGAGCTAGTCCTGGATCGGATAATAAGTATTATTCATCCTATCCAAAAATGTCCGGTGCTACAATAAATGTTACTGTTCCAAATGGAAAGGTAATAACTAAAATCATGCAAGGTAGCCAGGACATCACACCGCCTAAAGCAATCGGTGTTAATTATTATGAAGGGGAATTGAATGATATTTCAGGGACCGTTCAAGATGTAACATCCATTGGTAATGCATCGGGAACAAAAGGTTATTATGCTTGGTATCGTTATAGCCCAGGTGGTTCCCAAGGTCGAAACTGGTACGCTGATGTACCGGATATAGACGGAAATATCGTGAAGATAAGCTGTGGTCCGGATGACTATGGTCCTGCGACCTACAGAAATACTTCTAGTGCTTCTACGGAATCGATCAATGGATACTCGATGCCGACACTTCCTGGATGTTCTACTACGGATCCAGCTTTTTCAAAACTAGGTGCATTAAGTTTGGGAGCGAGAAAAGATCAAGATTTTAAGTTGAACGGGGTAAAAATTCCTGATTCGGCAGTAACTGATGTCATCGCGACCTATGCAGAAGTAAATGAAAATTTACAAGGTCCGATAACTGGACCTGATTCATATCACGAAGGTTATCCAAAACCTGGCATAATTAGTGGTATAAACGTTACACCTAACAAGAATGATGCAGGGGAGTATAGAGTAACCTTCCAACAGAGATTTACTAACTTTAATAGTTCCTATGAATCATCCAGAGATTTACCTGCTGCTGGTGCGAAGGTCATTACTTACTATGCAGCTTTCATCGTCGATCTGGCCGGTAAGACATACCAATACGACGACAAGGTAACTGTTTATTACGAGGACCCGCCAAACGCGCCGAACCTTGTAGTTTCTGACGTATCGGCTCCTTCATGCGTTGAAGTTAATGCGGCATCATCCTTTTCATTTACTTTTTCAAACACGGGTGGAACAGATATCACGACACCATTTCAGGCGAAAGTTGTAATTGACGGAGCCACGTTCAAAACTTTTGACTACACTGGACTTGCAGCTGGGGGCAGTAAGACCGAAACGTTCACTAAGACGTTTGCAGGGACTTCCCTTTATAACGTAGCTGTGTTCGTCGATACTGTCACAGGGGAAAACAAGACGGATGATAACAGTAAGTCGGTGACTGTGGTCCCGAAACTCAGCTGCGCGGCTGTTCCCTTGGATCCGTTTATTACGGGTGATTTCACGATTGAAAAGCTGACGATGCCCTACGGTCAGAGCAACACGATGTACCCGGTTGGCGTTAGTGTAGGTGGTTCCAGCGGTGGAACGTCATGTGCAATCAGCCAATTCGGATTCATTTTCGAGCAAGACGGCATCATTCGGGATTACGTTGGAGCCAAATCGTCAGCGACGACCCAAGGCTTCTCCGGGCCTCCGTATCCTGGGGGAATGGGTGAAGGATCTGTAAACGTCACGATGAAAATTGTTTCGACTTGCGGAACGACAAAGGTTGTCGGGCCAAAGAGCTTCACGATCACAGTCGCAGCAAATAACAACCCACCTTTCGGTTCTCCTGGTTGGTTTGCTAGGGGTAATACGAATAACTTTCCTGCCATAGATGAAATTGTCGTAGATAACTATATCGATCTGGGTATTATCAAGGACAAGTTCAAGACCCCAGAAGAACCTTACGATCCGGAAGGCGATGGATTTTTCCCAACATGGAATTTTGCCGGTAGTTCGGACCCATGGATTCAAAAATTGGGTGATGACAGGGATGGCTACGGATTTAACGAACACGACGAAAGATTTAGTAATATCAAGGCCGATGTTTTAGGTGTCCATACCGTGAAAATGAAATTGACGGATACAAGGGGCGCACAAAGCGGTTGGAGATCGGCTACGATCAATGTCGTAAAGCCTAATCCGATTGCAGCTTGTGAAGCTCCGGCACAAATGAAGTCAAACAGACCATTAGCACCGTCAGCCATTAACGCCGACAAAAGCCGAAGCCCAATGGGCCGAACAATCGATCACTCGAAAGACGAGTGGACGAACAAGCAATCAACGTACTTGAACACCACGATGAGCGATATCACAGTCACAGTAACCTTGAATAAGGTCTATGATTCAGCTGGTTTGGCTTCTGAAAATTCGAGTAGTTGTAACATCATTGTTCATCCGGATTACCCGCCAATCGCTAAGATCAATGCCCCTACATTGGGGATCCGTGGCGAAGGCTATGACGTGCTGAATGAATCTTACAGCCCGGACGGCGATAATCTGACGCAAACGATCTGGTACCAAAGAAATGATGCAAACAATGATGGTGTTTTCTCCGATGCTACTGAGCCTTGGATAACAGTAACAGGCACTTTGACAAAATATGTGTTTAATCCTACGAAAGTCGGTAAATACAAGTTCAAGCTGCGCGCGATTGAAGAATACGGCGCTTGGGCAGAAGCAGAATCCGGCGTGATGGACGTAATCAACCAAGCTCCGGAAGTTAGCTTTGATCTTTCGGGGAACAGTCCGAATCCGGATCCGAATCCACCGCAGCTCTACAAAGCTTCGGATATTTTAAGGCTCTGGACGTTGTTTGCAACAAATACCAATAGTGTTCTGAGCAAAAGCCCGACCTATAATTGGCAGAATGAAAACGAAGGACTACTGTCCGGGGCTGGTAAGGGAAAGGAAAGGCAGTACACCTCTGCAAATCGAGTTTCAACCCCATATGGATTTGCGGGAGCAACGGCTTATAGTTCACCGTTTAATGACAATGGTTTTGGTAAGAATGGTCTTTCGATCTATAAGGGGATGACATCCCCAGACCCGAGCTATGCACAACCGTTATTGGTTCCTGGTCCAGATGGCCAACCGGGAAATTTTGTTGCTGGGGGAACGCCGATTGAAACGGATAAGGTTCATATGTATTTCCAACTTGGCAGTGGATATTCCGAATCTTCTACCGGCAATACGTTCTATGCCTTAAATAAAAATAAGATTGGCCGGTATCAGTTAGACTTAGTTTGGACTACCGGTTGTAGTGGATGCTTTCCCTATGGAACGTATAAACATAAATGGTTGGATGGGAATCCATACGATTATACGCTCAATTATAGTAACATCCCGGCTGATAAGTTATTACAAAATAAGACGGTTCCTTACACTACTGAATACGGCAGTCCAAAGGGACAAGTGACTATCAAGGAGTCATTAAATTATGGCTCAGTAAATTTTAAATTTGCTGAAAAGACTGTTTATCTATTGTTTACTAAGAATACACCAGTCAAGCAATATGATTATACTGACTCAGATGATTATACATCGATAAGAGTCTATTACTCACAATCACCAATGGCATGTTCGTTCAAAGCCCAGGACGCTTCATTGATTGGCTGCTTCGACGTTCCTGGTGGTAACAAAGATACAATTACAAAAAATGATCATCTTCTTTTTTATTCTGATAGTGATGGTTATTACTCAACAAACGGTTATTTCGGCAATAGTTTTGCAGAGGTTGACCAATACGGTAACGTTGTAAACACCGGAGCAATTATCGGGAATAATCCTTGGGTTCCAGTGACGTATGAAGCGAAATATGTACAATGGCCGTATACCAGTACGCCAAGAAGTTATGATCCTAAAAAGTATGTTGATACCTCTTGTAGATTCAATCAAACGAGCACCCCATATAAAGATCGGGATGGCAACACTTACTTTTATGAGGAAAAGATTTGCAACGCACCAGATGGAAGTGCGATGAGGGGTTATTCCGAATATAACATGCGGGCATATCCTGAACTTGCATTAGGAATCTACGTGGCCAAGTACGATAAAGACTACAAAATAGTTTGGAGAGCGAGAACGGGGGGTAACTCCTTATATTTCAGCGCTGCTTGGACGTATGATTGGGCAGACAACATCAATACGATGATTGTCAATTCACTCAATAATACCATTGTGACCAAGACACTCTACACAGTTGGCGGCTCCTGGGGAGATAGCAGAAGCATTGTCAATAATACCATTGACATGACAAGTGGAGCAGTTTGGGGATGGGGAGGTCCGGTTGTTACCGGGATGTCAACCGCCATGCACGTTGATGGTGCTGGTAATTATGTCGGTGGAGGAAATTGCGCTGCCAACATTTATAACCAGTGTACCGATGTTAATACCGGAGGATCAACACGGATTCTTAGTGGAAGTGTCGGATTTGCTTCGAGTGCAGTTGAAACTGTAAATCAAAAAGGCTTCCAAGAGTACATGGGCGATGGCTTGATTCTGAGCGCATGGATGTACCATAGCTGGGCTACTGGATACAACAGCCCACCATATGGGGATACCGTATATTGGATTGACAAGGGGCCGGTAGCAGAAGCCCCAGCGATTACACCGAGATATCAATACGGACAGTTTTTGTCCGGACCAACAGCCACAGATGCAGAAATCATGTTCAACTTCAAGACCGAGCAAGTTAAAATCGATACGGAACTTTTTGGATTTTCGTTCCGGATGCAGGATGGCTTGAATCGTTACGCCTTGGAGTTTGATGGAGCAAATACCTACCTGGCCAAATATGTGAATGGCGTAAGGACAGTTATCTCAACTTCCGCATACAACATCCAGGACAGCAAGGGCTACAGCGTGAAGATCCGGACAGTCGGTAACACGTTCAACGTTTGGATTAACAAGGTCAATTACTTCGCTGATATCGTAGATAATACGTATGCGGTCAGCGGGAAATTCGGGCCATTCTCGAATAAGTCATTCGTGAATTACTCAGGGATGACCATGAAGCCATACGCCGAAGCAGATCTCTGGAATGCTGATTACGCGATCCTGGATGATCAAACCGGAAAAGCGGAACTAAAGTATGATAACGTCATTTTCGATGATCCGGAGAAAGACCCTATTGCTGGTTCATTCAGCTGGAATTATGTTCATACACCGATGTTCATTGATAATGGCGGCGTATCTCCACTGAGCGGCCAAAGCTACACTTCGGGGATGCCGACATTTGACCGGGTAGGGAAGTGGGATGTTTCACTGAGAGCAAAAGATGATCCGTATCCGATACCTCAGTACAAATTTCCAAACATGACTTTTGATGCCTACAGAAAAAATTCTAATTCGTTCAAGAAGAGCATTATTGTCCATCGGCGTCCGGTCGCGCAGTTCAGTCTCGTGATGGAAACAAACGGATCGGTGACTTGGACAGACACAAGCTTCGATCCGGACAGATACAACGTTCCAACCGGGCATATTGAGCCGGGATATGAAACGAGCAGAGGAATTGTAGAGAGAAAATATTGGTTCATTGCTCCGGACGGAACAATGTCTGAAACGAAATTGGACAAGGTTAATGATTCTGGTACGTACACGATTGGGTTACAGGTTAAAGACGAATTTGGCGCTTGGTCATGGCCGGAAACAAATACAATTGATGTTGGTCTAAAACCAAATAACCCGCCGAAGGCAGTTTTGACTTTCCCAACGGGATCGAAGGACACGCCGGACTTTTTTCCAGTAGGAACTAATCCAACGATCACTTGGAATCAATCGGACATTGACCCTGATACGACCTATACCGCTTATGAGGTATATATTGGCCAGGTAACAAAGGATTGGTGGGGGAGTGAAGTTGAGTACGATAGGAGCCAAGGTGTAAAAACATTTAGTACCAAAGCTGAAATGTACAGTTACTTGGCAACAAGCATCGTAGGAAATTTGACCGATAAGTGGCATATTAAAGTTAGAGTTAAGGATGAAACCACTTGGTCTGCTTGGTCAAATGATGGGTACTTAGGCAGTCGCAGACCACCAACGGTTCAGCTGACGTACCCAACAGGAACTTATGATAACCCGACACCTGTAACTGATTTGCGTCCAACAATTACCTGGAACCAAAAGGACGATGATACAGGAAAGATTGCTTATCAGCAAGTTCGTGTCTGGGCAGAGGATGGTGCAACTATCGTTGCTAGTGCTGATATTAGCGTTCCCATAGCTGATCGAACCAAATTGTCAGATAGCTGGATAATGAACGTAGATGCTCCAAGAGGATCGAAGTTGAAAGTTCAGCTCCGCGTCATGAATGAAAATAATGTTTGGTCCGATTGGAGTAATATCGGCTGGATGACAACGAATAGTCCTCCGACAGCCACCATGATCGATCCGGCCGGAACGCAAGCAGCTCCAACAATTTTTAGCACAACGAAGCCAACTTTCAAGTGGAGCCAAACGGATACGGATGCGGGAACGATTTTCAGTTTCTTCCAGATCGAAGTCACTAACGAAGCAAATACCGTTGTTGTGCTTGATTCGGGGATAACACCGCAAAACACTACGGACACAACCGCATCATGGATAGCTCCTACCGATTTGCCAGCTGGCCAGAAGTTAAGAGTCAGGGTAAGAGTTCATGACGGATATGTGTGGTCCAACTGGTCGGCTCAGACATGGCTCTACATCGACCGTCCGCCGACCGCTGAATTCAATTGGAATCCGCAACCAGCTTGGGAAGGCGATACGATCACGATTACGAATCTTTCGACCGACCCAGATGGGGATGCTTTGGCGTACATTTGGACCATTACGGGACCGGGCGGGTACAGCAAAACAGCCTTTACGCAAAACACATCGATTTTTGGTAGCGATACCGTCAATCAACCCGGCACCTACAGAGTTACGTTGACGGCGATTGACCCTTACGGATTATCCAGTACGGTAACGCATAACATTGTTGTCGGCCAGCTGGGGGTTATGGGACAAGTCAATCATACGACTCAGTGGGAAGCGAACCGACAAGCATACAATGCAGCTAACCCCGGAAGTTTAAGGAGCATTCAAACCTTCTGGGCAGGCGAACAGTTTGATCTTGTTGGCATTCCAACTGATACAGGAACGAGCAGTACGGTCGCAACGAGCATTAGTGTTGTCGCGACGGGTATCGGAAGCACGAGTCTTTCGAAAGTGACCGTCTTGAACTGGACCGGATATATCGGAGCAGACAATGCCTCGGTAGGCTTAGAGACGCTGGGTGATGGGCCTTATAATTTCACCTTCACCGTGGCGTACTCTAACGGAGTCCAAAAAACGACGACTGTTACTATCAATATCGCAGGTGATTGGAACGACTACTTCCGATTCCACCGGAAATACTAGAAACAAGGAGGAGCACAGCTCCTCTTTTTTAGTGTCAGTCTTACCTTTGTCCATTAGAACGGTAGGTAGAATAGAGTTGGATGTGGCGGTAAATTGATATGAGAATCCGACATATAATACCGTCTCCATCGAAACGACGCTGATCCATTGATCTCCTGAATCAAAAATGAATATAATAGGGGTAAGACAAATCACTAAAGAGCGCTCGGAAGCACCGTTAGCGTATGGGAGAACCATGCCTACCGGTGTTTTTTTATTTTGGAGGAGGATTAAGATGGAATATAGGAACACCCAGTTGGAAAGAGAAATGATTATGGGTTGCGTACTAGAAGGACACCAAGCCAATACTCCGATTCGTTGGGACTGGATGAATCCGGACTATGCGACAATCGCCTTTTTGGGCGACAAGGAAAAGTCAGCCCGCAAGAACATTGTCAGTAAGGTTGCTCGGAACATTCATCTGTACGATGATAAAGTGGTTTTCTGGATCACATCTGATCTGAGCGGAGAGAGCTATCCTACAGAAACCGATGATTCGATTGCCTGGCTCGAAGAGAAACCGGACTTGCCCGCAGCGCATGATCCAAACCAATACTTTCGTGACCGTCGAGGCATTTTCCCAGCTACATATTTTGATCTTACTGCACAAGGCAAGGGGGGATTCAATTTCCGTGAGTATGTGCCGGCCGTATCATACCGAGCTCATATGGAAGGCCCGACACATGGATATCACCGAATATTCGAATCGATGGGCAATTCAAGTGCCAAAGAAGTGCTGCTTCATGCCATCAATGACACTTGCAAAGTAAAGTGGCATGTGACGCCCGAAGGTCGGAAATTCATCATCCCTGCGGGTGTATCGGTATATGAGAAAGCTGCTGCGATGGTACTGGCCATGTGGAGCTTTTGGGCACAAATCTGTCGTCTTGATAATCCTCAGCAATTTATGCTGATCATTGAGCCGGACAAGGACATCTTGCTTGGAGAACACGAATCCGAATTTAAAAATCATATTTTCCGTACGCTCGATGTTATGCGAAGTCTCTCCGATGAGATCACGATGAGTCTCATGCTATCCCTAGAGACGATGTTTCCGATACCTGAACTCGGGATCAGAACGAGGGTGTATCTTCAAACTTACCAATCTGACTTCGATATGCTCACCGATGAGCATGAAGAGTTCTTCGGCCCATTACTTTACGAGGAGTGGGGGAAAGGGAATTCCCATGTCGCTTATATCCAGGATTCGTATACCGGGGAAAGCTGCATAGGAGAGTTGCACCCGGACCGGATTCGGTTTGCGGAGCAGCAAGTTACCCATGCGTAACTTTACTGGCTCAAATCGGAGTCAAATATAATTAAAGCAATAGGTAATCACATTGAAGAGGAACATTACAACGGTAATTATTCTCATGGACAATTGGAACGACAAAAAGAACTTTGATGACTTCAAATAAGTGGAGTGGGTTGCCGAGGCAATCCGTTTTTTTTTACTTCAAATGAGCTTTATGACTCTACCAATCTATCGAATGATAGCTTAAAATATAGGCATACTTTTTCTTTTTTATTTGCTCCTGCCAAGCGGCCCATGGAGTACCGTTGCTAGATTCATTAACTGGCCAAAACGCCTACCTATAGGTGCCTAAGTCTGTCCTTTTTAGGAAGACGAAGCTCCTTTAGGTAGGCTTTTTTGCGTCCAAAAGGAGGTGTATAAGGGATGAGGGTAACATGCTCATGTCCAGAATTATGTGCTCAGAAGGCGAAGAACCACAATGAGCACCAAGAGAAATTTTTGAGTGATGCTCAAGATCGTCTTGAAAAATTTCAGGCAGTCTTGAAGCAAAACGTGAATGCTCTCATTAAGAGCAGACACGGTGATCGCCGTCAATTCGAGCGGTCTTTTTCGATTAGTGAGATCAGAGAAGCAGTTGAGAATGGTTGGGCTATTGAATCTGGCTACAACAAGGAAACAAAAGAACGGACCATCTTGATCATGTACAATCTGAAAGTGGGGCCGAAAACGTTTCGTCCAATGCATGTGGTTTGTGGATTCAGCGACAAAAATCCTGATATCTGGACTATCGTGACGGAGTATGATCCAAGATCCCATGAATATAAGTGGGCGAATGGTTACATGCGTCGAAATTGTTTTTGCGATGCAAGAGATTGAAGGGTAAAATGGGTGTAACGATATTGTTCGGAAAGGACGATGGAACATGACTGCGTTATACCCAATACCGGATTTC
The DNA here is from genome assembly GCF_000422905.1 of Paenibacillus alginolyticus DSM 5050 = NBRC 15375. Classification (GTDB taxonomy): domain Bacteria; phylum Bacillota; class Bacilli; order Paenibacillales; family NBRC-103111; genus Paenibacillus_E; species Paenibacillus_E alginolyticus. The sequence goes on from NZ_AUGY01000024.1 coordinate 84,590, forward strand.
AGCATATGGAGTAAGGAGGAAATTCGCATGTTAAAGCTAAAGGCCATCATGCGTGGAAAAACCACTACCGATTACATAAAAGGACTTGTGGAACGAGATCAGCCCGAGCCGACTTCCTCGAAAGGGTATTGCTTTCAATGCCACGAAGAGCATGAGTTGATTCCGAATACAGTGACGGAGAGTATGTTATTCAGAATCGGCGATGAACAAAAAGAAATCAAAGTGACGGAATTCCCGGCACAAGTTTGCAGTAAATGCGGCAACACGACGATCAGCGTTGGTCTGGCCGCGGAAGTAGAAAGTATCGTCGAGGAGATTGTCAGTGAGCGAATCAACCGCCCAGCTGCCATGCCTCTTCCGGAGAAAGTCTCGTTTAACACATTGTTATACGGGGAAGCAATTGCCTAGGAAGTTGGGAACCTCCGGTTACCCGGCTTCTTTTTTTTACTCATCCGGGAAGTTGTTAATCTAAACATACCCAAACCCTTTACATCATGAATGGAGTAGAGATGATGAGCTGGCAGAAACGAAGGAAGAGCGGGAAATAATCAGTTCTCAACTACATAAGCTCGGACAGTATATATCGAGTTTGAAATGGCAACATCCAAACAAGCAAGCGCCTGACATCTGTTCAGGCGCTTCTTTGCATTTTGATCAGCATTAATCTTTATAATGGTAGTAAAATTGCTAGGTAATGTGGCTCTTCGTATAATAGAAACAAGTATTCGACATCAGTAAAAGGACAGCGGAGTTTGAGGAGTGTATGTAAGTTGATTTTAGCAAAAAAAGTAAGAATTAGACCGACTCCAGAACAAGAACAAAAGCTATGGCGTTGTGCCGGTGTGTCTCGTTGGGCGTATAATTGGACGCTTGCCCGACAGGAAGAAAACTACGCATACGGAGGGAAGTTCCTTTCCGATGCCGTGCTGCGGAAAGAACTGACAAAGTTGAAGCAGACGGAACAATATGCGTGGCTCAATGAAGTTTCAGCACAGACGACAAAGCAGGCCGTCAAAGATGCATGTGGTGCCTACATAAAGATGTTTAGGGGCAAATCTGGGAAGCCGAAATTTAAATGCAGGAAACGGTCAAAACCGTCTTTTTACAGCAGGTATGATCGCTTTAAGGTGAACGGGTGCCTCATTTATCTGGAGAAGATCGGTTGGGTGCAAACGAGTGAAGACCTTCCCAAGCATGACAAGTACAGCAATCCGCGAGTTTCATTTGATGGGAAGTATTGGTATGTAACAGTCGGTATAGAGCAGGGGCAGGAGAAGAAAGAGCTGTTAGGTGGGGTCATTGGAATTGATGTAGGCATTAAAGATCTCGCTGTATGCAGTAACGGCATGGTGTTCATAAACATAAACAAGTCTATTACCGTAAGAAATGCGCAAAAACGCTTGCGTAGGTTGCAGCGTAAGGTTTCTCGCAAATACGAAATGAACATGGAGGGAAGCCGTTTCGTCAAGACAGGCAACATTGTAAAGGTTGAAACATCCATTCGTTTGCTTCACCGGCGACTGACGAACATTCGTACCAATTACATTCACCAGGCAACGAGTGCAATCGCGAAAACCAAGCCATGCGTCATTGTGATGGAAGAATTGAATGTGAGTGGGCTTATGAAGAACCGCCACATAAGCAAAGCGATTGCAGAGCAAAAGCTGTATGAGTTTGTACGACAAATGAAATATAAATGTGAAAAGATTGGTGCACGATTTATCCAAGCAAGCAGGTTCTTTCCATCATCTAAATTGTGTTCGTGTTGCGGGCGAATAAAGGCCGAATTAAAACTATCTGAGCGCACCTACGAATGTGTTTGCGGGTTGAGGATTGACCGTGACATGAATGCGGCGATCAACTTATCGAAATTGGCGGTCTGACACGTGAAAGTCTCCGCCAATATGTAGGATTCGTTGTATCCGAATTAACGCCTTGTGGAGTGTTATACCAAACGCTAGTAGCTCTGGCCAAAGCGGACACAATGAAGCAGGAAGCAAACAGGGATTTATAGAAATATATGTTCTTGGCAACGGTAAGATGTAGAAAGACAGTTTTTCAAATTTCAATTTGGTGAGAGGGAGATTTGATGGAATGATCTGATCATAGATGCCCTGAAGGAATTGAACACATCTATCCAGCTTTCAGATAGTCTGGAGCAGCGACAAGCGATTCTAGCACACGCGCGCCGGCTATTATCGGTACTCGTCGAAGCTGGCTCCATTCCACAAGAAATTATCGAACAATGGGACCATATAAAAAATTAACCTGTCAGGAGGAATCATTATGCTTAGAGGTATTGATCAAATGGAAACAGGTATTTTACTAACGAAAATGAGTGTGGTGCTGGCTAAGTTGAATTTCGGAAGACCGGAGGAAAAGAGAGTTGCTCGGGAAGAGTGCGAACGATTATCCAAGGTCCTTGCGCAACACGTTGATCCTCACGCATTCAAACTCGCCGCGCTGAACTTGGGATTCACTGAAGAGGAGATGCGCGTTCTTGAGCCCGCCGCTGTTTAAGCCTCCAACCAGATCGTGGGGGTGGGCGCTCTATCCAATCGTAGCGGCTCTCCTTGCAACTAACATTGTGTTCCTGATCCTGCACATTCAAGACGGCAGCAGCAAGGGGCGAGTGGAATTCGCCATATGCTTTTCATTGATGGTTATATCCTTGTATTTACTCTTCGGATATCACTATCTGCGATGGGCGGCATCCAGAAAGGCGGAGCTTCACCGAATTGCAAAGAAGAATCCTAAAGTCCTGTTCGAAAAATACAACCGGGTATTTATAGATGATGAAGTGTGCAATAAGCAAGGGGTGGACCCGCTCCGATTCAAACGATTAAGGCAAGTGGATCTAAGAGAAGTCGTACAAAAGCTAAGCAGAAATTGAGTAATGGTATTCAGTACTAAAGCAGAAATGGAGATGGAACCATAAAGAAATTATTTTGGTTATTCGTGCTAGTGGTGCTCATTTCTACAGCATCATATTTGACTCAATCTGGGATCTTCGAGAGCAAAACAACCGTTCAAAACGGTTCAGTAGTGACACTCGTCTTCCCGAAGGAACGTTATCCGGAAACAGGAGCCCATATCAAGTCCGCCATAGAACATGGAGAATCAAACATTTGTACAATCAATAGGGACGGGGCAGATCATAACCGAGATTTATCGCTTAAGGGTGTACCAACGAAGAAGGGATATGACCGCGACGAATGGCCAATGGCAATGTGCGCAGAGGGTGGTGCAGGGGCTGATATTATGTACGTCACACCAGCCGACAACCGTGGCGCTGGCTCATGGATCTCAAATCAACTTGAAAAATACCCGGATGGAACTAGAGTAGAGATCATTGTGAAATAAAATCCCGAAATTGTTTCTATATTATCCTGACCGATAAGAAGAAGGCAACTGGTCCAATTATAGTTGGGCTGCCTTCTTCTTTTATTATTTCGTTAGCGTAGTGATCTATCTATTTAGCCTTTCATCAGTACAATCGTCAGATTTGTGTAATACATAATCCTTACTACCTGAATTCGAGTTGATTCCAAGTAAGCCCAGGGACAATAATGCTATCCGAGCTTATTCACCTATTGCAATTTATCTTCTTTTAAGAGCGTAGTACACTGGAAATGTAATGGCGGTTGCTATGCTCAAACAAACAAAAGAACTGGGGGTTATTAATTTCTTCATTTATAGGGCTCCTTGCTTCCTTCAAATCCCATTAGTCACAGATAGTTCTAAGGTGTACCATTATTATGGGTGATGAAGATAATGTTTATTCCTCCAATGCTTCTCCAATATGCCAAAAACAATGAACCGTTTGATGGTATTTCCACATTTGCCGAACTAAAGTGGGATGGCATTCGGTTGATTGTATCAAATATGGAAGAGATTAACCTATACACAAAGAACACGAATGCAACAGCAAAATATCCGGAACTCCACAATCCACCAATTCCGAAAGGGACTATTCTTGATGGAGAGATCGTTGTCCTTGATGAGCAAGGGCGAGCGGACTTCGAAGAGACAAATGCAGGTTTCCGATCCAGTAAGAAGCGAAAGCCAGTCGTATTCATGGCTTTTGACATCTTGTACCACTGCGGCATAGACGTGACTGGATTGCCATTAGAGCGACGCAAGCAGCTGCTTGAAGAGATACTTCAGGAGACGGAGCATTATAGAATTGTTCGGCCGATTAAAGGCAGCGCAAAGGACTTCTATAAAATCGTATGCCAGCATGGTCTTGAAGGTATTGTGATTAAGAAAAAAGACTCGAGATACGAAAAGGGAGTACGCTCCTGGTCATGGCAAAAAGTTATTAACTACCAAAAGGCAGAGGTCTACATAACCGGTTACAGCAAGAAGGAAAGTTCTTGGCTGCTCGGCTATCAAAATGGGGAACGTATCCGCCCGATCGGCACTATGGAGCTTGGTATAACCCAATCTGCTCGTGAATCAATGTGGCCAGTATTTCGTTCATTTAAAAGTGGTGAGAGCAAGGATTACGTATATATAAAGCCTGTGGTGCGCTGCAAAGTTAAATATAGGGATTGGTATAAGTCTGGAGCGATGCGGCTTCCAGTCTTTGAGGAATTTATTGTTTAGGGGATGACTTTTATGGAATACCGAGTTAAGCATAAGGAGACAGGCGAGGAGAAAACGCTGAGTCATTTAGATGTGAATGATATGGATTATGACGTAACCGACCGAATAGTTGTTTTTGATACAAATATGGAGGCGTACTATTTGATTGATGAAGTACAAGAGTAGTGAGTTATCGAGAATCATTGGATTTCACCGTAAACATCAACGAATCCCTTCTTTGGAACAGGTTGAGGCCGCTTTTAATGATGCAATTGCTGGAGATATTGATGGGGCTCTACGGCTTCTAGACTGGAAACGTCATTGCTTTTATGTGAAAGATGATTACGAAAGAGAAGTCATGTCGATGGTGTTTGCGTTTTGCTCTGATGTTATAGAATAAAAATAAAAGCCCGGGGATGCTTTCCCTCGGGCTTTCGCTTTGTCCGGTGGCCCGCTTAATGCCACTGTCTAGTGTGCAATTGCATAGGACCTCCAGCTATTGGTCTTTTTATTTTTATAGGGAGCGGAATTCACTACTCTGAAATCCAGAATGTATGATGGTTATATAAACGAGAGGAGGGAACGGGATGGCCAGACACACTAGTTTTTATCCGACGTTGAGGCGAAGATAAATTGAGCTCGGATGGCTTCGCAGCCGGCGATTCGCACAAGCGTTGAATATGTACTTGAAAAAGAGCCGGAATCCCCTTAAACGAGCAACCAGGTTAAAGCTGTACGACACGGCGAAGGACCGGCGAGAGTGATTGCAGGAGAATGGACTTAGCTTATTATAAAAACTACTTCCCTGGCCCGCAGGCCGCACTTAACACTTCTATGGAAGAAATCGTACGACGAGAAAAAGAGCTTGAGAAAACCTCCTCAGTTTAAAATTTGCTAGATATGGGCATCCTTTTACTAGAGTTGAAGATTCTAGTAAAGAGGTGCTTTTTTATATGCAGAAATCTTGGTTATTATCGATCATTTGTATGTCCATTATAAGCATTATTTTTGGGTGGGTTCGTCATGCTGATGCACAAGGCGAGCAAGAAGCATTTCAGTTATTGAACACAGTTAGACCGTATATGACGAGTGAGAATCAAATCACCTTCAAATATACAAGCAATTACGGAACCTGCGGTGGTGTAGCTCAGGATATGCTACAAACTGGGAAGAAACTGTCCCGAGCTTTTGGAATTCCTCAGGCAGAAGTGTTGAGTGAATCCAATTCACATCCGACATATAAAACGAAAGCTGAGGTTGTACCCGGAGCAGCCGTCACCGTAATAGTTGCAAGTCCACAAGGACAATCGGCCTGCTATGTCGTCTTGCGATTAGACGCTTCTCATGAAGCCGAACAGTCGGAGTTGATCAAGTGGCAGGAACAAGCAAGTGAACAATTGAAGAAGCTCGGTATAAATGGTCAATGGAATGTTATGGTGCAAGGTTATGTAAATGAGCAAGAACAGTCTAGTCAAGAGAGCTCCATAAAGCTGGTAAATGCTATAGCTCTAGCTTTTAAAGGTAAAACCGTAGAAAGCTACAAGGATCAGAACACGGTAAGTGCTTCACTAGCTTCTGGAGAGTTCCAATCTTCTATTAAGAGTGGTAACCAAGAGGTGAATCTGCAGATTGCTTTGCATCAAGAGTCTACGACTGGCAAGTTGCGACTAACCGTAGGTACTCCGATCATAACAATGGAATATTGAAAATACAGTATGAAGGTGCAGTTAATGCTGTTCCTTTTTGTTTGCTTCGAGATTCGGGTGAGATCAAAATTAATAGTTATCTCATGTTTAATAGATTAATAGATTAATAGATTGGTTAGAATGAGTAATAAATACAACTGAATAACAAATACAGGAGTAAGTAAGGAGGTGATCTTAACATGTTGAAGAAAGCCAATCAAAAGAAGCCGATTCTTCCATCCAATAATCCCGTTATTATAAATAATCGCTATTGTTTTCTGATGTGGGCAAAAACGGGTAATAAACGGTATCTGAATATACTCCATGGAGTGGGAATTTGACAACGATAAAAAAGCCGATTATCCCTAGTCTAATTGCAGAATCCTCCGAAAGCTCGTATTTTATTTCAATTCTTTCGAAACAACCGGGCAACGTTTGTAGCTGCCATTGTCAACAGTTATGTGGTTCATGAATGTACAATGGAAACTAAAGCAGCCGAATAAGTTACTTAGCGCTTTTTGAAGAGAAGCTTCTAATATAGTGAACAAAATTATAATGCCTCTGTTTTCGGATTAATAAACATTAATCGGTTTGACGATTGTTTTCAAATTGATGAGTTATAATGAACACGTGCTTAAGCAGCAGGTGTTTTTTTTGTTATAAGGATCTATTAGTAGGGAGATGTTATAAGAGTAGGTAAGAATCAACCTTAAAAACTTTTTTGTAATTGGAAGAATAAAACATTGCTATGTAATTGTAATCCATGTTATATTATCACTCCGGCCGCAAGATAGGCTGATGAAAGTAACTAGAAAAAAACTAGTTGCACAATAAAAATGAGTATGGTATATTACTTCTCGCTGCTTCGGTAA
>NZ_AUGY01000025.1 GCF_000422905.1 Paenibacillus alginolyticus DSM 5050 = NBRC 15375
ACAACGCTAAAGTTATTGCGAATCTATTTCTATGATAGCTGGTCTAACTTTGTAAATGCTGTCTTTCGCCCGCCAAGTAGAACTTCAAAGGGTCGACAGAAGACGAGCAAGACAAAAGAACGGCTAAGTTCACAGCGCATCATAGTGAGAGAATAGCGGAGACACAAGAATAAAATGTAAATTAATGGTAAAAACGCGTCATTTTCTGTAGTCTTTACTTTTTTGGCTTGTACCCAGAAAAACAAAATGGTAATAAATACAATATATTTAAGTAATTGTATTTATACGTGAAGACTTACTGATCATGTCAGCTATTTTGCATCGGTAATGTACGAAATACAACAGTTGCAGGTTAAAGCGGCGTTAGGGAGAGATATTGTTGCACGAAATACAACTTGGACTATCATGAACTCGGGGATTTCCAAATGGCGGGTACCCAATTAGTCGTGGATGCCCAACTGCTAGTTGCAACTAAAATTGCTCAATGATGCAGTTAGACTAGATGGTTGCCTAATTGGAGCATGTCCAATAAGGGTCGCTCCAAAGCGGAAAGCGGAAACCGGAAACAATGCCTATGTAAGTGGAATTGTTCAAAAGATGAAGTAGCAGGTTGGAAGGTCGATTTCCGGGCTTAAGCAAAAAAACGACCTGGGCATCGCCAGGTCAAATTCAAGAATTTTGGATTTTCAATCACATTTGAATATCAAGCAGCAGTCCGCTCATCGGGACGGGCAGATAAGCTTGGAGCTGGGAGCGATATTGGCCGTATGGCTTAAGTTGTGAACGAGACATTTGGAACAATGACTCCGAAGGCAATTGCTGCAATTGTCCTATCGAATTCGAGAGCGTCGCGGCGAAGTTTGTCATGCTGCCAAGACTTTTTAACGTGGAGCTAAAATGGTTTTTAATCTGATCCTGAAGTACGTCTTCTTGTAGTTCTAAGCTTCCGTTATCCAGCTTTGTTATCCCAATTTCTTTCAGAGAATAGGGTTTAGCGGCTTGCTCTAGCCCTAGGAGAAGTGAGCGATTAATATACTCGGGAGAATCCCGCAAACTGTCCTGAAATTCATTATATGTATTTACGAAATTACTTATGGGTTCAATGATGGATTCGCTATCGGCTTCTGACGAAAGAGGCGTTGCCTTGTAGGGAATAGAAGGAAGTCGAGATTCCACCAAGGAAGGTGCGGATTGTTTAACGTTCTGTGCAGATTGAACAAATTCGGCTACGCCTTTCGCGGCGGACTGAGCGTGTTGTTTGTAAGCTAGTTCTGCGAAGGGCATGTCAAGGGGGCGCCGAATGGTACTGGACTTTCCGCCGGCAATACCGCTTACTGCGCTTACCCGGTAATAGTCTTTATGGGTTTGATAGCTGTTCAAAGCCATAAGTGGGGGATACGCATAAATCATTAGGATCACCTCATTTTCGCTTACTTATAGTATAGCATTCGTAGGAACTGGGGTAAATTGGTACTTGCATAGTTAGAAGAAGTAAACAAGCTGCCTATACAAGCGGAGTCATTTGCTGTTTTGCTAACATAAGATAGCATTATTGCTTCTTGTGGAGGCGGTGCCAAGTGATACGCAAACGATTGGCTTCCATTGACGATCGAACTATCCATCGATTAGTCGTTGAACAGCTAGTACCCTTTTCTAGAATGTATGACACAGGTAGTTCTGTAACATTTTCCGAAATACGGAAGAGACTGAATCAGAATAAAACGTTTGTTACGGCCCGAGGTAATAAACAGCCGTTCGGATTCATCACGATGATTCGCAAATCGAGTGTGTTATTCATTGATATGTTAGCCGTCGATTCTCGTGAGCAAGGGAGAGGTTGGGGGAATGAGCTTATGAAGGTTGCCGAAGAGTACGGGAAAAGTGAGCGCTGTGTGACAGCTGAACTTTTTGTTGATGAAAGCAACCCCAAAGCGATTCAATTTTACTTGCGCAAAGGTTACGAAATTCATTCGTTTATTCCCGAGCTAAGCTGCTATAAAATGAGCAAGAAATTGAGATGATAAAACGAAGGGCTGCAGATGATTGCTTCATCCACAGCCCCATCATCATTCACTGAACATAGCTGCAATGTTTTCAATTTGAATATCGATCGGTCCTTGGAAGCCAGGGGCCATGCCACCGAAGAGAGGAAGGCCAAAGGAAGAAAACTCCTCTGGTGCTGATCTCAAAAATGGATTTTGATCTTCTGGCTTTGATTGCTTCGTTTTAATTATTTTTGATTTGGAAATGGTTTTTTTGCTTTTTTTCGTTGTCGTGTTGAGCTTCGTGGCGGCATCATCGTTCAGGATCAGCTTGTTTTTTTCAATACGACTTAAAACACCATAGATTTCGGACCCGTCGTTTAAAAAAATAAGAACAGGCTTGCCGTACAGGCTTCGACAAGTCTTATCAGTAATCGGATAAATAGGCTGCATTATTTCTTAGCACCTCCGTGTTATTGTCTACTTCCAGCCTATTCATGGCCGGGCGGATCGGTATAGACGAATGTCTAGATTCGCATAAGAAAAAGTTATGAGAGAAAGTTCTCAGAAAAGTTGAATAGCTTGACTATTTTAGGTATGCTAAGCATATTAACTAATCCTAATAGAGAAAGAATGATGCATAGATGAGTGGAGCTGTGTTTTATATTTTTGGGGCAACGGGAGATTTGGCGAAAAGAAAGCTGTTTCCAGCCTTTTATAGTCTATATCGTGAAGGAAAGTTAGGAGAAAATTTTGCTGTAGTTGGTTTGGCCAGAAGATCTCGAACGAATGAACAATTTCGCGATGATGTCAAGCATTCGATTGAGGATTTCGCCCGTTATAAAGTAACGGATGAGGCGGAATGGGAGCGATTCGCACAGCGTTTTGAATACATGTCACTGGATATCAACAATGTCGCTGGTTTCCATGAACTTAATGTACTGACTGCCAAGCTGGATGAGAAATATCAGACCGGTGGAAACCGTTTGTTCTACTTGGCTCTGGCTCCAGAGCTTTTCGGTAACGTATCGTACAACTTAAGTGAAGGTGGATTGCTCAAAACCAAAGGCTGGCACCGTCTCGTTATTGAGAAGCCGTTCGGTTACGATCTGCCATCGGCTGAGCGCTTGAATGGACAACTTCGTCAAGTATTTGAAGAGCAAGATATTTACCGTATTGATCACTATTTAGGTAAAGAAATGGTGCAAAATATTGAATTCGTTCGTTTCGCGAATGCCTTCTTTGAACCGCTTTGGAATAACAAATACATAGCTAACATTCAAATTACGCTAAGTGAAACTGTCGGCGTTGAAGAACGCGGCGGTTATTATGATCACTCTGGCGCCCTGCGCGACATGGGTCAGAACCATATGCTGCAGATGCTGATGATGATGGCCATGGAACCGCCAAGCCGTCTGCATCCGGAAGATATCCGTGATGAGAAGGTGAAGGTATTGCGTTCCCTCCGCCTATTCGAATCCGGTGACGATGTTCGTGCGAATGTGGTGCGCGGTCAATATTCGAATGGCTCGTCCAAAGGTAAAGCGCTGCCTGCTTATCGTGAAGAAGATTCGGTGAGTCCGCAGTCAACAACAGAGACTTATTTCGCAGCCAGAGTTCACGTGGATAATTTCCGCTGGGCAGGTGTACCTTTCTATATTCGTACAGGAAAAAGGCTGCCAGTCAAAACGACGGAAGTCGTTGTTGAATTCAAGAATATTCCGAACAATGTATATTTGGCCAAAAAGCATGAGTTGGAGCCGAATTTACTCGTTTTCCGTGTGAATCCGATGGAAGGCATCTATTTGAAAATGAATGCGAAGCAGCCAGGCTCGGAAGGCGTTATCGTTCCCGTAGCGATGGATTTCTGCCAGAGCTGCCAGATCGGTATCAATACACCGGAAGCTTACGAGCGCTTGCTGTATGATGCAACACGTGGAGATTCCACGTACTTTACCCGGTGGGATGAAGTGGCGCTTGCTTGGTCCTATGTGGATCGTATCGCAGCAGCATGGAGTGAGAGTTCAGAAGACCTGAAACACTATCCAGCCGGATCTTGGGGGCCAGAAGAGGCAGCGAAGCTCCTAAGCGATGACGGTTTCAAATGGTGGCCGATTAATGGTCAAAATGAAGGTGAAGTTGATTGGGAAGCCGTTCAAAAAACAACGGTTTTAACATAGTTGATATCAGCAGTAGGTAGGGAAAACCTAGCTTCGCATCAACCTTGACAAAGGCGCTCGTTATGGACGGCGTAAGCCGTTTATCCTTGAGGTAACAAGCTTAAAATCCAACTGGCGACTCTGCCTGTTGGATTTTTTTTGTGGTATAATAAATATTACGGAGTAAACTTGACAATTCATTACTTGAGGTGCGTAAATGTCACGAAGAGCTTTTATCAGATGGCTGCTGGCAATAGGGGCTGCGCTTGTTGGATTAAGTGCCATTTTTAGTCAAATGGTTAAGAGGAAATTTATTTCAGATGCTCAGCCCGCCCTATCATCTGTGAAGCCTGAACCTTCACCATCCGTGGCACAATCTACGGCAGAACCCTTGCCGACGGGTCCCCTCATGTCCTATTTTATATTAAGCGACCTTCATATCAGTATAGGTGATGCCCTTACGGGTAAGAAATTAAGGCAAGCGCTTGATGATATTACACATTTCGACGGTCCTGTTGATGCCATCATGCTAACAGGCGATCTGACGGACACAGGAACGGAACAAGATTATAAGGAGCTGCGTACCATTGTAAGTGAATATAAACTTCCACCTGTTCACGCGAACATGGGCAATCACGATTATTACTCGATCTGGATTAATAAAGCGAATATCTGGGATCAAGCAGCCGTTCCAAACGGCAAAAGTGACGCGATGAGCCGAGAGTCGTTCAAGAAGTTTTTTGGCTACAAGACGCTTTATAATGATTTTACGACCAAGGGACACTCCATCTTGCTTCTTTCACAAGAAGCTTACGTACAAGAGAAGCCGGAGGTCGGTGAGGGAGCTTGGTATTCCGATGAGCAATTGGAATGGTTCAAAGAACGGGTGAAAAGCCTATACAAACCTGGAAGACCACTGTTCGTGATGACGCATCAGCCGCTGCCGCCGATTGGCACAGATGGGGGATCACATCAATTAATGCGCGCTATCAAGTTCCGCGATACGTTAAAGCCTTATAAGAATGTGTTCGTGTTCTGCGGACATCGTCATCAAGATTTTCAGAACGGGACACCGCATTATGTGCAGGAGTCTTTCCATTATTTCCACAATGCTTCGGTTGGAAGAACGCTTAACCGTGCCTACCAGCAAGAAGCCAAGAATAAAGCACAGGGCATCTATGTGCAAGTATTTGCGGATAAGGTCGTCGTGCGCGGCCGAGAGTTTAGCAATCGAACTTTCCTAGATGAAGCGAATTGGAGCATTGATTTGCAGAAAGCTCAAGCCTGATTCATAGCACCTCTATATGTAAAAGAAGAAGGGAATAATCTAACAGATGACAACGCAACTCACTAAACAACTCGCAACAGAAGTCGCTAAGCGACGTACGTTCGCGATTATTTCTCACCCGGATGCGGGTAAAACAACATTGACCGAGAAACTGCTGTTATTCGGAGGCGCGATTCGCTTAGCCGGAACAGTCAAAGGGCGTAAGGCAAGCAAACATGCGACATCCGACTGGATGGAAATTGAGAAGCAGCGCGGAATTTCGGTCACGTCCAGCGTTATGCAGTTTGACTATGAAGGGCATCGCGTGAACATTCTAGATACACCTGGTCACCAAGACTTCAGTGAGGATACGTACCGTACACTTACCGCTGCGGATAGCGCGGTGATGCTGATCGACGTTGCCAAAGGGGTCGAGATGCAGACGAAGAAGTTATTCCAAGTGTGTAGAATGCGCGGAATACCGATCTTCACGTTCATTAACAAAATGGACCGCGAGGGCCGCGACCCGTTTGAACTCTTAGAGGAATTAGAGGAAGTGCTCGGCATTCGTTCGTATCCAATGAACTGGCCAATTGGTTCGGGCAAACAGTTCTGCGGAGTTTACGATCGCGGGAAATCACAATTAGAACTGTATCAAGGTGAAGATCACAAAGACATTCAAGTGCGCAAAGTGGATGGGGTAGATGATCCATTAGTGAAGCAAATTGCAGGCGAATTCTTGCATAAACAATTAAGCCAGGATATCGAGCTGCTCGATATTGCCGGAGATCCGTTTGATATGGAGAAAGTGCTGCAAGGCGAGCTCACACCTGTTTTCTTCGGCAGTGCCGTGAACAACTTCGGTGTGCAGACGTTTCTTGAGAACTTCCTGCAGCTTGCACCAGCGCCAGAGCCGCGTAATAGCACAGCAGGCATCATACAGCCTACGAAAGAGAAATTCTCTGGTTATGTATTCAAGATTCAAGCGAATATGAATCCAGCTCACCGCGACCGTGTGGCTTTCTTGCGTATCGTATCTGGAAAGTTTGAGCGCGGTATGTCCGTGAAACATGTTCGACTGGGCAAAGACATTAAGTTAGCACAGCCGCAGCAATTTTTGGCGCAAGACCGTGACATTGTCGAAGAGGCGTTCCCAGGCGATATTATTGGCTTGTTTGATCCCGGTATTTTCCGGATCGGTGATTCCCTAAGTGAAGGGGAAGAGGTCGTTTTCGACGAGCTGCCTACTTTCTCACCGGAGCTGTTCAGCAAAGTTTCGATCAAGAATGCTCTGAAGCAAAAGCAATTCCTCAAAGGGATTGATCAATTGACCGAAGAAGGTATGATTCAAGTATTCACCACGATTGGTTTCGAGGATATGATTCTTGGCGTAGTCGGTCAACTGCAATTCGAAGTTCTTGAACATCGGATGAAATCTGAATATGGCGTTGACATTTTATTACAGCGCCAAAACTATCAATTCGCGCGTTGGATTATAGACGAGAAGCTGGATCCAAGTAAATTCCGCATTAACTCACAGCTGGTAAAAGATAAAAAAGGGAATTTCGTAGGCTTGTTCGAGAGCGAGTATGCGCTGCGATCTTCGATCGAGAAAAACCCGACTGCTAAATTTTTAACTAGCGCTCCATAAGTGTTGTAACTGAAGAAGAGGCTGCCTCCGGATCTTAATCTGGGGAACAGCCTCTTCTTTCAATTTTGTGTCCAACGGACAGTTTGCTTCATACAATAGGTACGGGTTAATAAGTAGTCGTATAAACCAGTCCTAAGGAAGTGAAGTAGAGACGTGCACCTCTTAATCATTGCTCCTGAACAAATTCCAGTACCGCCGATACTAGGTGGTTCCGTCGAAATATGCATTCATTCCATTGCACGCGAGCTTGCCAAAATGCACCAAGTTACCGTTATTTCGAGGCAGCATCCTAGGTACAGCCGTATTTCACGTCAGGGTCGACTTACGATTATTAGGGTACCTACGGGAAGCTCTCGTACGTATTTAAAGGAAGTGCTTAAGGCAACCAAGGGAAAGACATTTGATTGGATTCAAGTCGATAACAGGCCCCAGTATGCTGCCGTTATCAAACGCCATTTTCGGAAAACACCAGTATCACTATTCTTACATTCCTTAACGTTCGTGAGGCCGCCGTATGCTTCTATTCGCAGATGCTCCAAGCATTTGAATAAAGTGGACTGGATTGTAGCCAACAGCAGTTCACTCGAACAGGAGCTAATAAGTCAGTATCCGAAACAGCGAAACAAGGTTCACAAGATTTACCTCGGAACCGATGTGGCTAGATTTCGCCCTAAATCGGAGAAGGCGAGGAGACGTTTAAGAAGGAAATACCGAGTTAGCGGTAACGGTTTTCAGATCCTTTATGTCGGCCGACTTATCCAGCGCAAAGGCATCCCACATTTGATTCGTGCTGTTCATCAAGCTAGAAAATCGATCCCTGGGATGAAGCTTCTGATTGCTGGGGGCGAGCAAGGTAAAGGCTTCAAAGCAAAGCTTAAAAGGATGGCTAATAAGCTTGGAGTGCCAACAAAGTTTCTAGGCAATATTCCGTATCGTAAGATACATGAAGTATATGGACTTGCGAATTGCTTAGTTTGTCCTTCACAAAAGCATGAGGCTTTTGGATTGGTGAATGTGGAAGCCATGGCTTCTGGACTTCCGGTTATCGCTTCGAATATTGGGGGAATGAAAGAGGTCATTCAGCATGAACATAACGGGGTTCTGATCAAAGATTTCCGAGATCCTCGCGCTTTTGCCCATAGTATTGTGGCGGTGGCCGAACGGAAAGAATGGGCAGAGGGTATAGCCAAACAGGCGCGGAGTGATGTCATCAAGCAATTCAGCTGGCAGGCCACAGCACAATCTTTGGCCGACTTCTATAGACTGAAGCTGGAGGCAAATCATGAAAAAGACGTCAAAGAAACCGTTTCGTCTTAGTAGAGCTAGATACGTCACTAGCAAAATTGGCAAAACGAAGGCAATTGAAGCTAAGCCAGATCTGCGTAAATATGTTCCAAAAACTAAACGAATGAATCAAGAGACACTTAGGGAAATGCTCAACCGATATAAAATGGTGTATATTAAACCGAATGTAGGTATGTTTGGTAACGGTGTTATACGAGTGGAACAGGCAGAAGAGGGGGCTGAAAAGCCTTATTCGTATCAGTCAGGCGTTCGATTAAGACAGTTTAAAACGTTTCATGAAATGTATGCAGCCATCAGTAAAGTGACGAAAAAACGCAATTATTTAGTACAAAAAGGGATTCATCTGCTCAAATACAAAGGTAATCGGTTCGATCTTCGTGTCATGGTTCAGCAAACACCTCTTCGAAAGTGGGAGACAACGGGTGTCATCGGCAGAGTAGCTCATCCGAAAAAAGTGGTTACTAATTTCCACAATGGGGGAACATTGAAGCCGGTGGATACATTGCTGCACAAATATTTGCCTGCAAGTAAGCGGAAGGTTTATGTTAAGAAGCTGCATACTCTGGGTTTGCAGATTGCTAAGGCGATTAACTCGCGCTATAAAGGGGTTAAGGAGATCGGTGTCGATGTGGCCTTGGACGATAAGCTGCATCCATGGATTCTTGAGGTAAATACTAGTCCTGATCCTTATATTTTTCGGAGATTGAGTGATAAACGTATTTTTGCCAAAATGAGACGTTATGCCAAAGCTTACGACCGGTTATGAAATCATAACCGGTATGTTGTTGTTCGCTTGAAAGGTTTGTTCAATCTCGATAGCGGATACAGGGGGACTTAATAAATAGCCTTGGATCGTAGTACAGGTTGTTTCTTTCAATATTTCAAGTTGGCTCCATTCTTCAACGCCTTCTGCAACCACTTGTACCTCAAGCGCATGGCCGAGATGGATGATGGCATTTGTAATGGCCCAATCATCTTTATTGCTATGTATATTTTTTACGAAAGAACGGTCTATTTTCAGGCAATGGATAGGAAAATGTTTCAAGTAATTAAGTGATGAGTAGCCAATTCCGAAGTCATCGATCGAGATCGAAATCCCTTTATTACATAGCTTATCCAGTACCGCGACGGTTGTATCCATATTCTGCATAATGGAGCTTTCGGTAATTTCAAACTCCAGGAAAGCAGGGTCGATACCCGTTTGTTCAATAATCTGAATGGCCTTATCGGAAAAGGACTCATCTTGAAATTGACAAGGGGAGATATTTACAGCAATTTGATAGTTTAAAATATCGGCTTCCAGCCATCTCGCTTTTTGGAGACAGGCCTCACGAAGGACCCATTCACCAAGCTGTAAAATCAAACCGCTCTCTTCAGCAAGCGGAATAAACTCGTTAGGAGCAATTAAGCCGATCTCCGGGTGATTCCAGCGCACCAATGCTTCCAGACAAATAATATTTCCGGTGGAGAGTTCAAGACGCGGCTGATAGTATAGGATGAGTTGATTCTCAAGGATAGCCTTCCGCAGCTCAGTTTCCATCTGAATTTGATTGGAGAAAGGCTGCGCGTGCGATGAATGATAGGTGACAAGCTTGTTCTTGCCTGTACGCTTAGCGGCTAAGAGAGCTTGATCAGCTTGATGCAAAGCTTGTTCGATCGTAGTTAACGTTATGTCCACAGCACTCATACCTATACTCACGGTAATAAAACATTCTTGGCCCATTACGATGAAGGATGTTGCAAAAACGTGCTGGATGCTTTGAATGGCTTGGGAGAGCTGATCTTGGGTACTAGCATGTATAAGGAGAACAAATTCATCGTCTCCTGATTGAATAACAAGGCCACACCCATGTATGGCTCGCAGACGGTTGCCCACTTCTTCCAAAAGGAGATCGCCAGACTTGTATCCGAGCGAGAAATTCACTTGGCGAAACCGATCAATATCAAGGATCAGAAGGGTACGTAATAAAGCTGTGTCCTTGGCATGATGTTGGCTTCCAATAGCCTGCTTTAACAATGCTTGAAGCTGCTGTCGTTGGTGAATGCGAGTGATTATTTTCTTACTCCTAAGAGTACCTAATATTGTCGATGCGGCGAAGTGAAAAAGGCGCCTGACTGCTTTCATTGCTATCACTCATTCCCACATCATAGTTGTCCACTGTACCCCTAATCATAAGTCGAAAGGCGAACGGTAGACAAGATTATAAATTAGTTATTTTTACAAATAATAGCAAGTTTTTCAGTTAACTTTATGTAAAATTGATGAAAATGTCGAATATTGTTGAATGAAAGTTTCAATAATTTTATGTTGACATGGATGGCTTTTGAATGAGAAAATGTACGCGTGTACATTGTTAGTTTAATGAATGAATTATTGGAGGCTTAGGCATGGTGACGAGAAAAGAGGTTGCTGAACTAGCAGGAGTTTCAGAGGCGACCGTATCCCGTGTATTCAATGGGCTAGGCCCCATGAAGCCTGCAACGAAAGAGCGTGTACTAGAGTGTGCTAAACAGCTCAACTATCATCCAAATGCGATTGCGCAAAGCTTCGCTCGCAGGCGCAGTGGTAATCTTGGTGTTGTGCTGCCCTACATGCCCAAAGTACATCTTTTCTCTGCCTTTTATTTCGCGGAAATATTAAGCGGCATAGGAGAACAAGTAAGGGAGCAGGGCTATGATATGCTGCTGTCGCTTTTAACACCGGATGACAGTTTGGATTACACCCGACTTTATCGTTCGCAGAAGGTGGATGCTTGTGTCATCCTGGGTTCAAGGGACACTCCGCAGCAGCGGGAATCGCTTATGCAACTGCAGGCGCAGGGAATGCCTTTTTGCTTGGTCAATCAGAGCTTCGAGGGGTTATCTTTTCCTGAGGTGGATGCCGATCATGTAGAGGGGAGTTATAAGGTTGTTCGGCATTTACAGGAAGAGGGCTATAGGAAGATTGCTTTCCTGAATGGTTCGCCTCAGTATTCGAACTCTGGCGATAGGCTTCAGGGCTATATGAAAGCAATGAATGAAGCAGGATTAGAAGTTCCTCCTGAACTGCTGCTTGAAGGCAATTATAGCCGTAAAAGCGGTTATGAAGCGGCATCAGGACTATGGGAGCATCGTGATCAAGTGGAAGCGGTATTTGCGGCCAATGATCGCATGGCGATCGGTTTGATGCAAGGGCTCCGTGAGCGAGGGTGGATCGCCGGGCGCGATTTTGCTATTGTTGGCTGCGATGATTCGGATGCTGCTAAGCTCAGTGATCCACCGCTAAGCAGCATCAATGTGCCTTTCTATGAGATGGGCAGAGAGGCAGCACGCAGTGTGCTGGCGGACTTGCTGCATGGGGAAAGCGCGAAGGATACAAGGATCAAGCTGCCAACCCGATTGGTTGTGCGGCAATCATCGAAGAGCAGTCATCATAAATGAGTAATAGGTATAGGGATGAAAGAACTCAAATGAATGCTAACGAAGTTAGTTTTGCTAAGGCAAAGCTCTAGGGAGGCGCACTTTTATGAAATCTTTCAATATCGGTATGGTTGGCTATAAGTTTATGGGCAAAGCACATAGTCATGCTTATAAGGATTTGCATATGTTTTTCCCGCAGACAGCGGTACCGAAGATGAAGCTCATCTGCGGTCGAGATGAAAGCGGTGTCAGCAGCGCAGCCGAACAATTCGGCTGGGACGGGTTTGTCACCGATTGGCGCGAGCTGGTCACGCATCCCGATATCGACATCGTCGATATCAATGCGCCCAGCGATGCGCACAAGGAAATCGCGCTTGCTGCGGCCAAGGCCGGCAAGCATCTGTTCTGTGAGAAGCCGCTGGCGCTGACCCTTGCGGATGCAAGGGAAATGCTGGAGGCGGCTAAAACAGCCAGGGTGAAGCACATGGTGGGCTTCAACTATAGGTTTGCACCTGCGGTGCAGCTCGCGAAGAAGCTGGTCGAAAGCGGCCGCCTCGGAGACATCTATCACTTCCGCGCTTGGTTCCTGCAGGACTGGATCGTAGATCCAACGTTCCCGCTGGTCTGGCGCCTGCAGAAGGAGATTGCCGGCTCCGGGTCACACGGCGACTTGGGCGCGCATCTGATCGATCTGGCGCACTTCTTAGTAGGTGACATGACGGAGGTTATCGGCATGAGTGAGACGTTCATCAAGCAACGTCCGCTGCCGACTTCGATGACGGGGCTTACCGCCAAAGGCAGCAAGGATGCACCGCGCGGACCGGTCACGGTCGATGATGCGACGCTGTTCATGGCACGCTTCGCGAATGGGGCGCTTGGCAGCTTCGAGGCTACTCGTTTTGCACCAGGGCACCGGTGCACGAATTCTTTTGAAATTAATGGCAGTAAGGGCAGTGTGAAGTTTGATTTTGAGCGGTTGAATGAATTACAGGTTTATTTTACAAGTGATGATGAAGATGTTCAGGGCTTCAGACGTGTTCTGGCGACGGATCCGTCGCATGCTTATATGGATGCGTGGTGGCCTGCGGGACATACGATTGGTTATGAGCACACATTTGTACACGAGGTCGTTGAGCTGATGAATGCACTTTCGGAAGACCGTCAGCCGGTCCCGAATTTCGTAGACGGTGTGAAGTGTCAAGAGGTGCTGGAAGCGGTGGACCAGTCCATTGAGCAGCGTCGTTGGGTGCGTATTAGTGAAGTCTAAGGATAGATGAGTAGGGAGAGGGGCTTTGAGCGTGAGTAAACAAGCATTGATTGTGTGGGGTGGCTGGGACGGTCATCAACCTGAAGAGGTGGCTGGCATTTTCGCAGGGGTATTGCGTGAGGAAGGCTTTGGCGTGGAAGTATCCGACACACTGGACAGCTTCAAAGATGCAGAGCGCTTGGCGGGCGTTGATCTTATTGTGCCAGTTTGGACCATGGGTAAAATCGAGAGCGAGCAGTTGAAACCGTTAATCGCTGCGGTCAAAGAAGGCGGAACTGGCATCGCAGGTTGTCATGGAGGTATGGCAGATTCCTTCCGTAATGAAGTGGAATATCAATATATGGTTGGCGGTCAATGGGTAGCGCATCCTGGGAATGACGGTGTTACATATACGGTTCGAATCAAGGATCGGGGGCATCTTTTGACGGAGGGCATGGATGATTTCGTTGTTGTCTCGGAAAAGTATTACATGCATGTGGACCCAGCCATTCACGTCCATGCGGTTACAGACTTTGGCGATGTGGAGATGCCGGTTGTATGGACGAAAACCTATGGAGCAGGCAAGGTGTATTATAACTCGCTAGGTCATCAAGCTAACATCGTTCGTATGCCAGAAACACTAGAATTAATGCGCCGCGGCTTGCTGTGGGCAACACGATAACGATTAGGGGGAAGTCAGAGATGAGCAAGAAGAAAGTGGGTATTATCGGTTGCGGGAATATTAGTGCAGCCTATATGAAAAATATTCCTAACTTTGAGCATTTGGAGCTGCTCGCGTGTGCCGATATCGATGTGGATAGAGCAAAGGCCCGGGCGGAGGAATTCAATATTCCTCATGCATATACGGTTCAAGAGCTATTGAGTGATCCGAATATTGAGATTGTGATTAATTTGACGATTCCGGCAGCACATGCCGAAGTTTGTATTCAAGTGTTGGAAGCGGGCAAGCACGTGTATGTGGAGAAGCCGCTTGCCGTAACCCGTGAGGAAGGTTTGCAGATTCTCGAAGTTGCGCATCGTAAAGGATTACTGGTTGGCAGTGCACCGGATACGTTCCTCGGAGGAGGTATCCAAACGTGTGTGAAGCTGATTAATGACGGCTGGATTGGCACACCGATTGCAGCAACGGCATTCATGATGGGTAAAGGCCATGAGCATTGGCACCCGGATCCTGAATTTTATTATGCCAAAGGCGGCGGCCCTATGTTCGATATGGGTCCATACTACTTAACTGCGCTTGTGGCCTTGCTGGGTCCTATCCGGCGTGTAACCGGTTCGGCTGCCGTTAGTTTCCCGGAGCGCACGATTTCTAGTGAGAAGAAACGCGGGCAAAAAATTACAGTAGATACCCCAACTCATATTGCTGGTGTGCTGGATTTCCATAGCGGCGCGATTGCTACGCTTGTAACAAGCTTTGATATTATGGGAGGCACTCAACTGCCGAACATTGAAATCTACGGCAGTCAAGGTTCTTTGCGTGTTCCAGATCCGAATACCTTCGGAGGTCAGGTGCTTATTCGCAAAGGCGGCTCCGATTGGGAGCCGATTCCTCTGTCGCACGGCTACAAAGAAAACCACCGCGGTTTAGGTGTAGCAGCCATGGCTGAGGCCCTGATAAGCGGCCAAAGCGATGCGCATCGTGCGAATGGAGAACTGGCGTACCATGTGCTCGAGGCGATGCATGGCTTCCATGATGCGTCTGACTCAGGGAAGCATTATGTGATGCAAAGCAGCTGTGAGAGACCTGCTCCGCTGTCACCTGATTCTGTATTATAAAAAAATGAAATGATAGGGCTAACTGTTGATAGAGACTGTCTGTTCATTCATTGTGCCGCCTCAAAATTGGTAGGCATAACTCCAAAATTCGATTTTAGAGTCATTCAGCAGCTTTTGTGAGGGTTGATAGGCTATAGTAGTTATCAATGTTGAATTTCATACAACAATTCACACGCCTAAAGGCTATTTTGTAAGTTGCAGTTGCAGTTTGTACAACATTTCGAGCCCATTTGTTGCAAAATGGCCTGTATAGGGTCCAATTGTTGCACTTTCTGCAACATCATTTGACAGAGAGTGTTGATCCATTCCGTTTAATACACGTTTATGACCTCTAGTTAATACAGGAACAATCTGGACGATTACTGTCATTGAAAAAGCTGCCTAATAAAGGGCAGCTTTTTTCGATTGACGATACTGCAAGGGGCTCATCCCCGTCCACCGTTTAAATTGTCTGCTGAAATGTGATAAGTGAGAATAACCCAATAAGGAGGCGATTTTTTTGAGAGGTAGATCGGGCTGGGCAATGAGGACCTTTGCTTCATGCAATTTAAGATCGGACAAATACTGTCGTGGAGACATCCCAAACACTTTGCGGAATACCTCAAGTCCATAACCAGAGCTGATCCCAAGCGACGAAATAATGTCCTCGATCCGAAATTTATTTTCTAACGTTTCTTCGTCCATCGGAGAATATGGATTGAATGATGCTTTGATGGCTTCAGCAATTGCTTTGGCATACTGAACGGAAGTGGGAGGGATGCTTTCATTCTGATCCTGATTCTGATCCTTGGCCGGACAGACAAATTGAGACAAGATTCCAAATAACTCAAATAAAGTAGCTTGCAAGCGAAATCGATCCGTTGTCGTATATTCACGAGGTTGCCTGGCCATTTCAACCCAATCATCGAGAACTTTTCGCAGTTTACCATTTTCCTCGGTTTCAGATGGGAAGAGAATCTTAGAGTTTTTGATCATTTCTTGGCGAAATAGGGGGTCGTCTACGTTGAAATGTGCCGTGAAATACGTCATGCCTTCCCTGGATATACAACGGTTAGCATGTTTGAATCCTGGCGGAATCAGAATAATATCTCCTGCTTGCAGCAAGTAACGATTCTTTTCCATGACCGTTTCCTGACAGCCCTTTAGGATTAGATTAACTTCAAAGCCAATATGAGATTCTATGGGCATTTCCCAATTGTTTTCCACTTGCTGTAAGTGAGCTCCAAAAAATTTGACATTCCAATCAAACATGGGAAGCCAATTGGCGTTATTTTTCCAAATCAAATATTGTTGTTTTGCCTTATCCATATCATTTCACCTTGGTTTTGGGTAAATTTCACGTTGTTTGGACAATCGCGTAGGGATCTATTCTCAATCTATAATAAAGAGAGAAAAGGATCAAGTCGTACGAAAAACAGATGGAGGTCATAGATCATGGAAAACGCTAACATACAGTGGATTTCAAGCACAAAAGAATCCTTGTGGCAAGATAAAGTAGTGTCTGATCGCGGGAACGGTGATGTAAACCTTGCGATAACCGATGAACCATTTCAAAAGGTAGAAGGCTTCGGTGGATGTTTCAATGAGTTAGGTTTCGCAGCGCTTACGCACTTATCGGAAAAAGAACGCGGGCAAGTTCTTCACTCCCTTTTTCACCCGGATGGTGATCAAAAGTTTAGTATTTGCCGTCTTCCGATCGGCGCAAGTGATTACGCACTGGAGTGGTATAGTCTAAATGAGACGGACGGAGATTTGGAAATGAAGCATTTCTCCATCGAGAGGGATCTGAAATATTTAATTCCCTATATTAAAGAAGCCTTAACCTATAATCCAGATTTGAAGTTTTTCGCCTCCCCTTGGAGCCCTCCAACTTGGATGAAGTTCCCTAGAGCCTATAACTATGGCAAATTACGCTGGGAAAAAGAAATACTAGCGGCCTATGCGCTTTATTTCGTCAAATATGTAGAAGCTTATCGCAATGAAGGTATTACGATTCATCAGATTCACGTTCAAAACGAAGTTGTTGCGGATCAAAAATTCCCATCCTGTTTATGGACAGGAGAACAGCTGCGCGATTTCATTCGGGATTATCTGGGTCCTGCTTTCGAAAAACATGGGATCGATGCTGAAATTTGGCTGGGAACGATTAATGCGCCAGAGCCGTGGCAGGAATGGTTGAAAAAATCGTCGTCGGATTTCAATGCCTATGCATTTACCGTGCTGAGTGATCCTGAAGCTTACAAGTATATTAAAGGTGTCGGCTACCAATGGGCTGGAAAATACGGCATCCAACGAACCGTTCAAAGCTATCCGGAACTTCGTTACATGCAGACGGAAAATGAATGCGGAGACGGCACGAATACGTGGGATTATGCCAAATACATCTTTAATTTGTATCAGCACTATTTTACAAATGGCGTGAACGCCTACATCTACTGGAACATGGTGCTTGAGCCGAAAGGACGCAGCACGTGGGGCTGGGAGCAAAACTCGATGATCACGGTAGATCCAGCGACCAAGACAGCAACTTTCAACCCAGAATATTATGTGATGAAGCACTTCTCCCACTTTGTTTCACCGGAATCTACAAGAATAGGTTTAAAAGGTCCATGGACCGGAAATGCGCTTGCTTTTGTGAAGCCAAATGGTGATAAAGTGGTCGTGATCGCCAATCCTTTTGCAGAAACAAAGGAGGTTCGTTTATCAGACGGTAAAATGGTTTATACTTTTGAACTTGAACCGGATTCCTTCAATACGATTGTATTTAATGGAGGAAATAGGCGATGAAAGAGCTGCTCTATGGTGTCGCCTATTATAGGGAATACATGCCCTATGAACGATTGGACCAAGATATCCAGATGATGAAGGATGCCGGTATTAATCTGGTGCGAATTGCCGAATCGACATGGAGCACGCATGAACCGCAGAACGGAGTATTCGAGTTCTCACATGTCGATCGGGTGTTGGATGCGATGCATGAAGCCGGCATTAAGGTCATCGTCGGAACTCCCACTTATGCTATCCCCACTTGGATGGTCAAGGAACATCCTGACGTTCTGGCCGTTACTCCGAAGGGGCCTGGGCGTTATGGAGCTCGTCAAATTATGGACATTACGAATCCGACATATCTGTTTTATGCCGAAAGAATCATACGTAAGTTGATCGGGCATGTCCAAAATCACCCTGCGATTATCGGTTACCAGGTAGATAACGAGACCAAGCATTATCAGACTGCAGGTTCCAACGTCCAGTTCATGTTCGTGAAATACATGAAAGACAAGTTCGGAACCCTAGAACGTCTCAATCAGGAATTTGGGCTGGATTACTGGAGCAACCGAATTAATAGTTGGGAGGATTTCCCTTCCGTCGTCGGTACGATCAATGGCAGTCTAGGGGCGGAATTCGGTCGATTCCAAAGGAAGCTCGTTTCCGATTTTCTGACTTGGCAAGCATCAATTGTTAATGAATATAAACAACCAGGTCAGTTTGTCACACATAACTTTGATTTCGAGTGGAGAGGTTTCTCTTTTGGTGTCCAACCGGATGTAGACCATTTTGCGGCGTCGGCATCTTTGGATATTGCCGGAGTGGACATTTATCATCCTTCTCAAGATGGACTGACAGGAACCGAAATTTCGTTTGGCGGAGACGTTACTCGTGCTCTAAAAGGAACTAACTATTTCGTTTTGGAAACTCAGGCGCAAGCTTTTCCTAACTGGACTCCTTACCCGGGACAATTAAGGCTTCAAGCGTTCAGTCACCTGGCCTCCGGCGCTAACATGGTCTCATATTGGCATTGGCATTCGATCCACAATTCAGCTGAAACCTACTGGAAGGGCTTGTTAAGCCACGACTTCGAGTCGAATCCCGTTTATGAAGAAGCCAAGACCATAGGCAGAGATTTTAACCGATTATCGCGGCATCTTGTGAATCTGCAGAAATTGAATCGGGTCGCGATGCTGGTCAGCAATGAGGCTTTGACGGCGATGGAATGGTTCCCTCTGCCCGGTCGTCAAGTCAACTATAACGATATTGTTCGGCTTATGTACGATGAGTTATATAAAATGAATATCGGTTGTGATATCGTTCATCCGGACAGTGATATGTTTGAGAATTATGAGCTGATTCTTGTTCCGGCACTATATGCAGCGTCAGATGGACTGCTGGAGCGGTTGAATACTTTCGTTAGAAATGGCGGGCATGTCGTGTATACGTTTAAAAGCGGCTTTGCGAATGAACATGTTAAAGTCCGCACCACACTTCAACCCGGGGCTATCGATGAAGCTTGCGGTATCCGCTACAACATGTTTGTGGAGCCGAAATCTGTTTCATTCAAGGGTGACCCTTTTGAAGTTGGGCCCGAGGACAACACAGTGAAAACATGGATGGAATTGCTTACGCCTACGACGGCAGAAGTATTGGCCTCTTATGACCATCCTCATTGGGGAGCGTATGCGGCTATTACAAAGAACCGCTACGGGAAAGGCACTGCGACTTATATTGGTTGTCTGCCGAGTTCTGCCGTGATGAGCAAAGTGCTGGAAATGACGGTCAAGGATGCCGGATTATGGGGGAAGGATCAAGATATACAGTATCCCCTTATTGTGAAATCGGGTATTAACGGCCAAGGGAAGACCATTCGTTACTATTTTAATTACTCGGATCGTACCGAGACGTTGAAGTATCCGCATGCGGAGGGGAAAGAATTATTGAGCGGGCAGGCTGTGGAGCAAGGGGAGGTCTGGGAGCTGACTCGCTGGGGAATTGCGATTATCGAAGAAGCGTAACTGCTGAAGATACAAGGAAGACTGCCGAGTGTGGTAGTCTTCTTTTGTTGCGCATGGCAGTGTATCGATTGGAGACAATTGTAAAAATACACTGTTCGCATGATTGGCGAAAGTGCCGTTTTATCACAGCTTTTGTTTTTTTGCGCATATGTGGATTCCACGAAAATAAGAGCCCCTAGAAGCTTCTATTTCGAGAAAAAGTAGCTAATGGTGGACAATAAGAGTCTCCAGTTTGGTGCCGAACACTCGGCATATGGGTCATTCCACAGAAATAAGACGCTATAGCATCATTTTGGCCTAGTCTTTCGATGTATGATTCGCTCGCGAGGACAGTCTCTCGATGAAATGCGTATCAACCTTGATCTTCGTGCCTGCACTTTGCTCTAACTCAATCGATTCAATAAGCAGATCCACAGCGAGATAAGCCATTCGCTGCTTTTCTACATGGACGGTCGTTAATTCTGGCGAAATTATAACGGCTTCGGAGATATTGTCAAAACCGATAATGGATACGTCATCTGGTATTTGGTATCCGAGCTCCTGAACCGTCTTCATAGCGCTGATGGCGATATAATCGCATTCACAAAATAGAGCGGTCGGCAAACGATGCCCTTCCTTCAGAAACGCGAGCAACTGAGCTTTGAGCGAATCTTGGGAGGATAGGATGGTAGGAGCTACAGAAAATCTGTGGGTAATCAGAATCTCTCTGCCATGTTCTTGAATGGCTGAGGTAAAGCCACGCTTTCTTTCCTCGAAATTATGAATTCTCACATTCGATTCAATATAGCCAATATCGGTGTGCCCTATCTCACAGAGATGAGTGCCGGCCTGATAAGCGCCCATAAAATTGTTAATCTCTACAAAATGAATCGGCAGGGTATCAAAGCAGGTATCTAAAACAACGAGTGGCGATTGAAGTTTATTGGCAATATCCGCGATTTGCTCCCTATTTAAGTTCGTACCTAGAAGGACGACCCCATTGCTTTTCTTTTCCTCTGCAACCATCCGAATATCCCTCTCCAAAAACTCCATATCGATGGAGGAAAACAGTAAGGAATAGCCTTTCGTACGGCATCGTTCTTCAATGAATTGGATAAGTTCCCGAAAGAATGGTTGTTGATAAAACTGCTCTAGTACGATGCCAGAGTTTGATATGACTAAAAAGGTAAGTGATTTAACTGTATGGTCAATGGATGGGGATTTTGCTCTAGGGAGGTATCCACTTTCCTGTGCGATTTGCAGGATGCGTTCACGTGTTTCTGGACTGATTCCAGGTTTTCCACTGAAAGCAAAGGATACGGCAGATTTGGAAACGCCTGCTAATTTCGCAATATCTTCCATCTTCATTATCGGATTCCTCTTTTCATGTTAACTAATTCGTTAAGTAAGTTTAGTTTACACTTATTAATAAACATATACAAGATAGAACTAATTTGTTTAGTTTTGTTTAGTTGATTATAAACTAAATTTTATTTTAAAATAGCTAAAATAAGACGTTGACACCCGAAATTTAGGGTGATAGGATGATTTTATAAATAAAGTTAAGTAAAAAGTTTATAGCGTGATTTGCTAAAATTAATAATTTTGTTTAGTTCGATCATTAAGTTCTTCCTTACGATGTTTAGTTGTTTATTCATCCATTTATCATTGATTTTTAGAGGAGAGACATGACATGAAGAAATTTAAACTGGGTTACGCCCCTACCCGTCGTTTTGTATTTAGTGCTGAAGATGCTTTCAAGTATAAGGTTCAAATCCGGGAGAAAATCGAGAGCTTCAGTTTGGACATCGACATCGTGGACTTGGAGGGATTGAATTCCGAGGGGCTGCTGTATGACGATCATATCAATGCGGATGCGATTATTGAACGCTTCAAAGAAGAAAAGGTGGACGCCGTCTTTTTTCCACACTGCAACTTTGGTACCGAGGATACAGTAGCGAGGGTTGGTAAAGCGCTTGGAAAGCCTGTGTTGTTATGGGGACCTCGCGATGAATCGCCTCTTGAGGACGGTATGCGTTTGAGGGATACCCAATGTGGGCTGTTCGCCACAGGTAAAGTGCTGCGCCGTTTTAATGTGCCTTTTACGTATGTGACTAACAGTCGAGTGAATGATCCGGTATTTGAACGTGGATTTATCAATTTCATTGCCGCTGCGAATATTGTTCGTCAAATGCGTAACCTGCGTATTTTGCAAATTGGGCCTCGGCCAGCGTCTTTCTTGACGATGATGTGCAACGAAGGGGAGCTGCTGGAGCGGTTCGGCATCGAGATTCATCCCATCACGCTGATCGATATTCAACGGACATCTAAACAGATCGAAAAGGGAAGCAGTGCTGAGCTGAATGAAGCCATTACCTACATCAAGGAAAAGCTTGATTATAGCGAGGTTACCGAGGATGACGTGAAACGTATTGCAGCCCTGAAAGTAGCGATGAAACAATACGCAACCAAAACCGGCAGTACAGCTATCGCCATCCAGTGCTGGTCTTCTCTTCAAGACGCTATGGGAATTATGCCTTGTCTGGCCAATGCAATTCTAACGGATGAGCAGATTCCGGTAACCTGCGAAACCGACATTCACGGAGCGATTACCTCCATCATGGTGCAGGCTGCTTCGATGAATCAAGCTCCGACGTTCTTCGCCGATTTGACGGTCCGTCATCCTGAGAATCCGAACGGAGAGCTGCTCTTTCACTGCGGTAATTTCCCAGTTTCTCTATCGGTTGAGGATAAGCCGAAGCTGCGTAAGCACTTCTTGTTCGATGATCATGCGCCAGGTACACACGAAGGGGAAATCAAAGGCGGCGGAATAACGCTGGCCCGCTTTGACGGTGACCATGGGGAATATCGATTGTTTTTAGGGCGTGCAAAAGGTATCCAAGGTCCTTATACACGCGGTTCTTATGTTTGGGTGGAAGTAAATGACTGGCCACTGTGGGAAGAGAAATTGGTAAAAGGACCTTACGTTCACCACGCCGTCGGAATTCATGCTAACGTGATTCCTGCACTTTATGAAGCGTGCCAATATATACCAGGCCTTTCCCCGGATCCGGTCGATCCGACTATACAAGAAATTCAGGCGTGGCTGCGCGGCTCTGATCTGTAAACGCGTATGCTTACGAAGCCAGTTTTGCTAACGCAAAACTCTTAGGAGGGATTATATGAACCAGATAGAACTGAAAGCAAAAGCCATCCAGATCCGAATGGATCTGCTGAGGATGATACACGGAGCCAAGACAGGACATACCGGCGGCTCCCTGAGCAATACGGATATTTTGACGGCCTTATACTATAAAATTATGAAAATCGATCAACAGAATCCGAAATGGGCCGAGCGGGACCGCTTCATCGCTAGCAAGGGCCACTCCGTGGAATCACTATGGTGCATACTCGCCGACCTAGGCTTTTTCCCGAAAGAAGAACTTGGGACTTTCAGTCAGTTCGGTACACGTTTGATCGGCCATCCTAACAATAAGGTGCCTGGGATTGAAATGAACACTGGTGCTCTTGGGCATGGGCTTGCCATTTCGGTAGGCATGGCGCTTGCGGCTAAACGAGATGGTAAAAGCTATCGGGTATTCTGTCTCATGGGCGATGGCGAGCAGGCGGAAGGCTCTGTATGGGAAGCAGCTATGGCTGGTCCTCATTTCAAACTTGACAATCTCGTAGGTATTATTGACCGAAACCGCCTGCAAATTAGCGGCAGCACGGAAGAAGTCATGGGGCTTGAGCCACTTGAAGAGAAATGGGCGGCATTCGGTTGGAACGTTGTTTCCATTGACGGAAACGATATGGAATCACTGGTTGAGGCTTTCGGTGCGGTACCAACTGTACCTGGAAAGCCTACCTTGGTCATGGCCAATACGGTGAAAGGCAAAGGGGTTTCCTTTGCCGAAAATAATCCTGCGTGGCACCATCACGTGCCGAACGATACACAGCTTTCGCAAGCTTTGGCAGAACTCTCTGCGGCGCTTGAGCTATTGAGTCAAGAAGGGCAGGTGCGCTAAACATGAATACGATCCCTAACCGTCAGGTTATTTGTGAGACACTAATGAATTTGGCGGAAACCGATCAAGATATTATGGTTCTCACGAGCGATTCCCGAGGTTCCGCGGCTATGGCGCCTTTTGCCAAGGCGTTCCCAAATCAATTCGTTGAAGTTGGCATCGCCGAGCAAAATATTGTCGGCATCTCCGCTGGTCTTGCCCATAGCGGAAAGAAGCCTTTTGTCACTTCGCCAGCTTGTTTCCTAAGTATGCGCTCCATTGAGCAGATCAAAGTAGATGTGGCCTATTCTGGAACCAACGTGAAGCTTGTAGGCATAAGCGGAGGAGTCAGCTATGGCGCCCTCGGTATGTCACATCATTCTGTTCAGGATATAGCTGTAGCGCGAGCAATTCCGGGACTTGCGGTAGTATTGCCTGCCGATCGTCATGAAACGAAGAGAATGACAGAGGCTTTAGTTAAGCACCAAGGCGGCGTTTATGTTCGTATTGGTAGAAATGCTGTTGAGGATGTTTACGAATCCGATGACTATGAATTCGTGATTGGCAAAGCAGTGACGTTGCGTGATGGCACGGATCTGACGATCATTGCCACTGGGGAAACGGTTCGGGTCGCCCTCGATACGGAGAAAGCACTCCAAGAGGTCGGCATATCTTGCCGCGTCATCAACATGCACACGATTAAGCCATTAGACGACGAAGCGATCATTCGGGCCGCAGGAGAAACAGGTCATATCATTACGGTTGAGGAGCACAGTATCTTCGGCGGGCTCGGCGCCGCAATCGCAGAGGTAGTCGTCCAGCATCAACTTGTTCCGATGCGTATTATCGGCATTCCGGATGAGCCGGCTATCGCGGGCAAAAGCTCGGAAGTATTCAAGCATTACGGGATCCACTCAGATAATCTCAAGCGTGTAGCTCTTGAAATGCTTGGTAAGTAGGTGGGCAGCTCATGATTGAAACCTATATCCTAGCCATAGACCAAAGCACTTCGGGTACGAAGGCCTTGATCGTAGATCGTTCCGGAAGTATCATCGCCCGTAGTACTGCCGAACATAAGCAGTATTATCCGCAGCCTGGCTGGGTGGAGCACGATCCAGTTGAGATTTATAACAATGTGAAAAGAACAGCTCATCATGCCATGGAATTGGCCGGTATTGAAGCCGGTCAGTTAGCTGGGCTGACCATCACCAATCAGCGAGAAACGGCAGTGGTTTGGGATCGAACATCCGGTTTGCCTGTCTATCCCGCTATCGTTTGGCAGTGTCAGCGGACAGCGGATCGATGCGCGGCATATAAAGCTGCCAACATGGAAGATATCGTTCGGGCCAAGACGGGCCTGCTCCTCGACCCCTACTTTTCTGCCACCAAGTGGGGATGGATATTGGAGCATGCAGAAGGCGCTAGGGAGAAGCTTGAACAAGGGAAGCTTCTGGCCGGGACAATTGACAGTTGGCTCCTGTGGAAGCTCACGGGAGGTAGCGTTCATGCCACTGATTTTACGAATGCTAGCCGAACGTCATTATTCAATATTCATACGCTGGAATGGGACAAAGAATTATGTGAAGGGTTCCAGATTCCGTCCGCCTTATTGCCGGAAGTTAAATCCTCCGATGAGATTTTCGGCTATACGCAGGATCCAGCGTTATTCTCAGCAAAGATTCCTATCTCTGGCATCATAGGTGACTCTCAAGCCGCTTTATTTGGCAATCAATGTTTTGATACCGGTATGGCCAAAGCGACGTACGGAACCGGCACTTCTGTACTCATGAACATTGGCGAGAAGCATGATCAACTTGGAAATGGCTTGGTGACGACAATTGCATGGGGAATGAGCGGCAAGATCACCTATGCGCTTGAAGCTATCATTCGAACCTCCGGCGATACGATCAAATGGGTTCGCGACCAAATGGGCCTCTTTAGCAGTTTTGAAGAGATGGAGGAATTGCTTGCTCAAGCTCCGAATAACGAAGGTGTATACGTCGTTCCGGCCTTCGTTGGATTAGGCGCTCCATACTGGGATCCCTATGCACGGGCAGCTATTATGGGGATGAGCCGCGGAAGTGGAAGGTCGCACATCATCCGTGCAGCGCTAGAGAGCATTGCCTATCAAGTAAATGATGCGGTAAAGTTGATGCAAATTGAATCCGGTATCCGGTTGAAAGAACTGCGCGCAGATGGAGGCGCTTCCGATAATACCACGCTTATGCAGTTTCAAGCAGATGTACTGGAACGCAGCGTCATCAAATCGGAGGTTGCCGAGCTCTCTGCGATGGGTTCTGTTTATTTGGGAGGGCTAGGTGTCGGTTTTTGGTTATCTCTTGATGAGCTTAAAAACCGGGGCCAAGCTTATTCCGTCTATGAGTCAAAGATGCAGGAAAACATACGTGAACAGCATATCACTGGATGGAATCATGCGGTAGCTTCGGTACTATGCACAAATAAAAAGGCGGAGGCGTAGACAATGACATTTAATGAAGAGTCGAAGATAGGTCAAATTTGGGCGAGTCCAGCAGGTCGAGCCGTGTTGTTGAAATATTTACCTCATCTCAAGGATTCCCCATTTCTTTCGTTCATTAAGAAAAATACGTTACCATCGTACAATGCGTTCAATCCAGCTTGGATAATAGCACCGGAATTGATGGAGACAATCCTCACAGAGTTGTCCCTAATCGAAGTTGAAGCAGAAACGGATGAAGATATCACTCCAACCGTCGATTATGAGAACGACACTGTAGCTTTGGGGTCAGCGACAACCAAAGCACCCGATCAAATCGAAAAATGGGGCGTCTACGAGCTAACGCTTCAAGGGCCGCAGCACGGCAATCCGTTCGTGGATGTAAGCTTGGAGGCTGAATTCAGCTTTGAAGGCCGAGTTGTTAGAACCCTAGGCTTTTATGACGGTCAAGGTATTTATCGGATCCGTTTTATGCCGGATGTGGAAGGAACGTGGACGTACAGCACCAATAGCAATGCGCGCTCCCTTAGTGGACTGACAGGAAAATTTATATGTACAGCCCCAACTGATGGGAACCATGGACCGGTACGGGTCAAGAATACCTTCCATTTCGCTTATGAAGACGGGACGCCTTATATTCCAGTCGGTACCACAAGTTACGTCTGGACTCATCAAGGCGATGAGTTGGAGGAAGAGACGCTAGCTACGCTAAAATCCGCCCCTTTTAATAAGATGCGTATGTGTGTTTTCCCAAAATCCTATCAGTTCAACGCGAATGAGCCGGTGTATTACCCTTACGAGGGTTCCGCCCCTGAAAGTTGGGATTATACGCGATTCAATCCGGCCTTCTTTCAGCACTTGGAAAATAGAATCGCTGACCTCGGGAAGCTTGGCATCGAAGCAGACTTGATTTTATTCCATGGGTATGACCGTTGGGGCTTCTCCGAAATGTCCAAGTCCCAAGATGACCGTTACCTGCGTTATCTGACAGCCCGCTTATCGGCTTATCGTCATGTTTGGTGGTCACTCGCCAATGAGTACGATTTGATGTGGAAGAAGGAGACGGAGGATTGGGAACGCATCGCTAAGATCGTAACGGAGAATGATCCGAATCATCATTTAATCTCCATTCACAATTGTTTCGGATTCTACGATTACAGTCGGCCTTGGATAACTCACTGCAGCATCCAGCGGGTCGATGTTTATCGAACTGCGGAAAATACCAACGAATGGCGGGAGCAGTGGCAGAAGCCGATTGTTATAGACGAATGCGCGTATGAAGGTAATATTGATCAGGGCTGGGGGAACATTTCCGGACAGGAAATGGTGCGCCGCTTCTGGGAAGGCGCCGTAAGAGGCGGCTATGTCGGTCACGGTGAAACCTATTTGCATGACGAGGACATCCTTTGGTGGTCCAAGGGTGGGAAACTGTACGGAAGCAGCCCTGAACGTATCGGCTTCCTACGAAAAATCATGGAAGAGGGACCTACAGAAGGCCTGAATCCGTTAAAGTCCGAGTGGGATGTTCCGTCAGCAGGCGTTCCCGATGAGTATTACTTGTACTACTATGGTTTTAACCAACCCAGTTTCAGGAAGTACAGCATGAAGCCCGGCATCCAATATAAAGTGGATGTCATCGACACTTGGAATATGACCATCAATGAGCAGTCTGGGACTTATGAGGGAGACTTCCGGATCGAGCTGCCTGGGACATCGTATATTGCCGTTAGATTTAGGAAGATATAAAGATTGAGTGACAACAATAATGACATGCAAGCTGGCAACAGTTTGGTATGTCATTTTTTCTCAGTAGATAATAAAGTATAAGTTTTATTACACTTCGCGTCATCAGTCTTGACAAACGCGATCGTCCCAAAAGGACGACGGAGTCGTTTATCCTTGATGAAAGAAGTTACATAACAGGGTGATTTTGTTCCTGTCTTCGTTGTACAATAGGGAGACCTTACACCTTATAGAGGAGAGCGTCTTCATGCGAAAATTGAAATTATGGCTGAACTCCTTACGTTTCAAGCTTTTCTCTGGATTATTATTCACGATTGTTCCACTTATCATCGTTCTGCTTATAATCAACCATTACTCGGCTCAAGTCGTTCGCAACCAAGTAGCCCAGTCGAATAAAAACATGCTGAGCTTATATATGGGGCAAATCGACCGCAATTTGCAGGAAGTGGACAACTTTTTGATCAACTTATCACAAACGAATTTGGATTTACTTGATTTGGATACGGACAGGATTGCGAACGAAAATAATTACATGAAAGCTAAACTTCGTTTATTTCAAACAATCAACAACAGTGTCAGCTATTATAAGGGAATCGATTCGTTCTTTATATATTCCAGCCTAAACAAAGATTTGCTTATGACGCAAGGTTTCGGAAGCAGCTTTGATGAACGTAACCAGGTGGCAAATGAAATTGTAAAGATGCTGCAGGATAGCTCGGTGACTCCAAATGTTTATCGATGGTATACTTGGCAATCGGATGGAAACCATTATGTCTATCATGTGATAAAAACCGGTGATGTCTATGTTGGGGCATGGGTAGATGCAAAGAAGCTGATGATCCCTCTTCAACTCATTGACCTGGGATCTAATGGTGCAGCGCTTTTAACCTCGGAACGACTAGAACCCATGAGTCACGGAGAATTAATTGCCCAGAAAGGCATTCATTTAGCACTAACCAATCAGGCTTACACACTCTCGGGAACGAATGCGGATTATTTAGTTATGGGGGAACCGTCGAAGAAAGGAAACTTTTATTTATTCGCCTTAATTCCCGAGGAAACGGCTTTGGAAAAACTACCTTATCTACAACGTATTTCTTCCATCATATCGATTGGAGCCATCGTATTTCTGCTGATATTTGTCTTTTACATGAGAAAAGTGTTCTTGCTGCCAATCAATCGAATCATTCTGGCGATGAGAAAATTAGGCGATGGACGTTGGAATTCGCAAATCGAGCATTATCCGACCTCTACCGAGTTTAGTATGATGAATGAAACTTACAACCGGATGATCACTGAGATTCAACATTTGAAAATTAACGTCTATGAAGAAAAATTAATGCATCAGCATGCGGAACTTAAGCATCTACAGCTTCAGATCAACCCGCACTTCTTTTTGAATTCACTGAACATCGTCTACAACTTGGCAACGGTAAAGGATTTCAAATTAATCCAGGAGATGACGAAGTGTCTTGTTGCTTACTTCCGGTTTATGTTCCGAAGTAATTCCTATTTGGTAACACTCAAGGATGAACTGCTTCATACCCAGAACTATTTGCGTATTCAAGAGCTTCGATTTCCGGGGATTTTATCGTATCAGATCGAAGCCCCAGATGTTGTTCTTTCGCTGCAAATTCCTCCGCTTGTCATTCAGACGATGGTGGAAAATGCCATTAAACATGCTGTTAATATGGATGAACAGATTCGGATTGATATCCGGGTGAATACGGAGGAAGACGAAGAGAATCAATGGGTGGTTATTCATATTGAGGATACAGGAGCAGGCTTTCCGGATCCTATTTTGGAATTATTGCAAAGCAATATGGATTTGACTAGTGAGGAGGGGGAGCACATCGGGATCTGGAATGTCAAACGTAGACTACACTTGTTGTATTCCGATAAAGCCGCTATTGATTTCTATAATGAAGTCGGCAAAGGCGCGTGCGTGCGAATCCGCATACCGGCAGATGTTCCACCAATAGGAGGTGAGTAAAATGGTTCAGGTGTTAATCGTCGACGACGAAGTGCACGCAGTGAGAGGATTACAGGCTGGCGTAGATTGGGATAAGCTCCGTATTTCTACGGTGTATACGGCCCATAGTATGAAGCAGGCACAGGAGATCTATGCTACATCTCCGATCGATTTGATGATCTGCGATATCGAAATGCCCCAGGGTTCCGGCATGGATTTATTGAGCTGGGTCAGAGAGCATTATCCCCGAACAGAGACGATATTTCTAACGTGTCATTCCGATTTCTCGTATGCGAAGCGTGCGATCCAGTTGGACAGCTTCGAGTACTTGCTGAAGCCTGTAGATTACGAGGAGCTTGAGGACGTGATCCTGAAGGTTTTGGTCAAAATAAAAAAAGATCAGGAGCTTCTTTCTTTCGAAGAAACCTATAAGCATTATTACCAGCTGTGGGAGTCCCATCAGCCCTTGATGAAAGAACGCTTTTGGCAGGATTTGATCCAACAAACGATTCCCTCCACCAAGGATAAAATAACGGAGCATCTTCAAAAGTATAATCTATTGTCTTTGGATTCCATGCGGTTTGTGCTGATTATGATTCGCGTTAGGCGTTGGCATAAGAATCTGAATCAGCGGGATGAACGAATTATGGAATATGCTTTGAGGAATGCCGCGGAAGAGAAGATTACGCGAAACAACCAGCATACAGCGATTATTTCTCCAGATAATGGATGTCTGCTGATCATGGTTCCTTACGAACGCCAACATCAAATGAAGGAGCTTCGAGAGGTATGCGAGGAATATGTTCAATCTTGCCATCAATACTTTTACTGTGATCTATGCTGTTACATCAGCGAACCCGCCTCACTTCATGAAGTCGTACCTATGGTGCGTAGAATGGACGATTTGGATCGAGACAATGTCTCTATGGTTAATGAAACCATTGTGCTTTGGGATGTGCGAAAAGGGGAGTGCAGGATAGAGCTTCCATCTTTGAATGACTGGGCAGAGTGGATGAAGCAGGGGTCAAAGGAAAAGCTGCAAACCGAAGTTAAGTTATTGTTCAAATCATTAAGGGAGACCAGAGAAGGAATTGGGGCTCCGCTCTTGCACAGCTTCTATCAGGATTTTCTCCAAATGCTTTTCTTCGTTCTTCAGATGAAAGGATTACATGCGAATAAAGTGTTTGCAGCTAATCTATTTACGGAAAAGCCGGAATTAGTACTGAGATCTATTACCGCTTTGGAAGAATGGGTGCAATACGTCATCGAGGTGGCTATGAATCAGATCCATTCGACGGAAGGGGGCATGTCTGTTGTTGAAAAGGTGAAACAGTACGTTGCGGCTCATATTTCCGTTTCGGAATTATCCAGGGACGTTATCGCGGCACACGTATTTTTAAATCCGGATTATTTGACACGGGTGTTCAAAAAGGAAACGGGCTTATCCATTTCCGACTATTTGCAGCAGCAGCGGATCCAATATGCCAAGGATTTGCTTACAGGCTCGGATAAATCCATTATCGATGTAGCGCTATTAGCGGGCTATTCGAATGTTTCTTACTTCTCGACGCTTTTCAAGAAAGCTGTAAGTATGAATCCTAATGAATATAGAAAGCAGTTTGAGAAAAGATAGAAAGACTCTGCGCTAACACATAGGCGTGGAGTCTTTTTTTTACGAAAATGTCGGAATACCTAAAGTATAAAGTCGTATTCGTGGTGAGCAGCCTAGTTTAACTTCTTCTATACTAAAGCTATAAAGAGAAGGAGTTGACACCGGATGAACACCAAAGCAGAAGTTTTATATGAAAACGCTAAGGTTGTAAGGAAGACGGGTACGCTGCAGAAGACGTTGAAAACGTTTAAACGCTACCGTGCGCTATTTTTAATGGTCTTGCCTGGTATGATTTATTTGATTATTAATAATTATCTCCCTATGTTTGGGATTGTGATTGCCTTTAAAAATATCAACTACCGCAAGGGGATATTTGGAAGTGATTGGGCTGGTCTCAAAAATTTCGAATATTTGTTTAAAACCGCTGATGCCTGGGTCATTACCCGAAATACGATACTGTACAATGGGCTCTTCATTATCATCAATTTGGCTCTGGCCGTGGCTGTAGCTATTTTACTGAATGAAGTGAAAAATCGGTTTATGTCCCGTTTTTACCAGAGTATTATTCTATTGCCGTATCTGATCTCCATGGTTATCGTTGGATATTTGGCACTTGCCATGTTGAATGGAGAGAACGGATTCCTCAATCATCATATTTTACCGCTTTTCGGAATCGAGCCTATCTCCTGGTATTCAGAACCTAAATATTGGCCATACATCTTAACACTGGTTAACATTTGGAAGAATGTGGGTTACTTATGTATCATCTTCTTGGCAGCCATTGTTGGGATCGATAACGAATATTATGAGGCAGCGACGCTAGACGGCGCGAACAAATGGCAGCAAATCCGCACGATAACGCTACCGCTTCTATCACCGGCAATTATTATCATGGCATTGTTAAGCATTGGACGCATCTTCTACTCTGATTTCGGTTTGTTCTATCAGGTGCCTTTAAATTCAGGCCCATTACAACCAACGACGGATGTTATCGACACGTATGTATACCGAGGGTTAATGACGCTTGGCGACATCGGAATGTCTTCAGCGGCAGGATTTTACCAGTCAGTCGTGGGATTCGTACTGGTGCTAGTATCCAACTTTATCATTCGCCGCAAAAGCCCGGAACAAGCTTTATTCTAAAAGAAAGGAGCGTGCTATCATGAAATCGAATCACATGAATCAATACGCGGTTAACCTGATCTTTATTCTTATGGCCTGTGCCAGCATTTTCCCGTTTGTCCTGCTTGTTATGGCCTCCTTTACCGATCAGAAAGCAATTATCAACGAAGGTTATTCACTCTTGCCAAGTGTGTTTAGTCTAGAAGCGTACAAGTATATGATGAAGAGCTCAGCTTCGTTGTTTCGGGCTTATGGCATCACGGTTTTCATTACGATCTTCGGGACGGCCGTGGGCTTGGCTATCTCGACGATGCTCGCCTATCCTTTGTCACGCAGTGATATGCCGCTTCGTAAAGTGATGTCGTTTCTCGTATTTTTCACGCTGCTCTTTAACGGCGGACTTGTGTCGACCTATCTGATTTACACGGAATTTTTCCATATTAAAAATACGATTTGGGCGCTTATCATCCCTGGATTGCTGACGAACGGCTTTTACATTTTACTAATCCGAACGTTCTTCAGCACTTCGATTCCAGCAGCGATTATTGAATCGGCGTATATTGACGGCGCTTCCGAATTCAAGATTTTTTACCGTATCGTGCTCCCTTTATCGCTACCGATTCTGGCTACCATTGGACTGATGCTGGGTATATCCTATTGGAACGATTGGTTTAACGGATTGATCTTTGTAACCGACAGCAAGCTCTTTAGTATTCAAAATATGCTGAATCGGATGCTGAGCGATATTCAGTTCCTTCAGAAGAGCAGCATGACCAATGCTTCACAAGCTTCTTCGAACATACCGACAGATTCGGTTCGCATGGCTATAGCTGTTATCGGAATCGTTCCGATCTTCTGCGCCTATCCATTCTTCCAGAAATTTTTTGTCAAAGGTCTCACGCTTGGTGCTGTAAAAGGTTAACGACCGAGGCTACTCTTGAATCCCATTGGATTCGATTAGTATAGATCAACCACTATTCATATACATTAGGGGGATTATGAACCATGGAAAAGAAATGGAAAAGAGCTAGTGGATTATTAAGTGTTGTTCTAGCAACGTCGACCTTGCTTTCAGCTTGCGGCAGCAGCACTAGCGATGATGGGAATAAAGCAGCGACAGATAGCGCTAAGCCTGCGAATTCCAAGCCATATGAAATCACAATGGCGTATATACAACTGAATGATATGCCGGACACGAATCTCGTGGCTGAGGCAATCAGCAAAATTACCAAAGAAAAAATCAATGCAACCGTTAAGCTGGTGCCAATCAGCATTTCCGCTTGGACACAACAAATGAATCTGATGCTGGCAGGAAGCGAGAAGCTTGATCTGATGGTCTCTTCCTCTATCATTGGCAACTTTGGCAGCCAAGTCGCTAAAGGTCAATTAGAGCCATTAGACGATTTGCTTAAGAAACATGGAAAAGGTCTTGTAGATACGGTGGGAATGGATTTGATTAATGGATCCAAGATCGACGGTAAAGTATATGGGGTTCCAAGCTTGAGGGACATTGGCTCCGATAATGGCATCATTATGAGAAAAGATTTGGTGGACAAGTACAAGATTGATTTGAGCAAAATCAAAACTTGGGCGGATCTGGACCCTGTGTTCCAAACGATCAAAGAGAACGAGCCAGGACTAGCGCCATTGGTTCAGCAAACAAACAATAATATGCCGGGAACGAATATGTACAACTCTATCGTGGATACATTAGGGGACAACCTGGGTGTACTTGCCGATCCGGGGAACAGCACCAAAATCGTGAATCTGTTCGAAACGAAGGAATTTACAGATGCTGTTGCATTAGCTCGTAAATGGTATCAAGCAGGTTATATTTTAAAAGATATCGCTACTTCGCAAGAAACAGGAGTTAACTTGGTCAAAGCGGGCAAGGCGTTCTCTTATACATCGAATATGAAGCCTGGCTTTGAACAGCAGGAAAAGAATTTGTCCGGAAAAGACATGGTTGCTGTTCGTTTGACGAAACCTTTGCAAACTTCCGTATCGATCACAGGTTTCATGATGTCAATCACGAAGAACAGTCAAGACCCTGAGAGAGCTATGCAATTCTTGAACATGATGTACACCGACAAGGACATTGCCAACTTGGTCTCCCTGGGTATTGAAGGTAAACACTATGTGAAAAAAGCGGATAACATCATTACGCTACCAGATGGCGTCAAGCAAAGCGGTTACCAATTCAACCAATGGGAAGTCGGCAATAACTTCCTGACTTACGTTTGGGAAGGTACAGATCCGAAAATTTGGGATTTGACAAAAGCGCACAACGACAAGGCCATTAAGTCGAAAGCAGTCGGCTTCACATTTAACGTGGATCCGGTTAAAACAGAACTTGCTGCTGCGACTAACGTGATCAATCAATATAAAGTAGGCCTGGAAAGCGGTACGTTAGATCCAGCACTGACTGCCGAATTCAATGCAAAGCTCAAAACGGCCGGTCTTGACAAGATCATCGCTGAGAAACAAAAGCAAATTGATGCTTGGGCTAAAACCGCAGGTAAATAAGGATGAACTTGAACCGTACTCTACAACAGGTGGGGTACGGTTTTTCTTAAATTGATCGTGCATTCAGAGCAGGAGGTTTCAACGTCATGTTTAAAATAAAGGATCTTCGTTGTGAATATCAAGTGAATCCGATTGGGTTAGAACAAAAGACTCCAAGGATTAGCTGGCGGTTGCAATCCTCTGAACGAGCAGCGATGCAATCGGCTTACCGCATTGAAGTGGCAGAAGATGCGGATTTTCAGCGGTCGGTTTGGGACACTGGGAAAGTGGATTCAGATCAATCCGTCCATGTGGAATTAAAAGGGCTTCAAACAGCTTCGCGCAAAAGGTATCACTACCGCGTTCAAGCTTGGAACCAGCATGGACTTAGTTCTGGCTGGTCTGATCAGGCTATCTTTGAAACCGGATTCATAGATTCTTCGGAGTGGTCGGCCGAATGGATCAGTGCTCCCGCAGCAGCGCTCCCAGCGGGCGCCGATCAAGTTCCAATGTTTCGACGGGATTTTCTCATTGATGGAGAAGTAAGTGCGGCCCGTGTCTACGCCTCAGCACTTGGCATTTATGAATTAGAGTTGAATGGGAAACGAGTAGGGGACCACTATTTTGCTCCGGGATGGACCAGCTATAAGCATCGCCTTCAATACCAAACTTATGATGTTACGGAACTGCTTAGGAGCGGCAAGAACGGAATTGGCGCCTTATTGGGCAGCGGCTGGTATAAAGGCGTTCTTGGCTGGGACGGGAAAAACGAGCATTTCGGAAACCGGACTGCACTTTTGGTACAAATCCACATTGATTATGCGGATGGAAGGCAAGAGGTTATCGTTTCTGATAACCGTTGGAAAGTATCAGGAAGTCCGATCTTGATGTCGGAAATCTATGACGGTGAAACGTACGATGCGCGGTTGGAGCGGTCCAATTGGAGCCATGGAGATTATGATGACGGCGGATGGCACCCTGTCGATGTGATCGAACAAAGCAAAGATGTTTTGGTGGCACAGGAGAACGTGCCCGTACGTAAAATCGAGAGCATCCAACCTATCGAGCTCATCACGACCCCCAAGGGCGAAACTGTCATCGACATGGGTCAAAATATGGTCGGATGGATCCAATTTACCGTGCAGGGAGACGCTGGTCAGGAGGTCAGCATCCATCATGCCGAAATATTGGATCATGAAGGCAACTTCTACTTGGACAACATCCGTAAAGCGAAGCAAACGATCCGCTATGTGCTCAAAGGAGGAGAGAGAGAAACTTTCGAACCTCATTTTACTTTCCAAGGTTTCC
Source organism: Paenibacillus alginolyticus DSM 5050 = NBRC 15375 (assembly GCF_000422905.1). GTDB lineage: Bacteria > Bacillota > Bacilli > Paenibacillales > NBRC-103111 > Paenibacillus_E > Paenibacillus_E alginolyticus. The sequence continues at coordinate 36,318 of NZ_AUGY01000025.1, forward strand.
GGTATATCAGACTTGTCGGGTTTCCGGAACCGATCCGTCTTGAAGATTTTACAGGTATCGTGCTGCATTCAGATATGGAAACAACGGGAGAGTTCACATGCTCCGACCCGCTTGTCAACCAGCTTCAGCATAATATTCGGTGGGGGCTGAAAGGCAATTTTCTGGATGTTCCTACGGACTGCCCGCAAAGAGACGAGAGGCTGGGTTGGACAGGGGATGCACAGGTGTTTGCTCGTACGTCCGCCTATTTGTCGAATGTCGTACCTTTCTTCCGGAAGTGGCTTCATGATTTGAAAGTCGAGCAGGCGGAGCTCGATGGAGGCGTGCCGTTTGTGGTTCCCAATATTTTGAGTGAGAAGGCGCAGTCTGCTTCTGCTTGGGGAGATGCAGCGGTCATTATTCCATGGACACTCTATTTATGTTATGGAGATAAGCGAGTGTTGGAAGAACAATACGACAGTATGAAAGCCTGGGTAGAATTCATCAGACGTCAGGGCGACAACGAATATTTGTGGAATTCCGGCTTTCATTTCGGGGATTGGCTTGCTTTGGATTCTCGGCCAGACAGCTATATAGGGGCTACGGCGCGAGATTTTGTCGCAACAGCATACTATGCCTATTCCGTGTCGTTGGTGCAGAAAGCAGCCGCGGTGCTGGGTAGATCAGAGGAAGCGGGACGTTATGCAGACCTGCATACTGGCATTCTCGATGCTTTTACGCAGGAGTTCGTCACACCTACGGGTCGTTTATCTGTGCCTACTCAGACAGGGCAGGTGCTGTCCCTTATGTTTGGACTTGTCGAAGGCGAGGCCAAGGAACGTGCCGTCCACAAGCTGCTGGAATTGCTCGAAGAGGAGAAGTTTCATCTTACTACCGGATTTGTCGGCACTCCTTATTTGAACCACGTACTGAGCGATAACGGTAAATCGGAATTCGCGTATAAGCTGTTACTTCAGCAGGATTATCCGTCCTGGCTGTATCAAGTGACCAAAGGCGCCACGACCATCTGGGAGCACTGGGATGGGATTAAGCCGGACGGCAGTTTTTGGAGCCCGGATATGAACTCATTTAACCATTATGCTTACGGAGCCATTGGAGACTGGCTTTACCGTGTTGTTGCTGGAATTGATACGGATGAGAGGAATCCTGGTTATAAAAGGGTAGTCATTCGCCCGATGCCTGGTGATGGCCTGACATGGGCAGAGGGGCGTATCGACACGATGTACGGAGAGGTCAGCTGCCGCTGGACGAAATCGGATGGTGAACGATTAGACATTCAGGTGGTGATTCCGCCGAACACAACGGCTGAAATTCGCCTCCCTTACGCTCCAGCGGATGGTGTGACCGAAAGCGGAACAGCTCTCATGCAGACAACAGGCATATGCAATGTTGAGGTTACGGACATGGGTGTAAGCTTGGAAGCAGGCTCCGGTCAATACAGCTTCAGCTATATGTTGACACAGCCTGTTCCGCCGCTTCCGAAAGTAAAGCCGTTTGTATTTGGGTAAATAGGTTCAATTGACAGATTGGGGAGTGATGGTATGCATGTAGAAAACATTCAACTTTGGGATGAAAATAATAACGCTCACATAACTGCCTATATTCTTGATAATTCTCAGGAATTCAAAATGAATCTGTATCGTCCGGCAGTCATTGTATGTCCCGGAGGCGGATATCTATGGACTTCGGACAGAGAGGCGGAACCCGTTGCCATGCGTTATGCCGCGCAAGGCTATCATGTCTTCGTGCTTCGTTATACGACGCATTATACTAGTAAACCAGACTTTCAGAACCTTCCGCCAGGAAATGAACATTCCATGCATCCGCAGCCGTTGTTTGATTTGGCAAAAGCGATTCTAACTGTGAGGCAGCGGGCATCCGAATGGTTCATTGATATAGATAAAATCGCTGTATGCGGTTTTTCAGCGGGCGGTCATTTGGCAGCTAGCTTGGGGGCGCGTTGGCAGGATGAATTATTAACGGAGAAGCTGCAAGTCGATAAAGATCTCTTGAAGCCTAACGCACTTATTTTGGGTTATCCCCTTGTTGACTATATCCTAATGAAAGAAGAATCAGAAGCGGATCCGAGCGAGGTGGCAAGAGGGGTAATGGCCCACGCTAATAAAGCGGCATTTGGAACAACCGACCCTACGGCGGAAGAACTGAAAAAACACAGCCCGGTCAATTTTGTAACTTCAAATATGCCTCCGACGTATATTTGGCACACCTCTGATGACCAACTGGTTTATGCTGTCAATGCCTTACAGCTTGCATCTGCATTAGCAAAGCATAAAGTGCCCTATGAGCTGCATGTCTTTGAGAACGGGGTGCACGGTTTGTCATTAAGTGATGAGACGACCGCCGCAGAGCCCGAACATGTGAATCCATATTGCGAAATTTGGGTCGATTTAGCCATGAAATGGTTAAGTAAGCGGTTTTGAAACGACTATATTTACCTTTGGAGGGATAACAATGAATTCGAAAATTCAAGAACTAATTTCCCAATTGACGCTTGAAGAGAAGGCAAGCTTATGCTCGGGTTTGGATTTCTGGCATACGAAGGGCATAGAGCGTCTCGGGATCCCATCACTCATGGTGACGGACGGTCCTCACGGCTTACGGAAACAAAAAAAAGACGCGGATCACCTGGGCCTTCATAACAGTGTACCTGCTACTTGCTTCCCATCGGCCGCGGGCATGGCCGCTTCATGGAATCGGGAGCTGATCGGCAAAGTAGGCGAGGCTTTGGGGAAAGAATGCCAAGCGGAAGACGTGGCGGTTCTTCTTGGGCCAGGAGCCAATATCAAAAGGTCGCCTCTGTGCGGCAGAAATTTCGAATACTTTTCGGAGGATCCGTACCTTTCATCGGAAATGGCGGCCAATCACATCAAAGGCGTACAAAGTCAGGGCGTTGGCACATCGCTCAAGCATTTTGCCGCGAATAACCAGGAGCATCGGAGGATGTCCGTTGATGCCGTCATTGACGAGCGAACGCTGCGGGAAATCTATTTGGCCAGCTTTGAAGGCGCTGTTAAGCTGTCGCAACCGTGGAGTGTGATGTGTTCCTACAATCAAGTAAACGGTGAATATGCTTCGGAGAACGCATTTTTGCTGACTCAGGTTTTGCGGGATGAATGGGGTTTTGAAGGCTTTGTAGTTTCAGACTGGGGTGCAGTTAACGAACGCGTAAAATCTCTTCAGGCTGGATTGGAGCTTGAAATGCCTTCAAGCGCTGGAATTGGAGACGCAAAGATTGTTGCGGCAGTAAGAAGCGGCGACCTTTCAGAGGAAACGCTGAACCTTGCGGTCGAACGGATGTTGACCTTTATCTTTAAGGCTGCAGAGAGCAGTAAGACGGATGCTGTTTATGATTCTGCAGCACATCATCGTTTGGCTCGAGAAGCTGCCCATGAAAGCATGGTGCTTCTCAAGAATGAAGGGGGTATCTTACCGCTTCGCAAGCAAGGGAAGATTGCTGTCATCGGTGAATTTGCCAAGAATCCGCGTTACCAGGGCGGCGGCAGCTCCCATGTCAATCCGACCAAGCTGGACGATGCGCTTGAAGAAATGATGAGAGTCGCAGGAGATGCGGCCCAAATCATGTATTCACAAGGCTACAAGCTGGATAGCGATGAAATCGATGCAGATTTGGTAAGGGAGGCCAAGGAAACAGCGGCGAAGGCGGATGTGGCTGTCCTATTTATCGGACTGCCGGATCGTTACGAATCGGAAGGGTACGACCGCACGCATATGGGCATTCCCGTCAATCATCGAGTATTGATCGAAGCGGTGGGAGAAGTTCAAAGCAACCTCATCGTTATTTTGAGCAACGGCTCGCCGGTTGAAATGCCTTGGATCGACAAAGCAAAAGCCGTGTTGGAAGGATACCTAGGGGGTCAAGCTTTTGGCGGTGCGGTAACAGACTTGTTGTTTGGCCTTGCGAATCCGAGCGGTAAGCTTGCGGAAACGTTCCCTGTGAAACTAAGTGACAACCCATCTTTCTTGAATTTCCCGGGAGAGGCCGACAAAGTGGAATATAGAGAGGGAGTATTTGTCGGTTACCGTTATTACGATACCAAAGAGATTGAGCCTTTATTCCCGTTCGGGTTTGGCCTCAGCTATACCAGTTTCGAATACAGCGACCTGCGTGTAGATAAATCAGCGATCAAAGATAGTGAGACAGTTACCGTTCAAGTGACTGTAAAAAATACAGGGGCCTATGCCGGAAAAGAAATCATTCAACTCTACGTCAAGGACGTTAAGAGCAGTGTCAATCGCCCGCAAAAAGAACTGAAAGGCTTCCAAAAAATCGAGCTGCAGCCAGGAGAACAACAAACCGTTACCTTTGTTTTGGATCAAAGGGCTTTTGCCTACTACAACGTTCAAATCGGCGATTGGCATGTGGAAACCGGGGCATTTGACATCTTGATTGGAAAATCCTCGCGAAATATCGATCTTCGCACAACGATTGAGGTTGAATCCACGGTTACCCTTCCGGGTACGTATACTCGCAACTCACTAATAGGCGACTTGATGGAAAATCCGTTAACAGTCGATAAAGCGAAGGAGTTTATCGGGAGATTTGGATTTGACGCCCTTTTGGGCGATAACCCAGACATGCTGATGGCTATGATGAGATATATGCCGCTTCGCGCAATGATTGGCTTTGGTCAAGGGCAATATTCCGAAGAGATGTTGGCTGACGATTTAAAAAACTTGAACGCTATCTCGGAAAAAAAGTAAACGCTAATACGCGATAAAAGGGGGGAGTCGTGCTTGGTTAATCTGAAAGCAAAACCGTTTCACTTGGACGATGAAGCAGTTAATTGGGTCAATGAGACTCTGCGTGGATTATCTTTAGAAGAAAAAGTGGGCCAACTGTTCATCACCGTAGATCTTCCGTTTGATACTGGGGCTAAAAAGGATTTGCTGAGTATTCACCCAGGAGGCGTCCATGTGTTTGGATTTTCTCCAAATGCAACGAAGCAGCATCAGGCATCTATCATCCGTGACTTGCAAAAGCGCAGTAAAGTACCGCTGCTGGTTTCCGGTGATCTTGAAAATGGGGGACAAGGCGGGGCAACCGATGGAACGAATCTGGCTTCAAACATGCAGTTGGCTGCCGCAAACGATCCAGACCTAGCAACCGCGTTTGGAGCTACCATTGAAGCTGAGGGTTACGCTATGGGGTTCAACTGGGTATACGGACCGGTCATTGACATCAACTACAACTATCAAAATCCCATCGTCAACATCCGCGCATTCGGCGATACGCCAGATATCGTGGAACAGACTGCGCTGCCCGTTATGAATGCTATTCAGAAGAACAATCGGATGGCTGCCTGCGTGAAGCACTGGCCTGGTGACGGCATGGATGACCGAGACCAGCACAAGGTGCTGACGAATAATACGTTAACGATGAAAGAATGGCGTGAGACCTACGGCCGTGTGTATAAATCGGCGATCGAGAACGGGGTCAAGACGGTCATGAGCGCACACATCACGCTGCCAAGCTATTATGAAGAATTGGGAATCACAGACATAAGAACTAAACATACACCGGGTTCCTTATCGCACGAATTGAACACGAAGCTTCTGCGGGAAGAGCTTGGGTTTAACGGACTTATCGTTTCCGATGCTACATCGATGATTGGCATGACGAGCTTTGGCCGACGTAAAGATATCATTCCGCAATGTATTACGTCTGGCGTTGACATGTTCCTGTTTACGAATGATATGCAGGAAGATTTCCAGGCTATGCTTCAGGGCGTCCATGATGGCGTGCTCACGGAGGAGCGGCTGAATGAGGCGATCACAAGAATACTGGCGCTGAAAGCGTCACTTGGTCTTCATTTGACTCAGGCGGATGAAAGGGATCTTGACGTGGTAGGTTCAGCTGACCATTTGAAGCTGGCTGCGGATATTGCAAGCAAATCAGTAACGTTAGTTAAGGATACCCAAGGCCTTCTACCACTTTCGCCGCAAAAGCAGAAGCGTATTTTACTATTAGCTGCTTCGGATGAGGCTTCCTTTTTTGCCGATAAGGCCGCAACGGGAGACGAGTTTGCCCGGATGTTGAGTGAGGAAGGCTTCGCGGTTGTTCGGGAATATGAGGTTAAAGAAGAGGGCAACGAAATAGATGCAGTTATTTTTCTTGTTCAGAAATCGCCAGGATTCATGCAGAATTCCATGCGGCTCTCTCCGCAAGAGACAGGAGGACTCTTCAAATGGTACCCTACACAGGTACCGACCATGTTTATCTCGTTGGGAAATCCGTACACGCTTTATGAACTCCCGTCTATGCCTACGATGATAAATGCATATAATGCTACTTTGGCGGTACAGAAGGAAATTATTAGATGTTTGGTTGGCAAGCAGCCATTCCTTGGAGAGTCTCCAGTAGATGCTTTTTGCGGTCTTGAGTGGGCAAAGTTATAAGGTGAAAGTTGAATAGTCAGAGTAGGAACCTGTCCTTTTGGGCAGGTTTTTTTGGTTGTTTTATAGAAAACTAAGATTTTCGAATTCTGTCGTAAAATCTAACATTTCTATGTATTTTTGGAATAAAATACCGAATTATACCGTCTAACTAGTTAAGACTAAACAAATGAGGAATTGAGTAAAATGATGAAAAGCTATCAAAATGGAATTAAACTACTTGCTACAATAACGATTTTGTTCTTGTTTATTACAGGATGTAATACCGCACAGATAGTTGAAACCAAGCAAATATCTTTAACTACCGTTCTTGGCAGTGGTCTGAATGACATAAGCCAAATTTACGTACGGTACGGTGATGGTAAGGAATTGACAATTGTTGAAAATGAATATTTACAAAAAACAACAAATATCCTTAAAGGTATGCAAGTGATTCACGTTGAAAGTATGCCGGATAGTGTCGGTCAATTATACACGTTAAAAATCAAGGATGGCTCCCAAATAATTGAATATTCCAGTAGTCTCTTTTTAAATGGAAAACAGTATAAGGTAGTTAATGATGTAGCGAAAAAAGACTTGGACCAGTACTTAATCAAGATTGGGAGAGCAGTGATCCCCGATTTACTTCCAGGTATAGAAATAAAATAGAAGGCCGCCATGCAAAAAATTGCTGTCGTTACAGACTTTGACGGAACATTGATGGAGTAGGTTGATAAGCTGATTGAGAGTGTGCATTTGCGGGATGGTGCGCGGGATTTTATTGATTTTTGCCAGCAGAAAGATGTGTCCGTTACGGTCGGGATTTCCTGCTGCCTGTAAGTTCCCAGATTAGGATAAAACAAGCTAAGGGAATGCCATTGGCAGCCCCTAGCCAGCTAGATGTTGTAGAGTCATTCGAGATGGTCTTTGAGTGTTTCTACGAGTTGGTTTTGAATATTCGCTTCACTATGCTGCCATATGATTTCGAAAAGCACACCAAGCCCTGGCAATACCCGTTCTTCTCCGCCGATGGAATCCTCAATCACTTCTTGAAGCTCATCATTTGATTTATTCTGGACTCGCTGGACGATGGCCTGTCTTAAGGTGATGTTCATTCGTGGACCTCGCTTCCATTTCGTTATCGTTATTAATATGCGCAAGTTTCTAGCTGTTCATCCTTACTCACTTCGCCACTTTCCATGCATAGTGAGAAGCGGGTCATGTGTATGTTATACTATAGTAATCTTAGGAATTTGGAGGACACGCCAACAGTGAGAAAGCAATTTGCGATTATTGGGATGGGAAGATTCGGGTCTAGCGTTGCTAAAACATTGTCACAATTAGGGTTTGAGGTCCTTGCAATTGATCATCGTGAAGAGACGGTTCAAGAGGTTTCAGCTTTCGTCACACATGCCGTTCAAGCCGATTCTACGGATGAGGAAGCGCTGCGTGCTCTTGGTATTCGTAATTTTGACGTTGTGGTTGTGGCTATTGGGGAGGATATTCAAGCGAGTATTCTGACTACATTGATCCTCAAAGAAATGGGCATAGCTAAGATTATAGTGAAAGCTGTAAATGATCTGCATGGAAAAGTATTAAAGAAAATTGGCGCTGACAAAGTCGTTTATCCGGAAAGAGATATGGGACAGCGTGTGGCGCATCATCTGATTTCATCTAATATTATCGATTATATAGAGCTATCTGCCGATTACAGTATCGTAGAGATCAAGGTTTCCAATCAAATGATTGGTAAAAGCCTCAAACAGTTGGATATCCGGGCTAAATATGGCTGTAATGTCATTGCGATCAAACAAAATGAAAAACTGATCATTCCGCCAAGTGCAGAAGAGCCGCTTAGAATGGACGATATTTTGGTTATTGTAGGAAAAAATTCAGATCTTCAAACTTTTGAAGTGACTTTTGCAGAGTAGGTAAAGATAAATGACAAGTGTACATACGGAAATTATGTCTGTTCAGAATGCCAGAGTCAAAGAATGGGCGCAGCTTTTAGAACGCAAGGGCAGGGACAAACAAGGGAAATATATCATTGAGGGTTACCATCTGGTGGAGGAAGCATTGCGTGCGGGAGCTCAGGTGGAGACCATTATGTATAGCTTGGAAAAAGGGATACCTGCTGGATTAGCGGAGCAGGTCGCCCAATCTGTTGAATGGGTTGGCGTCAGCCAGGCTGTGCTGGAAAAATGCTCAGATACGCAGACGCCGCAAGGGGTTTTGGCCGTTGTGGCTCGACCGCAGCTTGGCATGGACGCGCTGCTCGCTGGCGAGCATGATCTTGTGGTGGTCCTGGACGGCGTTCAGGACCCGGGCAACCTGGGCACGATCATCCGCAGCGCGGATGCCGTCGGGGCCAAGGCTGTTGTGCTCGGCCGCGGCACGGTCGATCTGTACAATCCCAAGACGATCCGCTCGACGATGGGATCGATGTATCATCTGCCGATTGTCGAGGCAGATCTGCTTGAGCTGCTGCCGCGCGCGCGTGAGCGCGGCGTGCGGCTCGTGACCACGAGCCTGCAGGCGCAGCGCTCGTGCTACGACACGGACCTGCGGCAGCCGACGTGGCTGATTCTCGGCAACGAAGCCAAGGGCGTGTCGCCGGAAGTCGCTGCACAGTCGGATGTGCAGGTGATTATTCCGATGCAGGGCAAAGCGGAATCGCTGAACGTCGCGATGGCCGCGACGGTGCTGCTTTTTGAGGCTTCGCGGCAGCGGTTGGTTCCGTCGCAATAGAAGAAATTCTATTGTGAGTTGTAATTCAGATTGTCACTGATTGGAACGTAAATTGTCATAGGATGGAACGTAAATTTGTCATAGGAAAGGTAGCTCAATGTCCAAAAAAACTTGATATATCGGGCTTTTTTAACAGGCATTAATAGGTACAGCGTTACTTTCCAATATGAGCCATTAAAAAAACATTCCATTTTGTGAGCCATTATTTTCTGGAACCAATTTTGTCATAATTAGTGAAATTGTTATAAGGTACGGTGCGATATGATTGGGGATAAAATTCGTGCTCTCAGAAAACTAAATAACTTAAATCAAGTTGAATTTGCGGCTTCACTTGGTATATCACAAGGTAATTTAAGTGAGATTGAGAAGGGGAAGAGTAAGCCTTCAGCGGATACCTTGCAGGCGTTAAGAAGAGCTTATTGACTGGATATTAATCTTTTATTAGATGAGGATGCTAGTAAAGATATTAAATTAACGGATGGTTGGAGTCTTAGCCCAACAGAGGTAACACTGATTTCTCAATTTAGATTACTCTCTAGTATAAAACAAAAAGAAATTATGGACTTTCTAGACTATAAAATTACCCGTATTTAGATAACCTACTTCGACTCATAAAGGCAGCAAAAACCCACCGCTCAAGGTTTGGTCGCCTTAAGCATGGGTTTTTACTTTTTCGGTATTGTATTAAGAACAGAGGCATTACATTGAAAACCGCATCCACCGTTGTCTCGACATCCATTTTCCAGAATATGGTTAAACAATCCATTCACTCACTTCGAATCTTGGGTACCGTAGCCATTGTCGGCATGTCTGGAGACGTCACATTAAACTTTGTAAATGATATTTTAATGGAAGGCAAGAAAATCGTCGGAACCGTTCAAGGAGATTCCGTTCCTCAATTGCTTATTCCTCAATTGGTTAAATATTATAAAGAAGGAAAATTCCCATTTGATAAATTGGTGAAATTCTACGATTTTGAAGATATTAATAAAGCCTTTGAAGATTCAAAAAAGGTTATGGCCATTAAACCCATCGTCAAAATCGCGAAATAAATGATTTTCGTTAAAAATATCTGTTCGAGTGAATCAATTAAAAGGAGGCCGACTAAGTGTCAGCCTCCTTTTCCATATGCAAACAAAACCGGATATTTTGAAAAAACTAAATGTGATCGGCCTTCTGCGCATGCTCGGATTCTTCATTTACAACTTTTTGATAATTTAAACCCCATACTTCCATTACACCGATGATAGGTTTTAACGAGTTTCCCAAATCGCTTAACCGATATTCTACTCTTGGTGGAACTTCAGCATAGACCTCCCGGATGATAATCCCATCTTCCTCCATTGAACGCAAATTTTGAGTTAATACCTTTTGGCTAATGTCAGGTATCCTTTTTCGTAGTTCCCCAAATCGCTTGGTTCCTGTCAGTAAGTCCCTTAAAATGAGCAATTTCCACTTGTTACCGATCAGCCCGACCGTTGTAGCTACGGGGCAAAGCGGTAGTTCTTTTTTCGGAATCAATTGAATGTCTCCTCCATTAGTTACTTAAAGGTTCCTATATAATAAAAAGGTGCCTACTTTCCATATCGCTTTATAGACTTTATTATAAATCCATCGCAATCATATGCAAGTTATTTTCTTTGGTGTAATACAAAATTGGAGGTTGGGTAATTAGGTGAATCTCACTCAGCTTTTATAGGCATTATATGGATACAATAAAGATCAATATGGGTAATTTAAATTTTTTGCGAAACTAAACCTTTCGGAGGAAAGGGCGGGATCATTTGAACAGTAACTTGTGGATGGAATTTACGAATTATTTTACAAATAACACAAATGACTATTTGATTTCTTTAAAAGAGCATGTAGGGATTAGTGTAATGGCATTATTGCTCTCTACATTGATCGGTGTTATTTGTGGGTATATTTGCTCTGAATATAAACAATACGAAAAGTGGATCGTATCGATATTTCAAATCCTTAGAATTATTCCGAGCTTGGCTATTCTCCTGCTCTTGATCCCTGTTATGGGTACGGGCATTAAGCCAGCTTTGATAGCTCTAATATTACTCGCGATTCCGCCAATTCTTATGAACACTGTTGCGGGTTTGGAAGAGGTATCTCCATTTATAATCGAAGCTGCCTACGGGGGTGGCATGTCGGATCGACAGATTTTGTGGAAAGTCAAAATTCCTTTAGCCGCGCCGATCATTCTAACCGGAATCAAAACGGCTACGATTGAAATCATTGCAAGTGCCACCTTGGCCGCTAAGATCGGTGCTGGTGGACTTGGAGGCATTATTTTTACCGGCCTAGGACTCAATCGCATGGATTTGCTATTAATTGGGGGTATTTCGGTTGCGGTTCTTTCTATTGCAGCTGGATTATCTCTAGATCTGGCAGACAGATTTTTGTTCAAATATAAACTCGTTAGAAAGTAGGAGTAGAAAATGATGAAAATTAGACTAAAAACATTTGCTGCAGTCGCCGCACTATTGGTTCTAACAATAACCCTGATTGCATGCGGAATTAAGAGCGCTAATCCTAATGCAAGTACAATAATTCGTGTTGGGACAAAAGATTTCACCGAGAATTTGATTGTTGGAGAATTATACGCATTAGCTTTGGAAGATGCCGGATATCAAGTTAAACGAGTCTCTAATATTGCTGGTTCCGTCATTCATACATCGCTCGTAAACAATGAAATTGATCTGTACCCTGAATATACGGGGACCGGGTTGCTAACCATTTTAAAGATGAATTTGATGACTAATCCCGATGAGGTTTATAAAACAGTGAAAGACGAGTATAAGAAACGGTTTCAAGTTACTTGGCTGAATTACTCGCAGGCCAATGACGGGGCTGGTCTTGTCATCCGTACGGATGTTTCGAAAAAGCTTGGCATTACCACCATTTCGGATTTACAAAAACATGCAAGTGAACTTAGATTCGCATCACAAGGTGAGGTTGACCAACGAGAGGATGGAATCCCTGCTTTAGAAAAAGTATATGGGAAACTAAATTGGAAATCGTCGAAGGTGTACGATAATAGCTTGAAATATGAGGTGCTCAAAAATAACGAAGGGGATGTTGCTCCAGCCTATACGACGGAAGGGCAGTTGGTGAATATCGATCAGTTCACCTTATTAGAGGACGACAAACATGTCTGGCCGCCGTATAATTTGGCGCCTGTGATTCGCGATAATGTTTTAAACGCTAATTCTGGCATCGCGGAGGCAATTAACAAAGTAAGTACAAAATTAGATACAAAAACAGTCACAGCACTAAATGCCAAAGTTGATGTTGAGAAAAAGGATTATGAAGACGTGGCAAAAGAGTTTTACAAATCCATTAAGTAAGCGTCATGGAGGATAACATGCTTCTTACAGCGATTGAGTTCAGTAATGTATGTAAAAAATATTCGAAATCCGAACATAATGTGGTCGATCATGTGAATTTGACCATCAACGAAGGGGAGTTCATTACGATTTTGGGCTCCTCGGGGTCCGGAAAGACAACATTGCTCAAGATGGTCAATCGTATGCATGAACCAAGCGAAGGAACAATTACGCTATTTGGTGAAGATATTGCAATGGTTGATCCAGTAAAGGTCAGAAGACGGATGGGTTATGTGATTCAGCAAGTAGGATTATTTCCTCATATGACCATAGCTCAGAATATTGCGATAGTGCCAAAACTTTTAAAATGGGAACAATCTAAGATTGATTTGAAAGTAAACGAATTGCTCTCTCAAGTCGGGTTAGAGCAACGAGAATATCGAAATCGCTATCCGTCGCAATTGTCAGGCGGTCAACAACAAAGAATCGGGCTGGCACGAGCCCTAGCGACCGATCCCAAAATCATGTTGCTGGATGAGCCTTTTGGTGCCATCGATGCCATTACTCGGTTGAACTTGCAGGATGAGCTTTTACGTATTCATGGGGGGCTCAAGAAAACATTTCTTCTTGTTACGCATGATATCAACGAGGCCTTTAAGCTCGGGACAAGAGTCATTGTTATGAACGAAGGTAAAGTTTCTCAGTTCGATACGCCGAGAAATATTGTACAGAATCCTGCTGACGAGTTTGTATCGTCACTCATCCATTCCTCAAGAGAGCAAGAGCGTTTCTGGGAGGGATTCGTTTGATCGAATATGCAGTCAACCATTTTGATAAATTAGTCGCGGCGCTGCTGGAGCATCTGGAGATGTTAGTTGCGACAATGATCATTTCAATCGTTCTCGCTTCGATTTTAACGATGGTAGCCATGTCTTCAACAATCTTTTCCAAAATGCTGCTTCAATTATTTTCAGTGATTTATTCCATCCCCAGCTTGGCTTTTTTAGCCATTTTGATCCCGGTTACGGGCTTAGGCAAAGAAACAGCCATCACGGCTTTAGTTGTTTACAACCAATATATATTGCTGCGTAATTTTATCACAGGACTGAATGAAGTTGAACCGTCGATCATAGAAGCGGCATTCGGTATCGGTATGACGAATTGGCAGGTTCTTTATCTGGTGAGGCTGCCGTTGTCTAAGAGGGCTCTCTTTACCGGAGTACGGCTTGCCGTTGTATCTACAATTGGTATAGCTACAATTGCAGCATTCATCAACGCGGGTGGGCTAGGCACAATTCTATTCGATGGACTTCGTACAATGAATGTTTACAAAATATTGTGGGGAAGCTTGCTGTCCGCGGGGCTTGCAATCGGTGCTAATGCGTTATTAATTCGAATTGAAAAAGGATTTGCATGAAAAGGGTTATGAAAGGAGCGCTAACTCCATGAAAGCAGTTGTTTTGGAAAGACCATGTGCACCTGAGGATTTAGCTGTAAGCGAGGTGCCGATTCCTGAGGTGAAGCCAGGCTGGGTTCTGGTCAAAATAAAAGCATTTGGTATTAATCGCTCCGAAATGTTTACGAGACAGGGCCATTCCCCATCCGTTAAGCTCCCTCGGATCCTTGGGATTGAATGTGTGGGGGCAATCGAAGATCCCTCCGATAGCTCATTTAAGAAGGAACAACGAGTTGTCTCATTGATGGGTGGACTTGGGCGTGAATTTGACGGCAGTTATGCGGAATATGCTCTTGTTCCTGTAAGACAAGTTTATCCAATTTACAATGAGATGGACTGGGTGAAACTAGCCGCAATACCGGAAATGTACTATACGGCCTATGCATCACTGTTCGTGTCTCTAAAGCTGATGAAAGGCGAAACGCTGCTGATTCGCGGCGGAACAAGCTCCGTAGGACTGGCTGCATTGCAGCTGGCCAAGAGCGTTGGAGCAACAGTATTATCGACGACCAGAAGCATAGACAAAGCTGAATATCTTAAGCAAGTGGGGGCGGATTACGTGCTGCTGGATGATGACAGTTTAAGTGAGCAGCTATTTGCCATTGCCCCAACAGGTGTTAATAAAGTCTTAGAGTTAGTGGGTACCACCAAACTGAAACACTCACTGTCACTTGTTTCAGAGAACGGCATCTTATGCATGTCGGGAATATTGGGGAACGAATGGGAAATAGAACACTTTGAACCGCTGGTCGATATTCCAACAGGAGTCTATTTTACGGCCTTTACAAGCGAAACCATCAAAGAACAACTGCTTGTAGAGTTGTTTAATCATATCGAGAAGTATGCTATTCAAGTTCCGATTGCACAAGTATTCACGCTGGATCAAATCGATAAAGCACATCTTCTAATGGAAAGTAACGCTGCAAACGGAAAGATTGTCGTTACGAATACCTGAGCTAACCAAAGGGGGGAGCGGCATGCAGGGTAATATTTCGACTCGTATTGAAAAGGCGAAACAGGCTATAAAACAAGCCGATTATATATTATTAGGCGGAGGGGCGGGTTTATCAGCCGCCGCGGGAATCACATACAGCGGGAAACGATTTACGGATCACTTCGGATCTTTTATTGAAAAGTATGGGTTTACCGACTTGTATACGTCCAGCTTTTACCCGTTTACAACACAAGAGGAGAAATGGGCATACTGGGCCAAACACATCAGCCTCAATCGGTATGAAACGGGTCCAACCAAGCTTTACAAAGATTTATATCAGATGGCTAAAGACAAAGAATATTTCGTAATCACCACCAATGTTGAGAGCCAGTTTGAAAAAGCAGGCTTTCCCTCTTATAAGATATTTGAGGTTCAAGGCAATTACAGCTATCTGCAATGTGCCGAAGGCTGTCACAACAAACGCTATTATAACGAATCCTTAGTAAAGGAAATGATTCAGCAAACGGTTGATTGTAAAATACCATCCGAGCTTGTTCCCAGATGTCCTGTTTGCGGCGGCGAGATGGACCCCAATCTAAGGAGCAATCAATACTTTGTACAGGATGAAAAATGGTATGAGCTAGATCGATTGTATAAGGATTTCTTACAAAAATCGGAAGGAAAGCAGATCGTGTATTTAGAATTAGGCGTTGGGTTTAATACACCTGGTATTATTCGTTATCCATTTGAAAGAATGACTTATTATAACGAATATGCAACATTGCTTCGTTTTAACAAAGACCACCCCGAGGGTTTTGAGGAAAATAAAGATAAAACCATCACGTTTACGGAGGATATGCGAGAGGTTGTAATAGCTTTAATGAAGTAAAAAGGAGCTAAGGGGAGAGTAATTATGACACAATTATCTTTAAAAGAATATGCATCTCCCATCCATTTGACTGATTGCTACGAACCTTCATTGCTTTATTTAAATCGTAAAGAGGAAATGGTTGACGAGCTGCTGGAAACATTTTTAAAAGAGAAGGAAGAATTAAGAGAGGCTAAAGTTCCTCGTGATTATGCCGGCAAACGAGATTTACTAAAAGGAATTCTAACTATCAGAGAACCAAAACCTCTCGATGTGGAAAACCTAAATAAGTTAGATTCCCTATTACAAACGGAGCTAATGGAAAGAGGCGTTATTGAAGTTGGGCCTCTTGAGCCGATTTCTGATATATATCCCAATTGCAGTTTTAATCAATCTCATAAATTCACCTTGTGGCAAGGTGACATGACACGATTAGGTGCAGACGCCATCGTAAATGCTGCAAACAAATACTTGTTAGGCTGTTTTCACCCCTATCATGCTTGTATCGATAACGCCATTCACTCCGCGGCTGGCCCGCAATTAAGGGAAGACTGTAACACTATCATGTCCCTTCAAGGTGAGTTGGAGGATACGGGGGGAGCAAAAATCACAAGAGGCTATAATTTGCCTTCCAAATTTGTTCTGCACACAGTGGGTCCCATTATAGATAAGGGAATAGAACTGACAGAGCAGCAAAAAGCAGAATTAGCTTCCTGTTATAGATCAGATATGAAGCGGATTTTTGCTCCGTATGCCCCGGGAATCAAGCTGCGACTAAAAGCGTTAAAAGAAGTACATGATGCCGGATTGTCTACCCAAGCATCTATTTCTCCTGTTTTACCGTTTACCCCTGATTTCCCAAGATTGTTGGAGGGAATAGTGGATCGTATTTGGATCGATACACTAACGATTGGGGACGGTTCGATGGGTAAACGTTCAGCGCGGTTAGGAATGCCTCAGTTATTCGAAGAGCATGATCTATCGAAGTGGTATCAAGAAGATATCCATATCAAGGTTGGAAAATATTTCAGGAATTCTTTCCCTAGTGAAATGATACGTATTTCCAAAAACGAAGCTTTTCCAATTTAAGTGGAAAGGGATGAATGAAGATGTTGAAAGAAAATGGAGAGCAATTACTGAAAAATTTTGCCGCTACTGCTTATCCTCTAGCTGTAACGAAAATTACAAACAGTATCTATCATGTCATGGGATATGCCCATAGTAATTCCATTATTATAGAGGCTGAGAATTCTGTCATTCTAGTTGATACATTTGAAACTGATGTAAGGGCTGAAAAGTTAAAAAAACTCATTGCTGACATTACTGAAAAGCCAGTAAAAACGATTATCTACACCCACAGTCATCCTGACCATCGAGGTGGCGCGGGGGTTTTTAGTGATACGGTTGAGGAGGTTATTGCATTTGCCCCAATGAAACCTATACTCGGACGTACCAATGAATTGAATGATGTACTTAATAAACGTGGTTCATATCAATTTGGGTATTATTTAACTGATGAAGAGGTCATTACTCAAGGTATTGGGATTCGAGAGGGAATTGTTGTGGGAGAAGGAAAACGAGCTTTTTTTCCTCCGACAACTGTATACAAACAAGAAAAAGTAAATCGAACGATAGATGGCATTCAGGTCGAATTGGTACCAGCACTTGGTGAAACGGATGACCAGATCTTTATTTGGTTGCCAGATAGCAAGGTGCTTTGTTGTGGAGATAATTATTACGGCTGCTTTCCAAATTTATATGCCATCCGTGGCGGTCAATACCGAGATGTCAGCGCTTGGGTAGACTCACTTAATTTAATTATTTCATATCCCGCAGAATATGTTCTGCCAGGTCATACAAAACCGTTAGTAGGGAGAAACCAAGTTCAAGAGGTATTGTTGAACTTCCGAGATGCAATCGAATTTGTTCTTGAAGAAACACTAAGGGGTATGAATAAGGGTTTAAAAGTAGATGAACTGGCAAGTATCGTAAAGCTACCTGAAAAACTTGCGGAGCTCCCCTATCTGGGCGAGTTTTACGGGACTGTTGCATGGACTGTGCGCAGTATTTACAACGGGTATCTCGGATGGTTTGATGGCAATCCAACGAATCTAAATAAATTGCCATCAAAGACACATGCAGAAAAGATGTTGAATCTAATAGGCAGTCATGAGTCGGTCGTAACGGAAATCAAAAGAGCGCTTGATATTCGAGAAGAGCAATGGGCAGTTGAGCTTTGTGACCTGTTAATCAGTGCTGAAAGAGAATTAATAATTGCAAAACAGTTGAAAGCAAAAGGATTAATGGCACTATCAAAGCAAGAAACAAGTGCAAATGGAAGGCACTATTATATTGCATGCGCCAAAGAACTATTAGAAGATTAAGCCGGTACAGTTCCATTTTATATAAATGTGTTTATTAATGATGAACTATAATACTGAAAGGGAAGATGAGAAAATGAAATTTGATACTAACTCAACTTTCGCAGCTTAAATCTATGAACAATCCCTTGATGTAGCAAGGTAAACCGACGATCCACTCGCGGAGTTGACAAAATACATTGGTCTTCTCCTGTTTTGACTTGGCTCCGGCCAATTTCAGGAACAATGTCATCAGTTGCTGCAACGCGGTTTGATAATCCAAGTCCCTTACCTCATCCGCAAATAGGAAAAATAATCCACCTAGCGACTTGGCGTCATTTTCCCGGCGACGTTCATATTCCATCACCAAATAACGGCTGAACACAACCGTCGTGTGGCTGATCAACATGTCAAATGAACGTCCTTGAAACTCAGTACCAAGTTTAAGATAGCTCTTCGTAAATTTGAAAAACGTCTCGATACTCCAACGCATACCATAGATTCGTTCAATTTCGTCTTCACTCACCGTCAAGTCGGTAGTGATAATTGCCAGCCATTCTCGTCGTTTGTTGCGATTTTGAACAAACACTAACTTAATGGATAAACCACAAGCGGTTTCGGTGATGACAGAGCCCAGAATCTCAGTAGCCTTACACTTTGGAAGTGTTGCATATACCTCTTTCAAGGTCATTAGCTTACCGTTTAATCGGTAGCGTTGTTTCAATTCTTTGACCATCCCAATGACCGGAAGTCCCATTTCGTAAAGTTGACGAAGTAAAGGTGCCTGAGTAAACCAGCTGTCCATGAGCACATAGTCCGCTGTAAATCCGGCGGTTAGTGCCCGCTTTAGAAGATCTACTACGGCATCTGGTTTGCGATGGAGGGATTCAAGCCGGCGCTTGTAGCCATGACAGCGCTTAGAAAGTTGTCCTTGATTTCACAAATTCGGTTCGCAAGCTTAGCTGAGGAAAGCATGACAAAGTCAATGGGGGCAAAGCTAAAACCATCGGACCAACCAAGCGTCAACATTGTAAACCCTTTGGTAAAGCGACCTGTCGTGTGGTCGAATACGTGTGCCAACAGTTCGGCTTTCTTACTTCGGTTACGCCTCAAGACGGAGTCGTCAATGATGAATACGCGTGTACGCGAAGTGGCAATGAGCGACTCAAAGTGCAAAACGACTCTCAAAGCAAAGCTATGGAGAAACTTCCGCCAAGCAAATGTGCTCTGATTGAGGAAACGATAAATGACGTCTTTACCTGGCAGTGATTCACCGCGCTCACTCTCCAAAAGGCGAAACCAATTCCGGCCTTCGAACACGAGTGAAAACAGAAGCTGAAAAACAGCAAGACTAGAAAAGCCAAAGGATTTGGTGATTCCGGCATTTCGCAGCAATTGGCCGATTTGCAATGTGGAAAACAAAAAGGAAAAACGGGTTGTTGCCTGTTCAGACAAGGATTTTTGGTGTACCATAAGGGTTACAACACCTTTCTTTGTTTGCATGGTTGCTCGTCACTTCCATGATACCAAACAAAGAGGGTGTTTTTCTGTCAAGGGGAGCAAAATTTCATGTTAATCCTTACAACCATATGGGTATTCTAGTTTTTCGTAGGTGCGAAAGTTGAGTTAAGTAATAAAGAAACTAATTATATCCACATAAACGCAGATATTTATTTGGACTATTTCACTTCTATTTACAATATAGACCCAGATGAAGCGATCTCTCTTTCAAATAAATTTTGTGATTCTAATGACTTCGTTGAAAATTTAATATCTAGGGATTTCAGCGAAGAGATGATCCCTTTGTTTATATATTTATTAAAAATATTGGATAAAGATAAAGACAAGCGGACAATTTTGAAGAAATGGATATTTACTCACCTTACTGATTTTAACAAAAAAGTATGGAAGGTTTCATTGCAAAAGAGAGATAACTTATACTTATTTTTGAAGGAATTGACATTAGAGGAGGGCCATTTTTTAGGTCTTGAATATGCTGATGCACTACTCGATTCAATAAAAGATTATCCAAGTGGATTTTCAAAAAAGGGAGATTTATTAAAATTTTTCAACATTATTGATGCTCCTTATAAAAAGGATATTAGTCAGAATTTAAGGCAATATTTAACGTATAGTGATAATTCTATAACATTAATTTTGGATGAATTAGCTAGTGAGTTGTTTTCTGAATCTGTAGCTCTTACAGAGGAATATATAAATCAATTGGTCAATGGAGGTTTTTCTAAAATTGTTGATCGTAGTGACGAAGCAGAATTAGAATCACTAATTAAAGTATTGTCCTTAAGGTCAGATATTGTTTCCAATTGTAATTTTGATTATTGGAATACATTTATTGACCGTTTAGAAAAAAGGTATGAAGATACTGAGGATGGGACTGAATTACAAACAATTTATTTTAAATTAAAAGAACTCTCCACTAACTTGACTGAAAAGTTAAAGTACAAAGGTCTGAAGTGGACCGGCTTGCGAATTTTACAGCGGGTGTTCAAATCCACTTCCAGTCGGATTCCCCGAAACTATCTGTACGAGTTGTTTTGGCCGACAAAGCGAATATGTATCAAATGCCGGCTACGGGGCAATGCGGTGTTGATTGTTACATTGGTTCTCACGGAAAGCAGCAATTTGTAAACGTTACTCGTTTCGATCCTGCGCTTTCGAAATATGAAGCCATTCTTTTTGAATCGTTTGGAGATCAAATGAAAGAGATAACATTGAATCTCCCCTTGTATCAGGGGGTGAAGGAGATGTGGATCGGGATTGAGCCATCCGCTTCGGTTGCTCATTCTCCAGGCTTCGTTTCCGACAAGCGAGTGCTTATCTATGGTACGTCTATCACGCATGGAGCTTGCGCGTCTCGTCCGGGAATGGCTTATCCGAACATCTTGAGCCGGATGTTTCCTCTTGAGTTTGTGAACCTCGGATTCTCGGGGAATGCGCAAGGAGAACCAGAATTAGCTCAAATCATCAGCGAAATCCCCGACCCTGCATTGCTTATATTAGATTATGAGGGGAACACGCCTAGCACGGAACGTCTTAGAGAGACACTTCCTGAGTTTATTCGAATTTTTCGGTCCCGATATGCCGAAGTACCCATTCTGGTCCTTTCACAAATCCGGCTTGCGAAGGAGGCTTTCGATGTTCATATGTTTCGGCAACGGGAGGAGCGAAAGCAATTCCAGCAGGAAACGGTAGAACGATTGAGGCAAAGTGGAGATCCTCACATTCATTTTTTTAATGGAGAAGAGCTGCTCGGATTAGAATATGGGGAATGCACGGTAGATGGCATTCATCCGTCGGATTTGGGTTATAAGAGAATGAGCGAAGCGCTAAAGCCATTGCTGGAAAATCTTTTGCGTCCTTACCTCAATTGAGTTTTCCCTTCAAGTTCCATTAGGCAGATGAATAATGGTGAAGTATCATTTAGCATAGGGTGATAAAAAAATGTTCATTTCTCCTATGCTAGCGTCATACGCAAAAGATAATAAACCATTTAAAAGCAAACATCATATAGCGGAATATAAATTAGATGGTCTTAGATGTATGATCTCCAATATGGATAAACTCTATGTTTATACGAAGCATAATAACTTGATTACAAATAAATTCCCTGAGTTATATAGTTGCCCCCTGCCTGAAGGAACCATACTTGATGGAGTATTAATAATGATGGACGATCAAGGGAAACCAGACTTTGAAGCCATGTCAGCCAGGTTTTTATCAAGTAAAAACAAAACACCTGTGATATTCTGCGCATTTGACATTATGAGATACAAAGGAATTGACGTCACGGGTTTAACCTTACTGAAACGAAAAGAACTGTTGGACAAGGCTTTCAATGAAAATGATCACTATAAAAAGGTTAAAGTGTTTGAGGGAAATGCCGTTGATTATTTTGAGCAGGTTCGTGAGCAGGGACTTGAGGGCATTATTATGAAATCTAAAAAAGAGAATTCCACCTACGAAATAGACAAACGCTCCAAACAATGGCAAAAGGTGATCAATTGGACTTATGCGGATGTGTATATTTCCGGTTACAGAAAAAATAATTTCGCCTTATTGGCCTCTATTGATGCACCTGATGGCTCCAAGTTCCCAGTTGGGGTTATTGAGTCAGGTGTAACCCCAATTCACCAGAAAGCTCTAGATCGTCTGAAGAAACGCTTAGTCTTCAAGGAAGACCAGAATTTTGCCTATATGGAACCGCGAATCATGGCAAAGATTAAGACAAGAAATTGGACCAAAAGCGGAAAACTAAGGAAGCCAGTATTCATGGAATTCGTGATCTAAGCATAAAAAAGACTGAAATCACCAAAGGAGGAAGTGGTGGTTACAGTCTTTTGTTTTGCTTGCACTTCAACCAAGGAATTAGCGTCTAATTCCGCCAGTTAGTTGTTGTTCGGCCAATTGAACTAATCTTCTCGTAATGTTACCGCCGATTGCGCCAGTATCACGAGTAGCCATATAGCCGTAATAACCATCTTGCGGAATTTGAATACCTAATTCTTGAGCGACTTCATATTTCATTTGGTCAAGAGCTGCTCTTGCTTGTTGCACGACTAATGTATTGCTGTTTCTTCTAGCCATTTGATTCACTCCTTTTTTGTGGTGTAGGAGTATTTTGTGGATTAAATGGTTTTTTATTCATCTTCCCAAAATAAATTTCCGATAAGTCGATTTTCGGCTTCTCGGATGCTGCGGGCGAGCTTCGGCTCGCAGAGCTCTGACTGTATGCGAGTTTTCCGCGCTTAATCTGCATGTATGCGCGGGACAATCGGGAGCCTACTTTAGCGATGAAAACATCCCTAGCGAGCGGGAAACGGACTATTTCTACCGCGTCCTCATCAAGTAAGCATGTTTTTCATCGCTATGGAAGTGCTTTTCCACCTCACGCCTTCTTTAGCGATGAAAAACATCCCTAACGAGCAGAAATAGGACTATTTCGGCCGAGTCCTCATCAAGTAAGCATGTTTTTCATCGCTATGGAAGTACTTTCCAACCTCACGCCTTCTTTAGCGATGAAAAACATCCCTAACGAGCGGGAAACGGACTATTTCGGCTGCGTCCTCATCAAGTAAGCATGTTTTTCATCGCTATGGAGGTACTTTCCACCCTCACGCCTTCTTTAGCGATGAAAAACATCACTAACGAGCAGGAATAGGGCTATTTCGGCCGAGTCCTCATCATGTAAGCATGTTTTTCATCGTTAACGAGGGACAGTCCGCTGAGAAGTCGATTTCCGGCATCTCGGACTCTGTCGACGAGCTTCAGCTCGTGCTATAAGTTTTCTTATTGACACAGCCTCTGGAAAAAGATATATTTTTCAGTGTAAAAGTAATAATTACGATTAATCGATCACAAAGCCTAATAACTCACTTGTAGTTTGGGCTTCGACATATAAATCAAGGATAGTCACCAACTAAAATCGTAATTTTTACATATAAAGTCGGAAAGGATCTGTTCTTATGTTAGTTGCCTCCATGGATGAGGTGGAATTCGGTTACAATGACGTCCCTTGTATTCAAGACGCGAGTGTAGAGATTCAGTCGGGTGAGTTTGTAGCTATTACAGGTCCCAATGGTGCAGCCAAGTCGACTTTGCTGAAATTGCTTCTTGGCTTGCTTGATCCTTGGAAAGGGAGTATTTTCTTGTCTTCAACCAATAAGGAGGGTAAGAAGCTGAGAGTGGGGTACGTATCCCAGCAAATCTCCGCCTTCAATAGTGGATTCCCTAGCACGATATTGGAGTTTGTCCAATCAGGTAGGTATGCAAGCCGCTCATGGTTTCGTAAACTGGACAAAGAAGATGAGGTGCAGACGGAGAAAGCCCTCCGTCAGGTTGGGATGTGGGATTTGCGCAAGCGCAAGATTGGTGAGCTCTCCGGAGGCCAAAAGCAGCGTATTTGCATCGCCAGAGCACTTGCACAGGAGCCGGATATGCTTGTTCTCGATGAACCGACAACAGGGATGGATCAGGATAGCCGCTTTGGCTTCTACGAGTTGATGCATCATCAAGTGAAAGCTCACGGGCGAACCGTTGTTATGGTGACGCATGGACTTAACGAGGTCGCTCCCTATTTGGATCGTATTATTGAGCTGGAGAGAAAGGAGGATGGCGGATGGAAATGCTGCACTACGACTTCATGCAGCGGGCATTTTGTGCCGGTGGGTTAATAGCCATCATGGCTTCGATTCTCGGTGTATATCTGATGCTTCGCAGACAAGCGCTGATGGCTGACATGCTCTCCCATGTTTCCTTGGCAGGGGTTGCAGGAGGTGCGTATCTAAACATCAATCCAACCTTGACTGGATTCGTCGTAGCTACGCTAGGCGCTATAGCTGTGGAATATGTAAGGAGGTCCTATAAAACGTATAGTGAAATTTCGGTTGCCATCATTATGGTGGGTGGATTATCAACCGCGGTGATCATCATGAGTCTCAAGCAAAGCATCAATAAAGGCTTCTCCGCTTATTTATTCGGCTCTGTTGTTGCTGTGAATGAAACCGAGCTTCTCCTCATGTTTGTGGTCGCGATCATCGGGGGCATCTTTTTCTATCTATTCCGTCGTCCGCTCTATCAGATTACATTCGATGAAGATACGGCTAAGACCAATGGGCTTCCTGTGAAGTGGATCTCACTTGGTTTTAGCGTCTTAACAGGTATGATTGTATCCGCGGCTATGCCGATCGTTGGCGTTCTTCTCGTTTCGGCATTAATTGTACTGCCCGCGGCGCTTGCCATTCGAATTGCACCTAGTTTTACATCTGCACTTTTTATAGCTATGAGCATTGGCTTACTTGGTGTCGTTTCCGGACTAACCGCTTCTTATCAGCTTAGTACACCTCCGGGTGGGACGATAGCGCTGCTACTCTTATTTATTCTTATTACTGGTCTTGGTTTGAAAAAGGTGGTTCTGACCTTTAGCAAAAGCAAAGCAAAAAATGCAGCTGACACCATCCCACGTCTGTCCAAAGAAACAACCATTTCATCATTTAACAAATTGTAGGAGGAAATACCAATGAAAAAAATCTGGGTATCTAAATCACTTGCTTTTACCGTATTATCAGCTGCTATCTTATCGGGTTGTGCGTCTAACACCGCTTCAAGTAATGGCAAATTAAATGTCGTTACAAGCTTCTACCCCATGTATGAATTCACTAAGCAAGTTGCAGGTGATCATGCCAATGTGATTGCTCTAATACCGCCGGGGGCTGAACCCCATGACTGGGAGCCTAGTGCGAAAGATATGAAACAACTGAAGGATGCTAATGTGTTCGTTTACAACGGTATTGTAGAAGGATGGGCGGAGCAATCACTTAAGAGTGCTGAGAATAAGAATCGTGTCGTTGTTGAAGCAAGTAAAGGAATTGAATTAATGGAAGGCTTACCGGAGGAAGAACATCAAGCTGATCCCAAGAAAGAAGCGCATGCAGACAAAATCCTAGATCCGCATGTTTGGCTAACTCCGGTACTTGCTCAGCAAGAGGTTGAGGCCATTGTTGTTGGATTAACGCAAGCTGACCCTGCTCACAAAGAGGATTATCGAAAAAATGCGGATGCCTATATCGGAAAGCTGAAAGCCTTGGACGATTCATTTAAAACAGGTCTTAAAAATGTAAAGCATAAAGAATTCGTCACGCAGCATGCAGCTTTTGGTTATTTGGCCAAAGAATACGGGCTGAAACAGGTTCCTATTGCCGGACTATCTCCTGAAGAAGAGCCAGCCCCGGATAAAATGGCGGAAATTATTAAATTTGCCAAAGATAATAAGGTACAAACGATTTTCTTTGAAACCTTGGTAGATCCAAAGGTTGCGAGTACAATTGCCAAAGAAGTCGGTGCGAAAACGGCTGTGCTGAACCCAATAGAGGGATTAACAGACGATGATAAAAAGAAAAACCTTGATTACATCGGTGTTATGACGAATAACCTGGAAGCATTGAAAAAAGCGTTAAATGAATAAATAGAACTTAAAATTACTTTTTTTAATATTTCAAATCCGTAAAATTTACGAATTGAAAGAGGTTATCACATTGGTTGATCGTAAAATACCTGTAACCGTCTTAAGCGGTTATTTGGGAGTAGGCAAAACAACGTTATTAAACCACATCCTACATAATCGTGATGGCTTAAAAGTTGCGGTTATTGTCAACGATTTAAGTGAGGTCAACATTGACGCAGAGCTGATTAGAGAAGGCAATGGGCTTTCCCGCACGAATGAGAGCTTGGTTGAAATGTCCAATGGCTGCATCTGCTGCACATTGCGTGAAGACCTTTTGAAGGAAGTAGAGCGGCTTGCTAAAGAGGATAAATTTGATTATATCCTGATTGAATCAACGGGTGTAGGTGAACCGTTACCGGTTGCGCAAACATTCACATATTTGGATGAAGAGCAGGGGATTGATCTTACACAATTTTGCCGACTCGACACGATGGGCACCGTCGTAGACGCTTATCGGTTCTGGACAGACTACTCCTCGGGAGAGACGCTGCTAGAACGCAGTCAAGCTGTGGGTGAAGATGATACACGCGAAGTTGTAGATCTTCTGATAGACCAAATTGAGTTCTGTGATGTCCTGATTTTGAACAAATGCGACATGCTGGAAGAAGATGAACTGACTGAGCTAGAGGGCGTACTGCGCACATTACAACCTAGAGCCAAATTCATTCGCTCGATTCACGGGAAGGTTGCTCCAGCGGATATTTTGAACACTCATTTGTTTAATTTCGATGAAGCTAGTACGTCCGCAGGTTGGATGCGGGAAATGGAGAAGGAAACACATACACCAGAAACCGAAGAATATGGCATTTCCTCTTTTGTCTACGAAAGAATTCGTCCATTCGAGCCTTCGCGGCTGATGAGCTGGATGGAAGATTGGCCGGCTGAGATCATTCGAGCCAAAGGGATCATGTGGCTTGCAACGCGTAACGATCATGCCCAGAACTTAAGCCAAGCAGGTCCTTCTATTCGCTTCGGTCCAGCAGGGTATTGGGTGGCGGCGCTGCCAGATGGTGAAAGAGAAACTGTTCTAGAAGAAGACGCGGATCAAATCAAGCACTGGGATGATACCTATGGGGATCGCATGAACAAGGTTGTATTCATCGGCATAGAGATGGACCGAGCGGGTATCGTCGCTTCATTGGATGCCTGCTTGTTGACGGATGCCGAAATGCAAGGAGATTGGAACCGTTTCGAGGATGAGCTGCCGAATGCCATAATGGAGTTTTAAGAAGCCTGTCCTTTGCCGCAATAAATTCAGAAATGATGTATGATAGGAGGTGAACTGCATGAGAGTCATTATTACATTAGCGTGTACGGAAACGGGTGACAGAAACTATACAACGACGAAGAATAAAAGAACCCAAACCTCTCGTTTGGAGCTGAAAAAGTATTGTCCACGTCTGAAGCGTCACACGCTTCATCGTGAAACACGTTAATAAACGTAGAAAGTCCGGGCTTACTTGTCCGGGTTTTCTTCTTTAACGAATGGATTATCCCAAAGGAGGCTGATGGGTTTGATGAGTTTGAATACCCCTGAGGAAAGCGAAGTCATTCTAAGTCATCACACAGATGCTCAGTGGCGCCGCCGTGAGCAGGAATTAGTGCATTGGACAGCACGCGAGAAACAGCACAAGCATGCTAAGAAGACCAAACTTCTCGGACATATCAACGTGGATGCAGAATTGTTTCCAGCCTTGGTGTTACTTCAGCAGAAGCAAATAGCGACTGAATTCTCATGTGCTGGTGTAAGTCCACTTGACGAACCAGAAGACCATTCCTTATATGCTTATCTCACGATCATAGCCTCTGAGCGAGCCGAGCAATTTGTCCAATTGACCATGAAGCGCATGAGGCATCGTGTGTTGATCTCCTTCGAACCCGCAAGGAACCGATACGATCTTTCATCCTTTTACATAGGCCATAATCGTTCCTTTTGTCAGATGATCCAGCAATGCGCTGAGTCCTTTGAGTTTTAGGCAGCGAATACGTACAGTAAGGCTTTCTCCTAATGTCGGAGTAAGCCTTTTTTGTTTTTCCTGAATGGTCTGAACATGATAAAAAGGTGTTGGAGGGGGAACTATCTAGTAGTAAATAATACGTGGAGGATTTAAGAATGGAGCATCCATTACTCTTAGAGATGAAGCAGCTTATTACCGAGCTCGAGCAAAAAGAGGCTGAGACCATCTATACGATTCCCCATGAAATTATGGGGGCCACGAAAAAGGCGAAAAACTTAGAAAGGTTTTTACACGATATATTTGCTGTAGTTAACGGCAGCGGCGGGATTAACCTGCTGAGCATTATCCGTAGGGAGTTTGGCATGAGTGTGGAACTTATAGACCATATGGATCAGTGGGCACCGTACAGCAAAGATCAATTTGAAGATGCCCTGCATGATGCAATAGATCGGGCTGAAATTCGTACGGGGAAGCAAGGATTGTTTTTTCAAGGCTCGCCTGATAGAAAGGAAGCCGCAGAAGCACTCCACCTGCTGAAAAGCATTGCCCATGCCGCGGTTAAGTGTCAATTTCATCCGAAACTGGCTGGAACCCATACCTATATTGAAATTTTGGACCACGTCATTCAATTTTATGCTCTTCCTAATTCGTTCCCTGATAATAGTATGATAAAGTACAGAAACCTACTGTCCTCTGATCGACTTTACGCATTGTCAGGGAACGATGATACCATTACAGCGGCATTGAAGAGTTATGTAAAAGAGTGGTACCAACGTTCATCCTTCACGTTCTTGGAGAACAGTGAATGGTATCATACGTACGAATCAGTCCTAGAGTATCTGTACGTTATAACAGAGGAGCAGCTAGAACGCTTACGGATTGATTATATCCAGCAGATTAGGGATGACTTTATTATCGTAAAAGCAAAACCTGATCTGCACCGCGTGAAGCATCTGACATCCATGCTGGAAACGGTATTGAACTGGAAGGTTTAGTTACCACGAAACCGTTTAATTTCGCTTATAGGCGGAAGGCCGAACATTCGGGCGTATTCGCGACTGAATTGAGATGGACTCTCATAACCTACCTGGAATCCAGCATTTGCTGCATCCGCTGATTCTGAAAGCATAAGGCGACGGGCCTCTTGCAACCTTAGTTGTTTTTGATATTGCAAAGGACTCATGGCTGTAACTTCTTTAAAGTGATGATGCAGGGATGAAGCACTCATATTAACTGCCGTCGCTAATTGTTCGATACGTAATGGCTCAGCAAAAGCTTGTTTAATTAAGCTAATTACTTTAGCGATACGTTCAGTTTGACTACCGAGCAGGGCAATCTGTTTTAAACGGTTTCCTTGTTCATTATTTAGAACGCGGTAAAGAATTTCTCGAATCATCAATGGTGCAAGAACAGGAATATCTTTCGGTGTATCTAATAGACGAACAAGTCGTAATACAGCTTCAAGAAGCAATGAATTGGTTTTACTTACAAATAAGCCTCGCTGTGAATCTCCTTTTTTAATCCATTCCTGATCAGACTTGCTGATAATGTCGAGAATCAGATTCCGATCAAAATCTAATCGCAAACACAAGTAAGGGGAATGTGGAGACGCCTCTATGATCTGGCCGGCAATTGGCAAATCCACAGAAACAACGAGATAGTGAGATGGGTCATATTGATAGTTCTCCTGTGCGAGCATAACTAGCTTAGATCCTTGAGCAACGATGCACAAGGCTGGCTCATGCAGTGAATATATAGGCTCTCCTTTACTTGATGCGCGAATGAAATGCAGCAGAGGAATGGCAGTAGAATGAACGCCATCTGCTTCAGCAAATCGCTCAATGAGCAATGCGAGTTCTTGTTGATGCTGGGTACCTTTATCGTCCATAGGAAATCCTTCCTTTACTTGTCTTGGATAGCTCAATTCTATGATGACTCAGAGGATTAGGCAAGAACTTACCAGTAATGGGATACCTCATCAAGTCCTGATCGCTGCATAATAAAAAAGAACCAAGAAGACAAGGAGGAAATGACATGGAAAAACAAATGAACGCGGAGCAATCCTATGTCGGTATGTGGGTCACTAAGGATGGGTATATCCGTCATGAGCTTTTACCTAACGGCCGTTATGATGAAGGTCGCGGCAATAACAAAAGTGCATACAGAGGTCGCTATAGGATCGAAGGTAACCATATCGAGTACGTGGACGACACAGGATTTACGGCTGATGGTGATTATCGAGATGGCATTCTGTACCACGCAGGCATGGTTTTGTATCGCGAAGAAAAGTAAGCTTGGTCATCTAAGATTCATTTTCTTGTCATCATTTGAAGCAAATGTTGGCCATTAATAAATATAAAATTCAAAGGGGAAAAAACATGTCGAACATCTCAGGAAAAGTTGTAGTCATTACAGGTGCAAGCAGTGGTATTGGTGAAGCTACTGCACGTCATCTTGCCCAAAATGGGGCCATTGTCGTATTAGGTGCCAGGCGCACAGATAGATTGGAAGCTCTTGCGTCTGAAATACGTTCAGAGGGAGGAAGAGTTGAATACCAGCCGCTTGATGTGACCAAAAGAGAGCAAATGGAAGAGTTCATAGGCTTTGCACAAAGCACATTTGGACGTGTCGATGTTATTCTGAATAACGCTGGGGTTATGCCTCTCTCACCACTTGAAGCACTGAAGCTCGATGAATGGGACCGTATGATCGATGTGAACATTCGCGGTGTTCTCCACGGTATCGCTGCCGGACTCCCAATTATGAAGAAACAAGGTTTTGGTCAGTTCATTAACATCGCTTCTATTGGCGCTTATACAGTTTCACCGACTGCGGCTGTGTATTGTGCTACTAAATTCGCTGTCCGTGCTATTTCCGAAGGACTGCGCCAGGAGGTAGGCGGCGACATTCGTGTGACACTAGTATCACCAGGAGTTACGGAATCAGAACTTGCTGAAACTATTTCCGATGAAAAAGGCCGAGAGGAAATGAAGGAATTTCGACGGGTATCCATCCCAGCGTCTGCTATTTCCCGAGCAATACTGTACGCAATTGAGCAGCCTGCCGACGTCGATGTGAGTGAGATCATTGTACGGCCAACGTCAAGCCTTTTCTAAGAGAATTTTCTATTCCATTGTCATTAATCGAAATAAGAAGCACGAAATTCATTTACGAATTTTGTGCTTTTTTCAATTGTATGCTTGGCATTAAAATTGAAGGAGATCTGTCGAAAGATGTCGAAACGACTCGTAACTATCTATTTAAGGAGATGAGGAGTATGAGAACAACCGAAGCTGCTCCGCGGATACGACTTGTTCATATTATAACCCTATTGATGCTTATATCGATTTCGATCATATCTATCATTCAAATAGCTGCTTCGTTTAAAGCAGAACGAGATTCCTTGTATGAAACGACACTAGAGCTTAATTACGAAAGTGCAAAAAAAATGAGCGTGACCATGAACTCCCTTTTCAAAGCGATGGAGAATAGCTTGAAAGTGACCTCTGAGCACCTCGGGAGGAGTGAGCAAATACAAGATTCTATCCAAGCGCAATTGGATTTGGTAACAGGAAGTAGCAATTACTTTAACTCACAATTGGTCAGTGACGCCAATGGGAATGTCTTAGCTGTTTCTCCTGTTTCGGTAGGTCTCACTAGCAAAAAGCTGACATCGAAAGCCGTTTTAGATGCGATTGAGCAGCGAAAGCCTGCAATCTCAGCACCTTATGAATCTGTAACGAATAGGCTTATTGTATTAATGACAACTCCCATATTTAATTCCGCAGGCGGGTATCTAGGTTCTTTAGGAGGCACTATTTATTTACGAGAAAATAATGTTTTAAATGATATATTCGGTTCCAACAGCTACTCATCATCGGGGTCATATATCTATGTGGTCGATGGGGCCGGCAATCTCATTTATCATCCGGATCACAATCGATTAGGTGAGAATGTAAGTGCCAATCCAGGAGTAGCCAAGCTCATTAGTGGTCAAAGCGGCAAGGAAAAAGGCGTGAATACATTAGGCGTGCCAATGCTTGCTGGATACTCTTATGTACCTGCCAATGGGTGGGGAATCGTTGTGCAATCACCGCTGGAAGAGATAAATGAAAAGTCGATGGGTTTGATCCAAAATGCAATTTTATATTCATTTCCATTTCTACTTCTCATCCTTCTAATAACAGCATGGTTGGCCAAGAAGTTGACACTTCCCTTAGCCCGATTGGCTGCGACCGCCAATAAAATCTTGAATGGCAAGCAAATCGCAGATCTGCCGAAGGTAAGAACGAATACATATGAAGCCTATCATTTGTACAAAACGATGTTAATCACGATCGACGCTTTGCAAAAGAAAGCGAATCAATACGAATTGGAAGCTCAAACGGATAATTTAACGGGGCTTGCCAACCGAAGGAGCATGGAAACACAAATGCTCGATTGGTTGGAAGAAGGCCTTGATTTTTCACTCATCGTACTTGATACTGATCATTTCAAAGTGATTAATGATACGCACGGGCATCTTGTAGGAGATACGGTTCTGAAATATTTAGGAAAGCTTTTACTCGCAATGGCAAGTGAGAACGAATACTACTATCGGTTTGGCGGAGAGGAATTCGTTGTTCTGCTGCCCCATGTGACGAAAGATGATGCTTATCTGTATGCAGAGAAAATCCGTAATAAGCTGGAAATGACAATAAGCCCAATAGGTCAACCCATTACGGTATCTCTAGGTGTGTCCTCATTCCCAACAGACGGTATGACAGCACTGGAAGTGCTTGAGCATGCGGATCAAGCGCTTTATTTTGCCAAAGGAAAAGGGCGAAATTGTACCGTCGTTTACGATCCTAAGTATACATAGTCCAAAGACCTTAGTTCACCCGCAAGAATTTGCGGCATGAGCTAAGGTTTTTTTGTTTAAACCGGATTTCTGATATTGACAGCAATTGGTAGATAGCTTATAGTTATGAAAATATTTAAATCCGACTTAGTTTATTGGAATAATCATAATTATATCTTTTAGGTTATCTGGAGGGGCACTACGATGAATATTGAGAATATAGAAGCGTTCGTGTATGTCATCCATTACGGCAGCTTTAACAAGGCATCGGAAGTATTATTCCTTTCCCAGCCCTCGGTAACGGCTAGAATTCAATCGTTAGAACGGGAATTAGACTGTCAACTCTTTGATCGAATTGGCAAGCAAGTTCATTTAACAGATGATGGCAGGAAGTTTCTCCCTTACGCGCAGCAATTATTGCAAACCTTTCAGAAGGGTAAAATCCATCTTAAGCAAAAAAAGGCGCTGCCTAATGAGCTGCGAATCGGCTGTACGGTATCTGTATCTAATTACATGATGCCAGCAATCATCCCTAAGATGAAGCATAAATTCCCGGAAATCAATTTTAAACTAACGACTGGAATTACGGATGATCTCGTCAACAAGGTTCTGAACCGGGATGTGGATATCAGCTTTGTGCGTGGAATCACCCATCCAAGTCTTTTGTCAGCGAAATTTTATGAAGACCCTATTCGGCTCTATGTTTATGAAGGGCATCCCTTTATTGGGAAAGAGAACTTAACGATCCAAGATATCGGACGTCAGGCTCTTATTTTCTTTGAGTGCGGCTCCCTAGACTGGATGCGCATTCACCGTGTGTTTGAGAGTTTGAAGGAGTCGCCAAACATCCAGATCCAGACGGATAACTCCGAAACAGCCAAGAAGCTGGTTCTACAGCGGGCGGGTATCGCTTTCTTGCCTGGGCTTAGTGCTTGTCAGGAAGTTAAGGACAATAAGCTGTTTCCAATTGACTTTCCAGAGACAGCAGGCATTGCCTTGCAGACGAACTTGATTACGCTAAATGGGGAGAATACGTTGTTTTTCAACAGTATGTTGGATATTTGCAAAGGATTATGGGGCCGAACGAAAGGGTAATATCAGATTCTTATATATGCATATAGAAAAACTCTATTATCCAGTTGTGAAACTTGATGATAAATTAATTCTAACATTAATTCATACAAAACACGTAGGAATTATAAGTTTAATTTTTCAGCCTAAAAAAATGGAGGGTACACAGATGAGAAAATTAACAATCCTTGGAACAACACTAACTTTGGCTTTGGTCGCAGCAGGCTGCGGAGCGAAAAATACAGAAACTATCGCATCGCCAAAGGCGGCCGCTGAAAGTACGAGGGCTGCTGCAGCTGCCGGGGCGGAGCCTGTCAAAGTGAAGAAGATCATTGTTGGAACAGGTACCAAATTCCCGAATGTTGCTTTCCTTGATCAAGCCGGTAAGCTAACCGGTTATGATATCGAGCTTGTCAGAGAACTGGATAAACGGCTTCCTGATTACGAATTTGAATTCAAAACGATGGATTTCGCCAACCTGCTCCTCAGCTTGGAAACGAACAAAATTGACTTTGTAGCCCACGAAATCGAGAAGAACAAGGAAAGAGAGCAAAAATACCTTTTCAACAACGAGCCTTATGCCTACTGGAAAACAAAAGTTATCGTGGCCAAAGACAATACCAACATTAAATCCATTGATGATTTGAAAGGTAAAAAAGCATTAACGACTGCGACTAGTGCCGAAGCTACGCTTAGAAAATTATAATAAAGCAAACGATAACGCGATCAAAATTGTTTACCAAAGCGGTGCTGCCAACGACTTAGTAAGTCAGCTTACAACAGGTCGTGCGGACGGGGCATTAGGGGCGGATTTCTTGCTGCCACTCGTCGATCCGCAAAGCAAATTAAAAGCAGTGGGACCGATTATTGAAGAAGCTGAGGTTCGCTTCCTTTTCCGCAAAAATGATAAAGAAGGGCAAGATCTTGCGGATAAAATCGACGTGGCATTGAAGGCTGTGAAGGCAGATGGAACGCTTTCGAAACTTAGCACACAATGGCTCGGCGGAGATTATACGAAGAAAGATTAATGCTTTAAGAAAGAACTGTACAGAAAGGTGAGATCGTCCGAATGGAACAACAATTTGATATCACCTATGTCTTTGATTTTTTGCCTAAATTAGTCTCTTATCTGCATATCACATTGTTTATTGTAGCTTGCTCTATGCTGCTGGGTGTGATGATCGGATTCCTCATAGCTCTGCCTCGGCTGTATGAGGTTCCGGTGCTAAGAAGGATATCCCAAATCTATGTATCATTTTTCCGGGGGACGCCGATCCTCATCCAACTGTTCCTCATCTATTATGGTCTTCCCGAGGTGTTGAAGCTCATTCATGTCGACGTCTCTAAAGCACCCGTCCTGACCTTCGTCATTCTGACTTTTGGCTTGCATAGCGGAGCTTATATCTCGGAAGTCATTCGGGCAGCCGTGAAAGCCGTGGATCGAGGGCAAGTAGAAGCTGCCTATGCGATAGGAATGACAGGATACCAAGCCTTTACACGTATCATCATGCCGCAAGCACTTGCCATATCGATACCGAACTTCGCGAATCTGCTTATCGCCAATTTGAAGGATACTTCGTTAGCCTTTTCGTTAGGCGCGATGGAATTAATGGGGAAAGCGCAGACGCTTGGTGCGGCAACACAGCATTTTATTGAAACTTACATTTGTTTATCACTCATCTACTTTGTCATTTGCTACGGGCTGGAGAAGCTGTTCTTGGATATTGAAAAAAGACTGCTGCGGCATGAACAACCCATTGTTCAACGTCATTCGAAGTTGACATTTAGGCGCTTGTTTAAGACACCTTGGGCTGCATCCGCTCAAACGGAGAAAGGAGGGTATTAACCATGAAGCTGGATCTAGGGTTTATCGGTTCCGCCTTTATTCAACTGCTCTCGGCATTGCCCATTACGCTGCTAATTACGATTGTATCGGTTTTCTTCGGATTTCTGATTGGATCTGCTGTGGCTATCATCCGAATATACCGCGTACCTGTTATCCATTACATCGCAAGCGGCTATGTGACGTTCATCCGAGGAACACCGATGTTGATGCACTTGCTGCTCATTTATTTCGGATTGCCTGTGATTATTGATTCCTTGGCAACAGCCATCGGGTGGAGCTTTCGATCGACTTCTATTCCAATGATTGGTTTCGCCTTTCTTTCCTTTTCGATTACAGCAGGAGCCTACTTGGCAGAGGTCGTAAGATCAGGCATTCTAGCCGTGAATAAAGGACAGATCGAAGCTGCCTATTCCATCGGCATGACAACACCGCAAGCGTTAAGGCGCATCGTGCTTCCTCAGGCATTGGCCGTTAGCTTGCCGAATTTATCCAATTCGCTCATTGGTATGCTTCACGGTTCTACACTGGCTTTCACGGTATCCGTTGTTGAAATTAATGCCAAAGCGCAAATCGTTGCTACGACAAATTGGAAGTTTTTTGAATCTTATATTGCCGCGGCTTTCCTGTTCTGGGGAGTGACGATTCTGATCGAGAAGATAACAGAGCTGCTGGAGAAACGAATAAATATTTACAACCGAGGTGGTGTACGATGATCCAAATGGCGAATATCACCAAAGCATTCGGCAAGCATGAAGTGCTGAAAGGTATTAATTTGACGGTTAAAAAAGGAGAAGTCGTTTGTATCCTTGGCCCAAGCGGTTCCGGGAAAACGACGCTGCTTCGCTGCATCAATTACTTGGAGAAGCCGAATCAAGGTGAAGTATCGATTGGGGATTTCACCATCAATTGCAAGCGCCCGAGCAAACAGGATATTCACACGCTGCGCAAGAAAACGGCGATGGTATTTCAACATTACAATCTATTTAAACATAAGACGGTGCTGGAAAATGTGATGGAAGGCCTTGTCATTGTGCAGAAGCAATCCAAGGATATAGCACGGCAAACGAGCATTCAAATGCTGGAGAAAGTGGGGTTGGGCAGCAAGCTGGACGCTTATCCAAGCCAACTGTCAGGCGGACAGCAGCAGAGGGTGGGTATTGCCCGTGCGCTAGCTCTTAATCCAGAAGTGATTTTATTCGATGAACCAACCTCTGCACTTGATCCTGAACTGGTTGGCGAGGTGCTGGAGGTTATTCAGAAAATTGCCAAAGAAGGCATTACGATGATCGTTGTTACGCATGAAATGGGCTTCGCTCGAGAAGTTTCGAATCATGTTGTTTTCATGGACCAAGGTGTGATTGTGGAAGAAGGAAGGCCTCAGGATATTTTTAGCGATGCGAAGGAAGAGCGTACGAGACAATTTCTGAAACGAATTACGCCGGAGTATACGTATAACATCTAAATTTACGGCTTGAACGGAGTGGATGACATGGGGATCAAACTTAGCATTTTGGATCAAAGCGTTATTTTCCCTGGGGAGAATGCGGAAGCCGCGCTGCAGCATACGGTAGAGCTTGTACAATTAGCGGAAAAGTTGGACTATCACCGCTTTTGGGTATCGGAGCATCATGATTCCGATCAATTGGCAGGTTCATCGCCCGAAGTGCTAATTTCTCATTTATTAGCGAAAACAGAGCGCATTCGCATTGGCTCTGGCGGCATCATGCTGCAGCATTATAGTCCATATAAAGTTGCTGAAAACTTTAATGTCCTGGCTTCATTAGCACCTGGGAGAGTAGATCTCGGTATCGGAAGGGCGCCAGGCGGGC
This sequence comes from Paenibacillus alginolyticus DSM 5050 = NBRC 15375, assembly GCF_000422905.1. Taxonomy (GTDB): domain Bacteria; phylum Bacillota; class Bacilli; order Paenibacillales; family NBRC-103111; genus Paenibacillus_E; species Paenibacillus_E alginolyticus. The sequence continues at coordinate 74,000 of NZ_AUGY01000025.1, forward strand.
TTCCTCGATCTACCAAGGCTCTACAGCAGGGCATCACGGAGCCAGCTACTTTATCAGAGAAGCTGAAGGAACTCAAACAATTTGTTCATAATCGATTGGATGTTGATCATCCGCTTACCGGTCTTCGGGTATCTCCGATTCCGACACAACCAGCGGATATCTATCTGCTTGGCGCCTCTGCGGCGAGTGCAGAATTAGCTGCTGAATTAGGGCTTCCTTATGTATTTGCCCAGTTCATTAATGGTGATCATGCTGTGGCAGCTGCCGCTTTCGAAGCGTATCACACTGGATTTAATCGAGAATATGGCGGACAGCCGAAGGCGATCTTGGCTTTGTCCTTAATTGTAGCTGACACAGAAGAAGAGGCCAACGTGCTGGCTGGCGAGTATAAAAATGTTAAAATCCATTTGGAAAACGGCAAAACCTTGACGGTAGGAACCCTTGAACAGGCCGAGGAGTATGGACGGCAAACGCAAGCCAAATTCACCGTAGAAGAGAAAGCGGCGGAGATTACGAAAGGCACCAAAGAATCCGTCCGCCAAAAGCTGCTGGACATCCAGCATACGTACGGAGTAGATGAGTTCATCGTTACTACGTCGGTGAAGGATTTCGCCAAGCGCTTGCGATCCTTTGAATTGCTTAATGAGGCGTTCTCGGAGCTGCTTGTGTAGGTAAAAGGCATATGTCTTCTAGAGGGGGAATGAGCATGAGTGATGCGCTATCGGAACAATTGCAGTCGGCATTTGATCAGAAGCTGATAGCGATTCGGCGCCATCTGCATCAAAATCCGGAATTATCGAACGAAGAAGTTCAAACCACCGCATCGATCCGAGGCTGGCTGCAAGAAGCGGGCATCCGAGTGGCTAACTTTCCGCTGAAAACAGGTCTCGTCGCGGAAGTTGGAGGTCTGCACGAAGGACCCATTATTGCGCTACGAGCAGATATTGATGCTTTGCCTGTCGAGGAAGCTACTGGACTGGCTTACGCCTCATTGGTTCCGGGCACCATGCATGCTTGCGGACATGATTTTCATACCGCAGCCATACTGGGCGCCGCTTTCTTATTAAAGCAGCAAGAGAAGGAGCTGCGGGGGACGGTTCGCTTCATTTTCCAACCGGCGGAGGAGAAAGCGCAAGGAGCGGAGCAGGTCATCAGAAGCGGTGCTTTGGAGGGGGTTCAGGCGGTATTTGGGATGCATAACAAACCCGATCTTCCTGTGGGCACAATCGGTATTAAACCGGGACCGCTCATGGCTTCTGCAGATGGCTTCGTTGTTGAAATCGAGGGAAAGGGTACACATGCTGCGGTGCCTGAAGCGGGGATTGATCCGATTGTAACCGGCGCACATATCGTCACAGCACTGCAAGCGATTGTAAGCCGGAATGTGAGTGCGCTGCAAAGCGCTGTGATAAGCGTCACCAAGATACAAAGTGGAACCGCTTGGAATGTCATTCCGGATAAAGCTGTGCTAGATGGAACGGTGAGGACATTTGACGAGGAAGTTCGAGCCACAGTTCTGAACAGGTTCGATCAAGTGGTTCATGGTGTAGGGGCTGCTTATGGAACGAAGGCATCTGTCCGATGGATCAAGGGTCCGCCAGCCGTGCAGAACGATGCGGGGTTAGCGGAATTAGCAACGCGAGCAGCGGATCTTGCAGGTTTGCAAGTCATTACGCCTACACCATCGCTAGCTGGGGAAGACTTCGCGTTCTATCAGAAGAAGGTGCCGGGTATTTTCTTATTCATGGGTACATCGGGTACGCAGGAGTGGCACCATCCCGCTTTTGATCTCGATGAGCGCACGCTGCCGATCAGCGCCAATTATTTTGCCATATTAGCGGAGCAAGCTCTTAAGCATATAAGCTCTGAATTCGAAGTGGAGGTATCAGGATGAGTCAACTTGTAATCGATATTGGGCCTTATATAGATACAAATAAACAGCTGAGAGCTGCGATTGACGGACTTACGGATGAGCAGTTGACATGGAAGGAGAACGCGGATAAATGGAGTGTGACAGAAGTTCTATCTCATTTGACCGATCACAACATTGTTGTTTCCTTTCGCATTCGTGAGATCATCTCTGGATCCACGGTCCAACTGCCTGCCTTTGGGCAAGATGCTTGGGTAAGTAGTTCCAAGGCGAATGAAGGCGCAGCTGTAGATATTTTGGACGCCTTCCAAGCGTTATTGACCTATAACAGCTTATTATTGCGAAGATTATCCCCCCAAGATTGGGAGAAAACGGGTGTTAACTTCAAAGGACAGACGTTAGCATTAACGGATGTCGTTCAATCTTTTACCGCACATGTTCAGGTGCATCTTGCCCAAATAGAGCGGATTAAAAAAGCTAAGCAAACAGCGGCTCTTTAATGATATAAAACCGACTAAACCTATATGTGATGGAAAGAGGTGTGGGGGAAATGAGTACAAATAGGATACGGATTCGTGAAGCCCTTGCGGAAGACCGTGAGCTGATCAGGCAGCTTCTTATTGATGCCTACAGTCAGTACGAAGTGGATCTCCCTCCCGAAGGATGGCAGCAGTACAAAGACAACATACTTGCCTCTGTAGATGGCGACGCTCCTTCTGCACGACTAATTGCCGAAATCAATGGGGAAATCGTGGGCAGCTCCCTCTTGTTCCTGTCTTCCCAGGTTGCCTATGGACTTCCTGAATTAGATATCCATACGCCGATTATTCGCTTATTGGCTGTTTCCCCACAAGCTAGAGGCAAGGGAGTCGCTACGGAGCTTATTAAAGAAAGCGCGCGGCGAGCGCTGGAATTGGGTGCATCGACGCTGCACTTGCATACTTCCGATATGATGGAATCTGCCGTGAAGCTTTATGAGCGTTTAGGCTTCGAACGGGCATTTGATAAGGATATTCAGAAGGGCGAAAACCTAGTTAAGAGCTACCGTCTGCAGCTCAAAGAAGCAGCGATTCTTCAATAATAATCATAAGGACGTGATGACGATGACAAAACAAAAGCAATTGAAGCTTGGAGCTATCATTCATGGTGTCGGTGGAAACATATCGGGATGGCGTCATCCCGAGGCGATTACGGACGCCAGCGTCAACTTTGGTTTTTATAAACAGCAGGCTCAGAAAGCTGAAGCCGGTAAATTCGATCTGGTTTTCATTGCGGACGGTCTGTACATTACCGAGAAATCGATCCCTCATTTTTTGAATCGGTTTGAACCGATTACGATTCTTTCGGCGCTGGCTGCTGTCACGACCAACATCGGTCTTGTGGGTACGCTTTCGACCTCCTACAGCGAGCCTTTTACAGTGTCCAGACAATTCGGCTCGATTGATCTGATCAGTGATGGGCGTGCAGGCTGGAACGTCGTAACTTCACCTCTTGAGGGATCGGCTAGAAATTATAGCAAAGACCAGCACCCCACACATCCCGAACGATATCGCATCGCGAATGAGTTCTTGGAAGTAGCGCGTGGGCTTTGGGATTCCTGGGAAGACGATGCATTCATCCGAGATAAAGAAAGCGGCGTATTCTTTGATCCGAGCAAGATGCATACGTTGAACCACAAAGGGGAGTTTTTCTCCGTGCAGGGTCCGCTTAATATCGCGCGTTCGAAGCAAGGGCAGCCGGTTATTTTTCAGGCTGGAGCGTCTGAGGATGGGCGGGCTTTCGCGGCTAAAGTTGCTGATGCCATATTTGCCGGACACGAAACGATTGAGGAAGCCAAGGCTTATTATCAGGATATTAAAAGCAGAGCGGTAGCTTATGGACGATCAGCCGATCAGCTTGTTATTCTTCCTGGGATTAGCCCAATTATCGGACACACGGAAGAAGAAGCGGAAAGCAAATATCAAGAGATTGCTAATTTGGTTACGATTGATAAAGCATTGGATTTTCTAGGGCGCTTCTTTGAGCACCACGATTTCTCTCAATATCCATTGGATGAACCTTTCCCGGATCTCGGTGATTTCGGCAGCAACAGCTTCCGCAGCGGTACGGATAAAATCAAACAAACTGCGAAAGAGAAAAACCTCACGCTTCGACAAGTGGCGCTTAGCGTGGCAACGCCGCGCAATGAATTTACGGGAACACCTGAACAAGTGGCAGATCGTGTCGAACTCTGGTTCAAAGAAGAAGCGGCAGACGGCTTTATTATTGCTGCAGCTCTTCCCAAAGGGTTGGACGATTTTGTCGACCTCGTTGTGCCAATCCTGCAAAAGCGCGGTATATACCGCAAAGAGTATGAGTCCGACACGCTGCGCGGAAACTTAGGCGTCCCGATTCCTGCTAATCGCTACACGAAGGTAGAGGCCACAATCTAATCGTTAGGGAATATTGGACTATTTAACCGCCCGTTTTGGGCGGTTTTATGACGTTTAGGTTGAAGTATTTCCCAAAGCAGCTTCGAAATTCCAATATTTGAAAACATATGTCTAATCGTTTAAACTGTGAACATAGACTATTGTGGAGAAAAATGTAGCCTATAGTCAAAATGTGTTACTAAATCTTATAGGTGGTGCTGAAATGAGTACGTTTAAATCATGGTTTTCAAATGCAAAATCAAACTTGTCTGACCAAGTCAAAAAGTTTCAAAACAAAGATTTTCTGGATGCCGTTGTAGCGGGTTGTGCGATAGTAGCATCAGCTGATGGCAGCATTGGTAATACAGAAAAAGAAAAAATGATTGGTTACATCAGCCGCAGCGAAGAGCTTAAAGTTTTCGATGTGAGTAATGTCATCTCTCGTTTCAATCACTTTGCTGGCAATTTTGAGTTCTCAAACATTGTAGGCAAGCAAGAGGCGCTTAAAGTTATTTCCAAGTTTAATAATAAGCCTGAAGTTGGACGAATCATCATTGCGGTATGCTGCGCAATTGGTGCTGCAGACGGAGATTTTGATGAACAAGAGAAGAAGGTTGTCAGAGATATTTGTACAGCGCTGAACCTCAATCCTGGCGAATTTAGTCTGTGATCGTCGATTTACAAAACATTTAATCGGAAAAATGAAACGTGTTCGAACTTCATCCGTATCAAATGAAAGAGTGTACGAATACAGGACATGAGAGGAGGTGACCTCGTTGACAATTAGCTTGGTCAAAGGTCAAAAAATTGATTTAACCAAAGGTAATGCGGGTCTTTCCAAAGTTGTAGTTGGACTAGGTTGGGATCCTGCGGTTGTGGAGAAGAAAGGTTTCTTCGGATCCAAAAAAACAGCTGTTGAAATTGATTGCGACGCTTCCGTCATCTTATTAGATGAGAATGGGAAATTGACGAAAGAGAAGAATGTTGTTTTCTTCGCTAACTTGCAAAGCCCTGATGGTTCCGTTGTTCACTCCGGTGATAACCGCACGGGGGAAGGCGATGGCGATGATGAGCAAGTATCTGTTAATTTAGGACAAGTTCCTGCGGATGTTAGTAAAATCGTATTCGTTGTTAATATCTACGACTGCGTAAATAGAAAACAAGATTTCGGTCTCGTTCAATCCGCCTATATCCGTTTAGTAAATGATTCGAATAACCAAGAATTAATTAAATTTAATCTGACTGAAGATTATTCCGGTAAAACATCCCTGATTGTTGGTGAACTTTATCGTCATAGCGGCGAATGGAAATTCAATGCGATTGGTGAAGGCAGCACAGATACAACGATTGGCCAATTAGTTAAACGATATCAATAAGATTAAACAAATCCCCTATAAAGCGAGGTTATTTCAATGGCAATTTCACTATCCAAAGGTCAAAAAGTAGATTTAACAAAAACAAACCCAGGTTTAACTAAAGTTATTGTTGGTTTAGGTTGGGACACGAACAAATATGATGGCGGTAAAGATTTCGATCTAGACGCTTCCATTTTCGCTGTTAATGCTACTGGTAAAGTAGGATCTGAATCCGATTTCATCTTCTACAACAACCCGAAGAATGCGAACGGTTCTATCGTACATACCGGCGACAATCGTACCGGTGCAGGTGATGGAGACGATGAGCAAATCAATGTTGATCTGAGTGCAGTTCCGGCAGAAACGGAAAAAATTGCTTTCTGCATTACCATTCATGATGCTGAAGCAAGAGCGCAAAACTTTGGACAAGTTTCCAATGCTTACGTTCGAATTCTTAATGAAGGTTCCGGCGCAGAATTGATCCGTTTTGATCTTGGCGAAGACTTCTCCATTGAAACAGGCGTAGTCATCGGTGAATTGTACCGTCATGCCGGCGAATGGAAATTCAGCGCGATCGGCAGCGGCTACAAAGACGGTCTTGCAGGATTAGCTCGCGATTACGGTTTGCAAACGTCCTAAGATCTTACTTATTATGCTAGTTTTTTTGCGAAAACTCTAAGATAATGCTTACGATGCTAGTTTTCTTGCGAAAACTCTAAGGAGATGCAGCAATGTCAATCAGCTTGTCAAAAGGTCAACGAATTGACTTAACGAAGACCAATCCTGGCCTCACTAAGGCTATTATCGGATTAGGTTGGGATACGAACAAATATAGTGGTGGTCATGCATTCGATTTGGATGCGTCGGCCTTTCTGCTGCATGCTGAAGGTAAAGCCAAAGGGCTTGAGGATTTCATTTTTTACAACAACTTAGTTGGTGTGGGTGGTTGCGTTCAACATACGGGCGACAATCGGACAGGTGATGGGGATGGGGATGACGAGCAAATCAAAGTTGATTTCTCCAAAATCCCTGCGCACATTCACCGAGTCGGCATTGCAGTAACGATCCATGATGCGACTAATCGTGGTCAAAATTTTGGACAAGTATCGAATGCGTTCGTTCGTCTTGTTGATGAGGTAACGAATCGGGAGATTTTACGTTATGACTTAGGCGAGGACTTTTCGGTAGAAACAGCCGTTGTCATTTGTGAATTGTACCGAGACAGCCAAGGTCAAGAATGGAAGTTCCAAGCTGTTGGAAGTGGTTTTCAAGGTGGTCTTCAAGCCCTGTGCAAAAACTACGGACTTGATGCCCAGTAAATTCAGAATCAGGTGGGGTGGTGCTAGTAAGGCATCACCCTTCAATTATGGAGTACGGAAGGGACAGCCCTTATGCATATATCTCTTGTAAAAGGCCAAAAGACGGATGTAACAAAAACAAATCCGGGACTCTCACAGATTGGTATTGGACTCGGATGGAACTCTCCTGCGAACATAGATCTGGATACCTCAGCATTCTTGTTAGGCGCTAGTGGGAAGGTAGATAATGACGAACAGTTGGTATTCTACAACAATCCAACAAAAAGCGGTGTGAATTTCATTGATCAACCCTCTCATGGAACCGATAAGAAGCAATTTACGATTCAATTTTTGGGCGTTCCAGCCAATGTTGAGAAAGTTGCTATCACACTAACCATTCATGAGGGTGAGAAGCTAAAGCAGCAATTCAGCCAAGTGACACAAGCTTATTTACGGATTTTTCATCCTAGCACAGGGCAAGATATGTTGCGATATGAATTAGGAAATCAATTCTCCGTTGAGACAGCTATTGTTGTTGGGGAATTATATAGATACGGCACAGAATGGAAATTCAGTGCGATTGGATCTGGATTTTCCGGTGGATTGAAAGCGCTGTGCGGTAATTTCGGAATCGAGGTTAAGGATGAACCCACACCTAGCCCTGTACCTAATCCGACACCGACGCCTCCCCTAGTTCCAACACCGGCGCAAGCTGGTAAGCCTCCCCTCATCCCTCCGGCACCAATTAATCTGAATAAGATTGAATTGAAGAAGAAGGGCGATCGCATTAGCCTTGAGAAGAAGACAACAGGCAATCTCGGGGAAATAGTCATTAATTTAAACTGGAATCAGAAGAAATCCGGTGGATTTTTCGGTAAAAGCAAAGTGATCGATCTGGATCTTGCTTGTTTATATGAATTGAAGAACGGTGAGAAGGGCGTTATTCAAGCGCTTGGCAATCGATTCGGTTCACTCCATCGAGAGCCGTATATTGCCTTAGACGGTGATGATCGTACGGGCTCCGTCACTACAGGGGAGAATATTCGAATTAATGGAAATAAGCTCTCTGAGTTTGAACGCATTCTAATTTTTACTTTCATTTACGAAGGTGCAACCACTTGGTCTGAAGCAGATGGCGTAGTGTCCATCAAGCAAGATGGCGGACCTGACATCGAAGTGAAATTGAATGAACATGATAATCGTCAGGGCATGTGTGCTATTGCATTAATTCGTAACCAAAATAATGAAACATTTAGCATTGAGCGGCTTGTTCAATATTTCTCCGGTCATAAAGCGTTAGATGAAGCCTTTGGATGGGGAATGAGATGGGTTGCTGGAAATAAGTAAATAATTGCGAAATATACAGGAGGGTCAAGGCATGTCAGATTTTTTTCAAAGTTTTATCAACAACTTCCTTAACTTTTTCAACTGGGAAGTGCTTTCAACAACACTTTCTGATCCGGTTAGCTGGGGTATTATCGGGACACTAGTTATACTAGAGGGTCTTTTATCCGCTGATAACGCATTGGTACTAGCAGTAATGGTAAAGCATTTACCGAAGGAGCAGCAGAAAAAAGCTTTATTCTACGGACTCCTAGGTGCCTATATTTTCAGGTTTATAGCTATTGGGGTAGGTACATTCCTCGTTCAAATTACTTGGATTAAAGTGCTCGGAGGCGCCTATCTTCTTTGGATTGCTATCAGTAATCTTTTCTTCAAGAAGAAGGAAGAGGAAGGGGAGGTTCAGAATAAAGGACTTTCCTTCTGGCGTACTGTACTTGCAGTAGAAGTCATGGATATTGCTTTTAGTGTCGATAGCGTACTTGCTGCTTTTGGTGTAAGTGACCAGGTTTGGGTATTGTTCCTTGGAGGCATCATCGGTGTACTTATGATGAGAGGTGTGGCGCAAGTCTTCTTAAAGCTCATTGACAAGATTCCAGAGTTGGAGAAAGCAGCCTTCATCCTTATTATCATTATTGGTCTTAAGATGATTGCCGGCGCATTCGGTGTTCATATTTCACATGTTCTTTTCTTCTCAACTCTGATTGTTATATTTGGAGGCACGATTGTATTAAGTTTACTTCGCAAAAAGGACAAGCAGGAATCAGCTAACTAATCATACTTACTATACAATCCCTCCTTTATGGGGGGATTTGTTTCTTAAACGAAGAGGGAGGAATCGGGATTGAGATATTTTAATTATTTAACCGCTGATGAAGAGAAAGCTCTATTTTATTTACCTCCGACTTCCTTCCATAATCATTCGCGTAAAGAAATCCTTGCTTATTCTATTGGTGCTGCACTGTATATGCCTGCTACACGTCCTACGTTCGCGGAGGATATCGCTTTTGGTAAAATTGAAGGTCTTGTCTCAGTAATTCTTGATTTGGAAGATGCCGTCGGTGAAAATGAGGTTCATTCGGCAGAAGAATCATTGGTGAATCAAATGAATAAATTAGCCACCTTCATTGAGGTCGGAATTCTTCATTCGGACAATCTTCCGCTTTTATTCGTACGTGTAAGAAGTGTGAATCAGTTAAATTATTTGATCGAACGATTAGAAGAAAATGTATCCCTTTTAACGGGATTTGTATTCCCGAAATTTACTGCAGACAATGGCGAAGCTTATTTTCAAATACTAGAAAATTATAATGATGAGAAACCCCCTTCCGCCCCCATGCTATATGGTCTGCCCATTCTTGAGTCTGGACCTGTTATTTATAAGGAAAGCCGTACACATACCCTTCAAACGATTAAAGAGATCCTCGAGCAGTATAGGAATTTGGTCCTCAATGTAAGAATTGGTGCTACGGATTTCTCCAGCCTATTTGGTTTGAGACGCAGTCCAGACATGACCATTTATGACATAACGCCGATTCGAGATTGTGTAGCTGACATTATTAATATATTTGGGCGTGTTGACGCCTCTTACGTTATCTCTGGGCCTGTATGGGAATATTTCCCTCAAAAGGGATTGGTTCGCGAAGTCATTATGGATAAAGAGAACGGTATGATTGGTAAGACGATTATTCATCCTACTCATATTAAGCCCGTTCAAGCGCTATATGCGGTGACTCATGAAGAGTATACGGATGCTACAAGTATTATTGCTAACAATAATGGCGATTATGGCGTTATTAAGAGCGCATATGCCAATAAAATGAATGAAATCAAACCTCATTTAAGCTGGGCTAGACGTATTCTCTTACGATCACAAATTTATGGGGTGCTGCATGAACAACAACAATATGACGGATTATTGCTCAAGCATAATCGAGCATACGTATAAGATCGCAGGCGATTTAGAGCTTCAAGTGACATTGACGTCTAATCCTTATGAAATTCCCCTCGATTCACTGTTCGCCATGGCGGCAAGAATCAATAAGAAACGATCTTTTCTGTTTGTTAGCAAGGTGCTTGGTAAACATATCCCTGTAAATCCGTATTCCTCCTTATTAAGCGGAGCTTCACTGGGACTTCTTTTACAACAAGCCTTAAAAGGTACTATGCCGCAGCAGTTAATCCCTCAAGCTATTCATGGCATTATCGATCCTTCTCAGGCCGAGGCGGCCTATAAAGAAATTATGTCCTATCGTCTAAGTTTACCGAATTCCGTTGCTTTTATAGGGTTTGCTGAAACTGCCACAGCCATCGGACATGCCGTTTATGAAACCTTTGGTCAGGGTGGCAGCTACATTCATACCACGCGTGAAGTGATCGAAGGATCGGAATCTATCATTAATTTCAGTGAGGAGCATTCGCATGCAGTAGCTCATTATTGTTACGCGAAGGATGCTCAGACGCTTGCAGATCCGGAGATTGTAGTCCTTGTTGATGATGAAATCACCACAGGTAAGACATCTTTGAACATTATTAGAGATATGCAGGGGAAATTTCCGAAGAAAACCTACTATATCCTTGCTCTGCTTGATTGGAGAACCTCTGAGGATCAGCAGCAGTTTCTGAAGCTAGAACGGGAGTTAGGTATCTCCATCCACGTACTTTCTTTAGTCAAAGGTGAGGTAAAAGTAACAGGTTCATCTGAAAGTTTAACCCCCCAAGTGCCTGTCCTTCCTAATCCAGATCAAAAGGGATCCATTCACTTTACGTTTCTAGGTCATCTATTTGTTCATGCTCATTACGTGAGCCAACATCCATATTTACAGCATAGTGGAAGATTTGGTCTTACTCCGGAGGAAAGCGAACAAGCTAGTCATTCGATATCACAAGCCGCCAAGCAGTTGAAACTTACCCGAATGGGGAAGAAGACGTTGTGCGTAGGCACAGGTGAGTTTATGTATATCCCCATGCGAATTGCCGCTGAAATGGGAGATGGTGTGTTTTACCAATCGACGACGAGGAGTCCCATTCATACGATTGATACAGAGGACTATGCAGTCAAGGTAGGCTATCCGTACTCATCTCCGGAGGATCCCGAAGTCACTCATTACTTATATAATGTTCCGGTAGGCATGTATGACGATCTCTATTTATTTATGGAAAGAGAAGCAGATCCAGCTTCGATGCAGCCATTGCTACAAATACTTCAAACGCGAGGGCTGAAACAGATTCATATTGTCATTCTCTCTCCTCAAACGGTTGAATGGAAGGAGAATGCAGTATGGAAAACTGGCGAGTTAAACCAATAGAAGAGCCTACGCACTTGGGCAGCTATCCAGCTTCCGATGTGACATTCCTGCTTAAGGATTTGAGCGAGGTTAAGCTGGAAAAGTCGATGGATGCGAGAGAGCTAGCCATTCAATCGGGTACTCATTATTCGGAAATGCTACCCCAAGAACATCTGCCAACGCCCGATTATTTAAAATTGTACCGAGAGACGCTGCAGATGTCGGCCAAGAAGGTTGCATTAGCCGTCGGTACTACGGCAGAGCTTATTCGAAATAAAAAAGGACCGAACACGGTGCTGGTCTCTCTTGCTAGAGCGGGCACACCGGTCGGTATTCTAATAAGACGCTACCTGCAAGAGGTGCATCAGCTGGATTTGCCCCATTACAGCATCTCGATTATTCGAGGAAAAGGGATTGACGAGAACGCATTGTTTTATATCCTGCAAAAGCATCCAGACGCGAAGCTTCAATTCGTCGATGGGTGGACTGGCAAGGGAGCAATCCGTAGAGTACTTGTAGAGGCTTGCAGCAAGCTTGAACGAGATTACGGGATCAAGTTGGACGATGATCTTGCTGTGCTTGCTGATCCTGGCCATTGCACGGATATGTTTGGAACGAGAGAGGATTTCTTGATTCCGAGTGCATGCTTGAATGCGGTGGTTTCCGGTTTAATGAGTCGAACAGTGCTGCGTGAAGATCTCATAGGGCCGCATGACTTTCATGGTTCCAAATATTATAAAGAGTGGTTGGACCAGGATCTCTCCAATCATTTTATTGTAGAGATTGTGCCCTTTTTTGGTGAAGTAGTGACAGAAGCACAGCATAGTGCTCGTGAATTACTTCAGCATCCTCCGACAGTTTCATGGAAAGGTTTACGTGATATTCAAGCGATTCAGAACGAGTATCAGATTGCAGATATTAACTTGATCAAACCAGGTGTTGGAGAAACGACCCGTGTACTGCTTCGCAGAGTGCCATGGCGGATTTTAGTAGACCGATTAGATAATCCGAATATTCGTCATATCCTCCTTTTAGCTGAAGCTAGGGACGTGCCCATTGAAGTATACCCAGATCTCACTTATTCCTGTTGTGGTATTATTAAATCCGTGAAAGGAGATGCCGAATGATATTTGCAAGCGATTTAGATCAAACGTTAATCTATTCACAGCCTTTAGAGCGTGCCGAAGAATTAGGCAATCAGATTATTATAGCTGAGCTCATAGACGGAAAAGTGAGATCGTATATGTCCTCTAGTTCCTACCAGCAGCTTCAAAAGTTGATGACGGAGCGCATTTTCATTCCGGTAACGACACGAACCATGCAGCAGTACAATCGTATACATTTAATTAGTCAAATGTTGAAGCCCACCTATGCCGTTACAAGCAACGGCGGGAATATTCTGATAGATGGACAACCCGATCTGGAATGGCAAGCCTCTGTAGTTGCTCGCGTTAGTGAATCAAGTGACCATGTGCAGGATGTCAGGATTCTGCTAGATCGAGTCCTTAGTCCGGACTGGGTCATCAGTTCTAGCTATTGCGACGAGCTATTTTTTTCCCATATCATTGACCGAGCAAAGATGCCGCTGGAGGAAGTTACTCAGATGAGTGCAGAGCTTCAGCGCATGGGCTGGAGCACTTCCATTCAAGGAAGAAAGGTTTATGTCGTTCCGCAAGTCGTTAATAAAAGAGATGCCGTTCAGCATCTCAAGCAATTAACAGGGGAGCATCAAGTTGTGGCATCTGGTGATTCCCTTTTGGATCGGATCTTGATTGATTTCGCGGATTTCTCTATCGTCCCTAGGCACGGAGAATTATATCGACAAGAGCAGCTTCAATCGACGGGGGACTACTCATTTACCGAGGAATCTGGGATTTTCGCTACAGATGAAATTCTTAAGTATGTTGAATCCGTAAACATAGAGCAAAAGAATCTATTTGTCATAAAGGAGTCCTCATGAAAAAAGTATGGTTTAACCGTTGGTTCTCGGTAGCCTATCATTATATGAATAGCATTCGCAATAATGAGGATGGCGTCCAGTTCAAAATGTATGCCACACATCCGGATCGTACCCACATGGCGCTACAGGCGGCTGATTACGCGGATACCGAGCCTGTTTTAGGCGATGATGAGTATGTAGAGTTTGCCCTAGATTTCTGTAAAAAGCATGGCATTGATGTATTCATTCCCAGATTGCATATGTATGCCATTGCGAAGCATATCGATTTATTCGAAAAAGTAGGTACGAAAGTAACCGTTTGTCGTGACCTTGAGCTTTTAGAAAACTTGTTGGAGAAACAAAAGTTTTATGAAGCCATAAGGGAAAAGAACATTATTGCAATCCCTGATTATCGCGTGGTGAATACGGCAGATGAATTTATGACCGCCTATGAGGCACTTGTAAGTGCAGGTCATCAGGTTTGTATGAAGCCTACAAATGCCGAGGGCGGTATGGGCTTCAGAATCATCAACAATGGGCGGGATACATTAAGTGACCTGTTCGGTACTGTTACTCCCTATCTTTCTACGGAACAAGTATACAGGACCTTATCATCCGTAGATCGTTTCGAGGATTTGATGGTGATGGAATTATTAAACGGCTTTGAATACAGCATCGATTGCTTAGCATCGGCTTCCGGTGAATTACTTGCCGCTGTGCCGCGTCGCAAAGCGGATGGACGGCTAAGGCTGCTGGAGGAAGTGCCTGAATTGATCGAAATCGCACATCAGGTTGCAGCTACCTACAAGATCCCGTTTAATTATAACATTCAAGTGAAGTACAATCTGGGTGTTCCTAAATTACTTGAGATTAACCCGAGAATGTCTGGCGGTCTGCATGTGACTTGTCTATCTGGCATTAACTTCCCTTATTTAGCAGTGAAATCAATTTTGGGTGAACATGTGGACAACCAAAAGCCTAATTATGGCATCCTGGCCAGTCATATTGAGAAATACGTGATTATGGATTTAGGCGAATAAAAGAAACCGTGCATCATATCTTTGAATATAGATGAATAAATCTGTCAAAGAAGGTGCACAGGATGATCATAAGCGGGATTATACTTTCTGGAATAATCATTGTGCTCATTGTCGTAGCAAGCGCTGAAAAAGCGGAATATGTGTCTAAATTCATTGAAAAATAGTCATCTATGAAACCTGAAAAGGTTTCTTTTTTTTGTTATGATTTGGTAGAATATAAGAATAGATTTGTGATGCTGGGGAGGGGGCTGTACGTTGCTGGATTTTACATTTGAGATTGTTGACGAGTCTACAATTAATACCAGAATTTTGTATGCCAACGAATGGTTCACATTTAATATATATGAGAAAGATCATGTTTGGACACTTCATCCCTTTGATGGTATGTTAATACGAAATAAAGATATGTGTCAGCTGGTGATTAATGAGCTGCTCAAAAATAAATATTTTCATGTCATGTGCGCGAAAGAGAATATCTTGTTGTCAGAGCTGCGGACAACGGTTGATTTAAGTAATAGAACGAGCACGTCTACACCTACTCCTTCACCTAGAGAAGAACGGTTGAATGAAGAGCTTCCCGACGATATAAAGTCATTTATGGATTATCATACCTTGGATGAAATTATAGATATGGAGAAACAAATGATTCATAAACGAATGGCTTTTTACAAACAAATGTTAGAGGCCATGTTCATGCAAGGGGCGGGACCGGCTGACGAGGAATTTATCCAGATTCAATCCATTTATGTGATGTGGAAAGGATCGTATGAGAAATTAAGTGGGTTAAGCGATCAAGATTTGTCTGGCGGGAAGAAGAGATGGTAGTATAGAGGGAGAAATAAATACCATAGAGTAGATATTCAAAAAGCCGTAAGGCTTATTTTTTTGCCCTATCACAAGATAAAAAGGAGTACCAGATGAGCATTCCCAAAATAGAAACACCGAAGATCCCTAAAGAAATCCCCCCCATTACACTGACGAACGAGGAAATGCAGCCGGAAGATAGCTTTCATACGGGTCTTATAAGCGATTGTATCATTGACAATCAGTCCGCATATAAAGTCGCGTTTGATAAAGTGATATTTCGAAATGTTACTTTTACTCGGGTCTCGATGAAAGACATAGAGCTGACAGATGTTATTTTCGAGAAATGCGATCTATCCAACGTTGATTTTGGTGAAGCTACAATCCATCGAACTGAATTTAGAAATTGCAAAATCATGGGTATCGACCTAACAGAAGCAACCGTCCGTAACGTCTTATTCCATACCTGCTTGGCCGACTATGCAACCTTTCGAATGGCTAATTTCAAGCAGATTGTATTTCAGGAGTGTTCGCTATTAAATGCCGATTTCTACGAATCTACAATGCAAAAAGTGCATTTCGATAACTGTCAGCTGGACCGGGCACAATTCACGGGTGTGAAGCTTGCAGGAATAGATATCAGCAGCTGCGAATTCACAAGTTTAGGTGTGAGTGTAGAGGATTTGCGCGGCTGCATCATTTCGAGGGGACAAGCCTCTGTTTTTGCAAGTCTTTTTGGACTTATATTGAAGGAATAAGGGGAAATAATAAAGGAAATTGCTCCGGCAGCATAGTATATCCATGAAATGAGGAGTTAACCTTGAAATTCGGTTTTGATATCGATGATACACTTATTAATTTAAGAGAACATGCCTTTCATATTTATAACCATAAGCTACAGCAAAATATTGGCTTAGACGCCTTTCACGCCTTAACGACGATGGAAATTCACAGTGCCTTTGGTTTGACGAAAGAAGAAGGAGGTAAGCTGTGGTCAAGCCTCCGCGATGACATTTATTATTCTCAATGTCCTTCTTTTGCCCACGCCGTTGACATCTTGCAGGAACTAGTAAAACAAGGTCATGAGGTGTACTATATTACAGCAAGAGCTAAAGAGCATACAGAAAGAACGAAAAACTGGCTAATAGACAATGGTTTCCCGGTAGTTGAGGGACATTTTTATTGTGGGATGAGTGATTCCGAGAAAGTACATATAATTGAAAAACTGAACTTGGATTATTATTTTGATGATAAACCAGCCGTTCTGGAAACCTTGTCACACCTCCCATTGAACATATATGTGAAAGATAGACCGTATAATCAACACTTGAACCTACCGAGGATTGTATCTTGGGATGAACTCCGAGAAATTATAAAATGATACACAAAGCTGAACTCCTTATTGTTAAGGGGTTCAGCTTTTTACTCTTTTTTCTAGATTTACAATAAATACAAGCGTAGATAATCATCCAATGACGAGCCGTAGTAGGAACTAGTTTACTTGCTGGTCTAGGCGGAGCACCCAAGCCTGCCGCAGCTGCGAGCAACATGGTACCGAACTATGAAGTGAACCTTCTCCTTAACCCAAGCGCAGTTCTTGGATCTGATTTTAAACTTACAAGCAGCGTAAAAAGTGCATTTGGCATGCCTGATAGCGTGACCAAGATGAACGTCCAGTTCATGGACACGAACGCCAAGGACATTTATAACAATGGGTGGAGTCCAAGGATTCGTAAGACAGAGGGCGAAAACGACTTTGAGCTTACCTACAAAAAGCGCTATGCAGTTATTGGCAACGATATAAATGGTGCCTTAACACTGGCAAACCAACAAGGCTTTGATTCCGGAGATACGGGCTATGAGGCGCAAGTCGAGTGGGGATATCAGAAGAAAACACTAAGTATCACTCGTCCAAAGACAGGTACTAAATCAGGTTATAGCGGTATGGTTCTCCCAAACCTGGCCGATTCCCGCAGTCTTCTGATTAATAATGCACCTGATAAATTCAATAATTGGCTCTACAGTGGTTGGGGGACTAGCAAGCTTGCTTCTTCTCGTGTCTACGGTCCGGTTCTAGCTGTTACTGCTAAACCATACTGTCCGCCAATTGACGGCGTATGCTGTCCTAAACCTGACGGACAAGCTGTCCAGTCGATGGTTTAAAAAAAGGGAGAATCAAGAACATTCTCCCTGGATGACGCGTTTGACCATATGATCGTCGATGATGCGATGCCCATTCTGGGCGCCGTAGATTAAACTGTGTGTACAAACTTTATTGACGAGTCTAGCTGAGCCGCTAGAAAACCGATAAATATCCTCAATCGCTCCATCCGAGAAGATCTCATTCTCAGCCCCAGCATACGTCAAATGACGCTTTATATAATCCCCAACCTGT
>NZ_AUGY01000026.1 GCF_000422905.1 Paenibacillus alginolyticus DSM 5050 = NBRC 15375
GACTATCTGCTTCGAACCAACCGACTCTACGAACCCAAGGAGGTGATCCGACAACAGAAATGACATAACCTTACTCAACCATTCCACCTATTATTTTGGAAATTAGAAAATATTTCCATATAACCAAAATAGGGTGGGTTTAGTTTCGTGCGGCCTTTTTTAGGCTCACCCCCTAAAAAAGTTACGGTTCTTCAAGGTTTTTTCCAATTAAGGTCTTGACATAGTACCGCTGCTCTAATTGCTGACTTTTTTCACATCCACATATTGTAACTGATTCCAGAATGGATGAATAGCATGTTCTGAGTATGATGAAGTCAATTAAAAAAACAAATAAAAAAATTCCTCTTTACATAATGCTTTTCTATATAATAAAATTAATCCAATAAGGTTAGTGGGTAATTCGATTGGGGACATGACAACATGACTTTAAGTGTAATATTTATGGGCGTATTTGTAGGTTTTATGGTCGGATTAACTGGTGTTGGCGGAGCTTCGCTGCTCACCCCTATTTTGATCCTGATTGGTATTCATCCTTCAATTGCCGTGGGAACAGACCTTTTTTATAATTCGATTACAAAGCTTTTTGGCACGATTCAGCATTGGCGGCAGAAAACGATTGATTTCAAGCTGGTTAAAATGCTCGCTATGGGGAGTATTCCAGGTGTTATCGCAGCTGTTGTTTTTTTGAAATTATTCAATTCGTTCTTTCATAACCAGGAAAATATAATTAAGCATGCACTTGGTTATGTCTTGATTCTGGTAGCCTTTGCTACCTTGTTTAAAGTTTTCTTCGGCCACAAGATCAAAGAAAATCGCTGGCAGCTCCAATCTTTGGAGGAGAAACGAGGACTAACCATTACAATTGGTGCTGTACTGGGTTTTGTTGTAGGGCTTACGTCCATAGGATCTGGCTCCCTGTACGCTATTGCCATGCTTTACTTTTTCCGCATGAATCCTGCTCAACTCGTAGGAACAGACATTGCTCACGCTTTTTTCCTTGCAACGACAGCAGGCATTCTGCATGCAAGTATGGGGAATGTGAATTATACACTCGTCCTCAATCTTCTCACCGGTTCTATTCCCGGCGTCGTTATCGGAAGCATGCTATCCACCAAGGCACCGACCGCTATTCTGCGCACGATTATTGCAAGTCTGGTATTAATTAGCGGCCTTAAATTAATAGGATGAAGCGCAGCAACGTGCATCTATACGAAGAAGCGTCCGATTAAACCAATCGGACGCTTCTTGCTGATCTCATATCATGTCGTTTTGTGCGGTTCCCCGGGAAATATCCGCTGCTTTATTTCAATGTCATTTCCCGAGTAAACCATAATTTATAACTAAGCATGCTTAAAATGATACTTGTAATTGCCGCTGCTGCTGTGAATGCAAACAAAATCAACATTTGATATCGAACGGCTTCCACAGGATTTGCGCCTGCGATAATCATCCCCGTCATCATTCCAGGCAGCTGTACGAGTCCAACTGTTTTCATTCCGTCTATCGTCGGAATCATACTTGCCTTCACGGAGCGCTGCAGTGCTTGCTGAATCGCCTGTCTAACCGAGGATCCGAGAGCTAGCAGCGCTTCAATCTCTCCGCGCGATGATTGCACCTCACGATTCATTTGATTCAAAAACAAGCCACAAACAATCATCGAACTACCAATGGTCATCCCGCTAATCGGGATAATGAACTGGCTGGTTGGCTTGATAATATGTAAACTGAGCATGAGTGACATTGTTATCGTTTCCGTTACAGCAATCGCTGCAGCTATTCTCCAATATATCCCCTTTAACCCTTCTCCGCGCTTGCCCGCATTGTGTGTAGCAACCACAATCATAATTGCAATGATCATAAAGTTAAGTCCCCAATGCTCCGTCTGAAAAATAAAGTGAAGCACATACCCAATGAACAACAGCTGCAAGGCTCCACGAATGGTTCCTACAGCAATGTCCTTCTCAAGCCCAAGCTTCTGCCATTTAGATAAGGCTACTGTAATCATGACAAAGGTCAATGTAAAGCCTAACGCTAGCGTAGACACGTCTAACCCCTCCCCCCTTCGACTGAGGGTGTATCCGTCCATTCCAACGAGTCTTCCGGTACAGATTCAGCTAATAATCCACGATTCAAATACCAGAACCGATTGCCTACCCTCTTGGCTTGCTCCATCTCATGCGTTACCCAAATAAGCCCAGCTTCCCGCTCTTCAAGCCAATTCATTAGGGTATCTTCGACTGCTTGCTTGCTGTGTGCATCCAGTGCAGAAGTTACTTCATCAAGTAAGAGGATATCCGCTCCTAGCAGCATTGACCGGACTAATTGAACCCGCTGCTTCTGTCCTCCAGATAAATCAGCCGCCTTCTGAGACCAGCTCAGGTCTCCAAGCCCAACCTGCTCCATCAAGCTTAGCGCCAATGATTTATCGAAATTACGCTGATGCAGTTTACTCACCAAAGCAAGGTTGTCTGCGACCGTAATAGGCAGCATAACCGGCTGTTGGGGGACATAACAGACTTTCTTCCGCCACTCACTTGGTCCCCAGCTCGCAACCTGTCGTCCATGCAAGGATAAGCTTCCGCCATCCATGCTTTCTAAGGTGGACAACATCCGAAGCAGTGTACTCTTCCCTTGGCCGGAAGGACCTAGAATTGCAATTCGATCTTTGGGCATGACGTTCGCACTTATTTGCTCCATTAAAGGCGACAGGCCTTCATTTGGATGCTTCTTATATAGATTTTCAATAACCAGAATAGGCTGCAGTACTTTTCACTCCCATCTATCCAAGTTTACATATATCCATTTTAATAGTATATCACAGCCATAAATCAACGTGACATTTACCCATTTTTCGCTCGAAATAGGCTTTAGCCTACACCAGTTGACCGACCTTAGGCATACTTTGTGATGAATACCCAATGTGATGATAAAGGAGCTACTGCAATATGCTGCGACTAATGTGTAAAGGGAAGATCCACCGTGCGACGGTAACGGAAGCCGATTTGGATTACGTGGGAAGCATTACTATAGATGGTTTATTGATGCGCAAAGCGAACATTTTACCCTATGAAATGGTTCAAGTGACAAGTCTTCGTAACGCCACCCGGTGGAAAACATACGCGATACCTGCGCCGGAAGGCTGCGGCAAGATCGGTTTGAATGGCCCTCCCGCCCACCTTTTTGCTCCAGGCGACCTCGTTATTATTCTTAGTATGGGACTTATGAATGAAACTGAAATTAACAACCTCAAACCTCAAGTGGTTTTCGTAGATGAACGCAACCAACTGCTCCGAGTTGAAGAACATGATCTAGTTATTTTCAAGCAAGAAGCGAAATCCAATGACTAAGCTAAACACAAGCAAATGGACCAAATATAAGCTGCTGCGGAAATCGTCTAAACTTAGTGTGAATCTTCCAGAAACAGCATGGCTGCGAGAAAGCTCATTCTGGCGAATGATAAAAAAATACGGTGAAATCATCATTAAACCAACTGGGAGTTATGGGGGAAATGGTGTCATTCGGATCAAAAAGATGGATTCTTCCACCTATGAGGTTCAGGATGGCGCTGCGAAGAAAAGCTTTACACAATATAGCCAATTAAACGCCTATATCAAAAAGAAAGCACTCAATAACAACATTATTCAGCGGCGGATTCCGCTTGCCACGGTGAATGACCGCCCTTTTGATCTCAGAGTGATGGTGCAGCGCCGTCTGGATTCTCCTTGGGAAGTAACTGGTAAACTGGCCAAAGTAGCCGGAAAGGGCTTTATCGTGACGAATATTCGCCTGAGCAGTGGTAAGGTCGTATCCTTGGATTATGCTCTCAAATACTCGGAACTCAAAAAGATGCGGGCTGCCGACCTCCATTCACAGCTCGATAAAGTTGCTCTAAAAGCAGCTCAGCAATTAAGTCCTTATTATTCTTGGGTGCGTACGATGGGGATTGATATGGCTTTGGATAAAGAAGGAAATGTTTGGATTATTGAGGTTAATTTCGCTCCGATGCTTGAGCTATTTTTGAAGTTGAAGGATAAGTCGATGTTCCAGAAGATGAAGTCATTTCACAAAAGCAAACCAATAAATAGAGTTAATTAACTATGATAATTAACTGAGGAATTGACGGAGAAATAAACGGAGAAATAATTCGAAAATAAACCAAAAATAAACCGAAAACAAACCAAATCAAAAGACACAAGCCGTTTCCTTATTCTCTTCTTGATAATAGTCTAAATAAGAGTTTGCTATTTCAAAACTCAAATTACAACTACGTTAGTTTTCCTGTTGAAAACTTGGAGGAGGCCCGGAGATGAACCGATTGGGGCTTTATTGCTCACTATGTTCTGCAAGGCTCCCTTTCCGCTATCAAGAAATGAAATGTGACTGCGGTGGCACTTTATTGGTCGATTACGACTTGGAGCACATAGCTAGAACGTTAACGAAGGAAGCTTTACAGAAACGCTACCCATCGATGTGGAGATATAAAGAATTGCTTCCAGTGAGTAACCCTGATTGTATCATCACATTAGGCGAAGGCTGGACGCCACTTCTGCGCATGCAGGAATGGGAGAAGAAGCTGCCTATTAAACGACTATGGATCAAGAGAGAAGAACAGAACCCTACAGGAAGCTTTAAAGCGAGAGGCTTCTCCGTCGCCGTTTCCTTGCTCAAGGAAGCGGGAGTGACGAAAGCGGCCGTACCCTCAAATGGAAATGCCGCTGGGGCATTAGCTGCCTATGCTGGACGTGCTGATATCGAGGCTTCCGTCTTTATCCCTAAGGATTGCCCGCCATTAATCGTGGACGAATGTCCGTTATATGGAGCAGCCACCTTCCTCGTCGATGGCTACATTCATGATGCAGCAGCAATCATTGAAGCGGGTAAACAAGATCAGGGCTGGGTAAACGTCGGCACTCTGAAGGAGCCAGGACGTGTAGAAGGCAAGAAAACTATGGGACTTGAGCTCGCCGAGCAACTCGGTTGGACATTCCCCGATGTCATCATCTATCCCACCGGCGGCGGCTCCGGGATTATTGGCATGTGGAAAGCTTACCAGGAGCTCAAAGCACTACGCTGGATTGACGGTCCCATGCCAAGGTTCGTCTGCGTGCAGGAAGAGGGATGTCAGCCCATCGTCGATGGTACAGCATGCAGCCAAACTGCAAGTTCCGTACCTGCCGGAGAAGAAGCAAGTCCGACAGGCATGCGCGTACCGAATCCGCCAGACTTGGCGCTCATCCTGTCGATTGTGAAACAAAGCGGCGGCACAGCCATCGCCATCTCCAAAAGCCAAATTGCCGAGGCGACTCGCACTTTGGGTTCGCAGGGCATTTCCGCGTCCCCCGAAGGCTCGGCAACCTGGGCAGGTCTGCTCGCCCTCTGCGACAGCGGATGGCTGCGCCCGAGCGATTCCGTTGTGCTTTTTAATACGTCGCACGCGATGAAATATGTGAACTTTGGATCCTTCTCTTCACTTCCGATTATTAGCAGCTATGAGGAGTATCTCCGTTTGTAGGAAGTAAACTATTAACGTGTTTCTTGGAGGCTTAGAGAGGATGGCTTAAATTAGCCATTCTCTTTCAGTTTGTTTGGGAGATGAGTATTTTTCTTTCTTCTACTTCTACTTCTATTCCTAAACTACAACAGTTCTAGCTCTGCGAGAAGAAACTAAGAAAATTGTTGTACGTTGTACAACTTCTCTCGTTGCAAACACGGAGAACCCCCTGTAAACAGGTAGACTATTCCTCTATAAGCCCATAAAATCAAACAGCCAGGAGGAAACCCTCCCGGCTGTTCACTTCTCAACCTTATTGACCCAAATTATTTTCTTCATACAACCGATACATTGCTTGAATTAAAGGCTCGGCCGGGTCACGATTCAATAAATATAACGTCATTAAATATTGCAGTGGAAGCGCACACGTATTATTGCCGTCTTCAACAGCTACGAAGCCAGCCTCAAGAACTGGGCCATGCTCCTCATGAAGCTCCAAGTCAACATAGATCTTTTGATCAGGGAATTCTTCCCGCACAGTAGCCGCGCAATAAGGAACAATATGTTTATCCAGCAGCTCTTTGGCTTCATCTTCCGATTGTGGCGGATTAGGCAGCGGATGATTTTCTGGGCTTCTCAGCAAATCTACGAAGAAGGACGATAGCCATAGCCCTGCATTTGGATTTGTTTGGAAGTTTCTCATAATTTCATTCAAGAAAAATCCGCAGGATGTGGACTTTTCATCATTTTTAAGTGTGAAAGCAAACATTGGACCGTAAGTCGGGTTATTGCCGATTTGTCCATCTACTTCATATTCAGGAAATTGTTCTTTCATTACTTCTTGAATATGCTGAAACCAAGTCATAATGATTTGGGCCTGTTCGCGTTCTTGATCTTGTTCTTGTTCGTTATCTACTGGAGCTTGAGTATCGATATCTTTTTCTGTCATTGTGGTTAAAGCCTCCTGAATCATTCAAATTGGCACGAATATTCTTATTGTACCGCATTTGATCAAGATCAGAAAGCTTATGTTGCATTTTTAAGGACGAATGCGAACAACCCCGACTTCCGAAGCATGAGATCGTTTTTCCGGTTACAATCGTTTGGGCGTCGGCATACCCAGCACTTCCAGAACTTGATGCATGGTGTCTTTATACGTTTGCGTAATCCAAAGGCGATGGGCGATGCTTTCTTCACTGCCTTTTAAGACCGGACATACGCTGTAAAAATGGTTAAAAAGTGACGCTAACTCGAAGGCATAATGGCAAAGTACGTTCGGAGCCAATTGCTTAGTAGCAGTTTCCAGTATTTCAGGCCAGTAGGCGACGTGCCTCAGAAGGAGGTATTCCTGATCTTCCAAAAGAGTCCCGTCAAGCTTAACCTCCATCCTAAGTAGGCGAATATCTTTCTTCGCTTTGTCCAAAATACTGTTTGCTCTTGAGTACGCATAAAGTAAGTAAACGCCCGTGTTCCCTGTTATTTCCGTCGCATGCTCCAAGTCAAAAATAACTTCCGTTTGCAGCTGATATTTCAGCAAATAATAACGGATCGCAGCCGCGGCTATCGCTCTGCTGGAGATCCCCGCTTTTCTTGAGCGTTTTGCGTCAATGACTCTCTCCATGTGATCAAGTAGGTCAGCGACTTTAATCCCAATCCCTTGACGCCCAGACATCGCATAAGAGCTTTTGCCATCCGAAATATCAATACCCAGGCCTGCAGCAGTATCTGGACTCAAGGAAACGACCCCGTAGCTCACGTGTTTAAGCTGACTAGCCTGCTGTTCATAACCCAGCACTTCAAGAGCTAGCTTAACCATCTCCTGAGGGTATTGTTGACGATAATCAATGACATTAATGACGATATCCGCTTGCCCGATCGATTTCTTCTTGCCTTGGGGAGCGGTAGACCATAGTCCGTCCTCCCATTTTTTATATACAAAATCATTCGGCAGCACTCCGAATTTCCATAAATGATAGGCAATATCCTTCGCTGTGTACGTTAAAATACCATTGGAACGAACGAGCACTTTATCCCCTTGATAATCCGCATTTTGCCCGTCAGCAACAGCCCCTTCTTCAACATTCTTCAGCACCCAGCAGCCTGCCAATTTACCATCTGTCACCCGATGAAACATATTGGTTTGCCTCAGCAGCTCGAAGGTTGTATCCCAGAACCCCGCTCTCACAATACTGCTTTCCCAAACCAGCACATCGTAGTGAATGCCGAATTGCTTCATTTCTTCCAACTGCTCGCGTACGATCCTTTCCGCTACCAATGCCCCCATCCAAGCAAGATTGGAATGCCCGCTCTCTAGCGCATGAAGTACGGTAGAACGCTGCTCTACAAGCTCCGGCTCCACTTTGTAAGCTTGATTCACCTTCGCGTAGGTCTCCCAACAAAAGTCGCCAAATCGATGAAAAGCCTCTTCTGTTTGTGTATGAAGAATGCCCACCACTGTATCCGCTAGTTGATTCCCCAGATCATCGATATAGTTATGCACTTCCACCTGATACCCTGCTTGCGTGAGCATGCGTGACAACGAATCACCGATACAGGAATTTCTCAAATGGCCCACGTGGGCAGCTTTATTGGGGTTGATTGAGGTATGTTCGATCAAAACTTTTGTTTTGTTTCTTTCGTTAACAAGTCCTTTTGCAGTTCCATAATGACCAGAAGACCAGGTGTCCCAATTTATATAAAAGTTCAGAAATCCCGGCGGCACCGCAGCCACTTTAGCGAATAAGCCTTGAACAGAGCCGCTTTTTTCTATGCGTTGCTGAAGCTCATGCGCGATTTGCAAAGGAGCCTTACGAATTAATTTTGCTAGAAGCATAGCCACATTCGTGCTGTAATCACCGTGCTCTGCGTGAGCTGGGTGCTCTGTCAAGATCTTCAAAGTCGCAGGATGTTCTATTCCGTACTCTTGAAATAAAACACCTACATGATATTTGATTTCATTTGTTAGAAGCTGCTGAATCATGGAATATTCCTCCTAAATGGATGATGCGAAGCTAATCATGTTAGTATTGGAGAACGCAAAAAAGCCCCCGTCTCTACAATAAGAGACGAGAGCTGTTCATTCCCGCGGTACCACTCTAAGTGTTAAACCATTGGTTTAACCACTCCAACGATAACGGCTTATGCCGGATCTCCCTACGTTGACCTTTCGGAAGACCATTTCCCAGGCCCGCTTCACTCTTGACGTTCGTACCGGTTCTCACCTGCTCCGGCTCGCTGCGACTGTCCGACAAGAATTACTGTCCTGTTCACCAATGTTGCTTATGAAATTAAGAATTTACTGAATATTACAGCAATAATAATGTGTTGTCAAGATGCAACTAATTTCATCATCATAATGCCAATGAACGCTAAAGCTAAGCCGGATTGTTCCATTATTGAGAATTTGTCCCTCAAAACAAAACGTGTATACAATAAGACGATCAATACGTTGAGTGCAACGACCGCGGAAACTAGCCCCGTTTTCCCCAGAGCGAACGCATGAATAATGAAGATCATTCCAATGACATTGGTGATCCCGACGACCATCCCAAACAGAAAGGTTCTTCGTTCTGTCCAACTGGCTGGCGCAGCTTCCTTGCCTCTATCCTTTGCCTTGTCCTTCAACCACCACAATCCAAAACAGCATGTCCCTGTTGCAAACATAAAAAATAGCGTTGGAAACAATGGCGCAGATACGATGGTTGTCCATTTGCTGGACAAATCATTCCCGGCAAAAAGAAACAAAGCAAGCACTCCCCATCCGGCTCCTTGCAGATTCTTTAAGGTGATATCATTCGAGTACCGAACGAATAAAATACCAACAACGATCACAATGAAGGCAAAGAATTGCCATAAATTGAGCCGCTCATCCCAAAGCAGGAATGCGACAAAGACCACAACGACCGAGGGTAAACCGGTGAGGATAGCAACTAATGAGGCTTTGCCTACCGCAAAGCCTTTGAACATACTGGCATTGGCTCCAAAGGAGAACAATCCCATCTGAACTCCAATCAGAGCAGACACCGTCCACTGCTGCTGAGAAATAAGGGCGCAGCCGATGCTGACGAGCGCCCCCATAAAAAATGTGCCGCAGAGCAGCACATTTCGATTCAGCGATTGCTGGCTGGTCCAGTGATATAGAATGCCTCGCAGTCCGAAGCTGACAGCTGCAAGTACTGAAAATATAAGCCACATGAGAACAGATGCCCCTTTCTTTTATGCAAAGATCGGGTTATTCTACCATATTAATCTTTATTGAACAATACTAGGTTGTAACAATAATCGTACAAGAATGGCATCGCCGCCAGCAGAAACTCTCACTTCCGCAAATTTGGCACCACGTTCATATTCACGACCTGTTCCTTCCGGAATGAAATAAGTCTCAATCCCATATTCAATGCCCTCATAGCCGATTTTGTTTCCATTCAAGCGAACCTCTCCAGGAGCAAGTGCTTCCCCTTTTGTATACACGCGGCGGTATTCATAAACACCTGTCGCCCCGTTCGGAGCAAGAACGACTGTAATTTTCCCCTTAGAATCTAGAACATGATTGTTATCTCCAAATAGTGGAGGCTCAGATATTTTATAGCGCAACCGCACATAATCACCCTGAATGAGAGAACGTGGATCAAGCGGTTCAAGCTGCAGCTTAATCAGCTGTCCGTGAGCGAGCAGCCACTCACTTTTACCAATTTGTAAGGACATAGCCATAACTTGCAGCAGAACTAGCAGAGCAATAATCCAGCGGTTCATTGCGTAATTTGAGTGTACCTCATTTGATTCAATCGCTTCCAAACGATGTCTTTTTTCATACCAAACCGTAAAAGCAAGTACCAAAATCCCGATGACAGCGAAGCTAATCGATTTGTGCAGAAGCTTCCAGGCCAAATCGTAATATTTGTATACCAGGAAAGCAATCCAAAAGCCCATTGACCAAGTATAAATCCATTTGATATGCAATTGTTTACTAATGACCAAAGCGAGAACAACGACGAGAAAGAACAGCACATTGACTATATAATACCAAGCTGACTCCGCTATAAAGGTTAGGATAAATAAAGTTAGCAGAAAAGAAGGAAAACTGCTGTAAAGAATAGGCTGTCTGACTCTAACATTTGCTATGACCTGACCACTGGCAAACATAACGAATAGTAAGCCGGTAAGCACAGTCATAACAATAATACCGCTATCGATCCAATTGAAAAGTACGAAAGAAGCAATAATGACAGCCGCGAGAAAAAAGAAGATACGATGTACCAACCCAGCCATATAGATGAAAGCAGCTACCGTAAGCACTAGGAAAACCAATAGAATAGGAACATTCTCCTTAAAAACAGCCGCTCCTGCGCCAAGGAGCAATCCACTAATTAGAATTGTGTAACGCACTAAGGGATTTAGTTTTTTGGCTATGATCATCGCAATAACAGTTACAATACCAAAGCCAATTAGTACATTCTCTGGGTTATTAAATCCTAGTACAACAGTAACAATACCAATGATCGTCAAGCTTCCTAGAAGCGAACCAATTATGATGACCGAAACCGTGAGGACACGAACGACCCATTTCGTAAAATCTCCATCCGGCTTCACTTGATCCGAAGCTTCTAAATCTGAGCTATGTTCCGTTTCCAACTGCTTGGAGGAAGGATTCCAAGAGCGAATAAAGTTCATGAACTTCACATTCGCAAAGATGAACACGATAATAAACAACAAGCTGGCAATGAAAAAGAACTCGTTATAATGCTGGATAATAAGC
This sequence comes from Paenibacillus alginolyticus DSM 5050 = NBRC 15375, assembly GCF_000422905.1. Classification (GTDB taxonomy): domain Bacteria; phylum Bacillota; class Bacilli; order Paenibacillales; family NBRC-103111; genus Paenibacillus_E; species Paenibacillus_E alginolyticus. Next base: position 11,247 of record NZ_AUGY01000026.1, read on the forward strand.
TCGATATATTTGACTGTCACCGTAATCGATACCCACAGTCCGGCAAATAAAAGATAAGCTTTGTTCCTTGTCTTGTGAGTATAGTAAACAGCTGCCGCAAGTACGAGGATGAGAGGCAAATTCATAAACACACCGTACTTCTCGTACACATGCGAATTAGAAGCCACGACTAGAACGGCTATCCCAACTTGAAAAGAAATCCATTTGAGAAATGGCGAGTACAACCGGCCCTTCTCAGTCAAAACATACAAAATGCCATTCGCAAGGGCGATTCCGAGCCAGGTGACAATTTGGATGACTTCCGCATCTGAACTCACTCCCCAACGCCCAAAGAAATAAATCCCATAAGCGAGATGACCTAATATATAGGCCAGTACATAATAGGGCTGCCACCTGGTTAATAGGGCAAGTAAGAATGCCGGAATGAACCATACGGCGAACAAGCTGTAACTGTCAGCATGAGAATTGTAGGTTTGACCTATGAGTCCAACACCTACACCGAAGGATATACAACTCGCAAACAGGCTGAGTTTACTTAGAAACCGCCTGCCATTTTGACAAGAAAGCCATACAGATAAGCCGTAAAAACCCATAATAAGCACAAAGACAGGAATGAATTTCTCCCAGCGGTTTAATTCCTCCCAATTCGTAGCAAAAAAATATGCAATGGCGGTTAGTAGAGCACTAGCTCCCAATACATAGCCTAGCCCAATCGTAACAAATTTGGATTTCATGATGATATTCCTCCTCTCGCTTACTTCTAATTGTACTAGAGATATACAGTTTGAGAAGTACTATCTATTCCTAGTACCAGATCATTAGCCTAGGGTGGATTCCGCTTTTATGACACAAGGATAAACGACTCCGTCGTCCTTCAGGGACGAGCGCGTTTGTCAAGACTGATGACGCGAAGTGTAATAAAACTTATACTTTCTTATCTACTGAAAAAAGCCAGCACTAGGCTGGCAAGTAATCAAATGAGAAGCGATTATCGTCAATCTGTAATCTTAAAATTTTGAACAGAACTTTGCAGGACAACAGCCATATCTGATAATTGGCGAATCGCTGAAGTAATTTCCTGAATGGAAGCACTTTGCTCTTGAGCAGCAGCCGCCACCTCCTCGTAACCTGCCGATTGTTCCTCGGTAATGCCAGAGATTTTCTGCATAGCGTTAGAAATAATCTCAAAGGATCTTTCCGCTCTCTCTAAAGTCTCGATCAAGCGGTCTGTCCGATTAGTGAAAATGGAAATACCGTAAAAATAACTTTGAAATTTTCATATGTATCGTTAATCCAGCTTTGACCTTGTTCGACTGCTTGATTTCCTTGAACAATGCTCTCCATGACAAGAAGGCTGTCATTTTGAGTACTGGAAACAAGCTCGGTGATCGAGCTTGCGGCTTTCGTCGATTGCTCCGCCAGCTTCTTCACTTCGCCAGCTACAACAGCAAAGCCTTTGCCCTGTTCGCCAACCCGTGCCGCTTCAATCGAAGCATTCAGAGCCAGCAGGTTCGTCTGCTGTGCAATTTCGGTGATGATATGGATAATTTCCCCAATTTCCTTCGAGCGGTTTCCTAGCTGCTGCGCCGCTTCTTGGGAATGCTTCATCTCTTTCTGAATCACATTCATCTGATGTAACGTCTTCTCAACGAGCTGCTGGCCGTCAGCAGATTGCGCACCTACTTTATGGGCCATTTCCTGCATCTCTTTGACTTCCGATGTTACTTCTGATAACTCCGTATTGATCTCAACGATGGATGAAGTACTCTCTGTAATCGAAGAAACAACTTCAGCAACGCCCTCGTTCATGCTGTTCATGGAAACGGCAACTTGCCCAGCACTTGAGCTGGATTCGTCTGCTGACTGATACAATTGCGCGCTTGTATTAGTAATGAGGTTGGAGGAAGAAAATATTTGGCGGATCAGGGAATCTAAATTCTGACGCATCTCATTAAACGCATTTGCCAATTTACCAATCTCATCTACTCGCTGGATAGAGACTTGTGCAGACAAATCTCCGGCAGCAACCTTCTCAGTTACACGCATCAATTGAATGACCGGTCGCGTCACACTTCGGCTGATGAAATAGCCAATCAGGCCGCCTAGTACGATAACGATTAAGGTAATCGTAAAGGTTGTCCATAACAATTCTTGCTGCGTCTTGGGAACGACTCGAAGCGTCCAAATCAATGCCGACAATTCCGACGTTTTCGCCTTTACCATTTTTGAGGGGAACAAAGACAGATTTATGTATGCCAAATTCATCCTTATAAATCTCACTGATCGTTAGTTTATTTTCTTTGATCGCGTTGTTCATTTCAGGTGTAAAGGGATACTCGGAGCCATAATCTTCATCAACCCCGGTTAAAATGACGATTTGATCTTTATTTTGAACTTTCTGCAGGACATAAACATTCTCAAGAGAGTCTTGCTTTTTGAATTGCTCAAACTGCTGTTTAATTTTGGTATAGGCCGGTTTATCCTTGCCAGTAATTTCATCAGCATGTTCGGGAATAGAGGTCAAATATTTCGATACATTTTCAATGTTTGTCGTTAATCTTAGAACGAATTGATCTTCAAGCTTCGTTGTTAAACTTTTGCTGGTCAAATAGCCAGAGACGGAGAAAGCTGCGCATACAAATAGCAACAGCAGCAAGATACTGCTCGTCATTTTTACCGCGATTTGTCCTCTGAACCAGTTTAAAATTTTTGTTGGAGCATGCTTTGCCACTTTCAATTACCTCCCGCTTAAAATCGATGTTTCGGAATATTTCTCGTAGACTTGCGCTACGGTTTCCTTCAAATATAGAACGATGTCATGCACATGTTTGGTCTCTGTATAAGGGGAGATGACAAAAATCTTTGTCGCGTACAGTGCAACAGAACTATCATCCTTCGTTTGAACAAGCAGATGCTTTTTGGTATCGCCAAAAAATATACGGTCGCGATGATTCCCTAGCATTTCGAACAAACGCACATTAAATTTATTATTCCGTTCAATTTCCTTAAGCGTGCACTTGCCCGAAACTTCTTCCTGAAAATGAGGACTGCCTTCCGGATAAATACGAAAAAGTGTAATAATGCCAGGGTTATCGTTATTAACGATCTCAGCTTGAGGGATTTCTTGGCGCAGCGCTTCCCTGAAAGCGAGATTAACCTCAACGAACTGGGCCAGTAATTGCTGATACCCTTGAATGCCGAATGCAAGCAAAGCACTGTATATGCTAATGGAGCTAGCCATGCGCGAGCACTCCAACGTATATCCGGTATGATACTGCCCGTATCCCCGATGTCCAACATAAGGGGTTTCATCTGGATGCAAATCCATGAGTCTTAAATCGGCGGCATCCTTGACCAGGAATAGGCTTGTCACGTAAGGGGTTTGACCCAGTTTTTGAAAATCGAAGCAGAGTGAGTCCGCCAAATGCAAATGCTTCATTTTGCTTTGAATAGAAATTAAAGCCTGAGTGACATCATTCTTAAATTCGAGTGGATTAGCAGTGAAATCATAGTCATTAAAGAATGCAAAGAATCCACCTAAAGCTGAGTCTGCATGTATATGAGGTCTATGCAAACCATGATGAACTGCTGCCTTGTCTGACACGGCATAAATTTGTTCCAAATCATCAATCCCCATCGCATCCGTTGTTCCTGTTGTAGCTACAATGTAAATTGGGATTCCGCCTCGTGCAATCACTTCTTCCATATTAACTCGGAGATCATTTACATCCATGGAGCTATCTGCATTCGTGCGAACTCTGATCAATCTATCGCTTCCTATGCCCGATGCCTCCATAGATTTAAACAAGCTGTAGTGAGCGGCATCGGAACAAAATGCATACAAGTTGTCGGGAACACCTTTTTGCAAGGCGTCCGGAACGAATTTAGATATTGCTATCCGAAGTCCTGAGAAGACAGCTCCTTGTCCGCCCCACGTCGTATACCCGCCGCTTTTCAACGCATCATAGCCTATTAATTTGGACATCATGCTGATTACCCTTACTTCTGCTTCAGCTCCGGCCGGGCCGTATACATCCCATAAATTGTTGCCGTTAACCAAGAACGCTGCAATCATGCCCATAATTCCCGGGATGCTTCGTCAAGAAATTTTTCGTATGATAAGGATGATCATGCAGCAATTTCAATAACTCGGTATTAACTTCCTCCATAGGGACACTGCCATTAAGGATGGAGCTATTTCGAATAAGGTTGTTATAGAAAGTTCCTGTTCGGTTTTTCTCGCCCTTGAGATTGACGCCATCCGGGTTTTTTAGATCATCGACTCCCGTTACTAATTGTTCAATGAGCCGTAAAACCATTTGACGCGTTTGTTGGTTTCCATCCTCACTGGGGAATAATTGCTGTACATTCGTTAGTCTTTTCTCTCTCATCATTTCTCTCCTATCGATAGAATTACTTGAAGAAAATGTTCACAAAAAAAAGGAGAAACAAAGGCATAAATGCCCTATTCCACCAATTGCTACAATGCAACTGGCTGACATATCCTTGTTGGATGTAGTCCCTCTAGCTTTGCGTCCCTATTTTTCAATAGGTTTGCCATTATAAAGTTGTAGGTGAAAAATCCCATCTTCGACATTAATCGACAGCAAAAATTTACAATTTTATACATTAGTATAGTATAGTAAACTGAATAAAAAAACATAATTTTCCATTATTGTTTGTTAAGTTATTATATTGTAACTAAATTGCTTTTTTAACATTTTCCACGCCCCCTGGTAAAATAGGATCATTTGTCTCTCTTCGAGACATTTATACCCATCCATTTATGCAATAAATGCTAGAATCTTGCAGTACTTTTCTAGGACTTTTATCACACAAATAAAAAAATAAGCTTCGTCACGACTTCCTAACGAGGAGTCTGACAAAGCTTATTTTCAACTCTCAATTGCAGATTCATGCTATGAAATGGTTTGTGCAGCATCCATATTCCCCTGTGAATGCAGAAATAATTGCTCGTAATAGCCCCGAAGCGCAAGTAATTGAGCGTGGTTCCCTTCTTCAACAATCTTGCCTTGACTCATCACAATGATGCGGTTAGCATGCATAATAGTCGAGATGCGATGCGCGATGACAAGTGTCGTTCTTCCTTCGGCTACAACCTGCAGCGCGGATTGAATCAACTGCTCCGTTTGTGAATCCAAATTCGCTGTAGCTTCATCAAGAATCAGTACTTTCGGCTGGAATACGATAATTCGCGCAAACGAGATCAGCTGTCTCTCTCCTGCGGAAAGCCCGCTTCCTCTCTCGGAAATGCGTGTTTCATAACCATCCTTCATTCGTGAAACGAGATTGTCTGCCCCAACCATCCGGCATGCCTCAATCACTTCTTCACGCGTTATGGTTTCATCGAACATCCGAACATTGTCTAGTATGCTGCCAGCGTATAAGTACGGTTCTTGCTGTACAAGTCCAACCATTCGGTGTAGATCAGCTTGCGGGATATCTCGAAGATCCGTGCCATCCATGCGGATACTTCCCTCCTGCACATCATAAAAGCGGCAAAGCAGACTAATCAGCGAGCTTTTCCCCGCGCCGGTCGTTCCAACAATGCCAATCATTTCGCCGGGCTCAATATGCAGCTCTAGATCCTCAATAACAGCCGTATCCTTCGAATAACCAAAATGTACATGATTGAAATGAATGTCCCCTTTAACGTCATTGAGCGAAATTGGCGGCACGCCTTCCTTATCCTTTACTTCCGGCTGAATGGAGAAGATATTCCAAATTCGATTGACCGATACAGTCGTAGATTGAAGAGTATTCCACTGCTGAGTAATGTTATTAATCGGTTGAAAAAACTGCCGGATATACGTAATAAAAGCGTACAATACACCGAATTCAATCGTTTTATCAAACACGGCCATACCGCCAATCCAAGTAATAAAGGCTACCGATAAATTCCCCAAAATATCAAAGGAACGATTGAACAACACATTGGTACGAATTTCTCTCAAATTAGCTCGAAAATACCCAAGATTCCGCTCCGTGAAGCGATTCATCTGCTCCTTCTCTTGATGAAAAGCCTGAATGAGATGCATCCCAGATAAATTCTCAGCGGCAAAAGCAACCATTTGAGACAGCTGCGTCCTTGAGAGCTGATAAGTTTTGCGCATATATCTGCGAAAGCTGACCGCTATGAGCACAATGATCGGAATCACGATCATGCTGTAGAGCGTTAGCTGCGAGTCTAGATGATACATCAGCACTATGATGAATACGAGTGTCATGCCGTCGCGTACCAGACTTAGAAGAACCTGCGTAAAAAATTGATTCAGTGTCTCCGTGTCACTAGAAACATGTGTAATTAGGCTGCCGCTTGGCGTCCGGTCATAATAAGACATCGACTGCTTAAAGATGTGCTCGAACAAATCCTTGCGTATTTTGGCGACGATGCTTTGCCCGGCAAACTGCAATAAATTGTTCTGCAGATAACTGAAGAATAAACTGCTGATAGATAAACCTGCATAGAACAAGCAAATGAGCAGCAGGGAGCGATAGTCATTTTTCCCAATCATCAAATTATCATCAATCGCGATCTTAACCAGATAAGGTTGAAACAGATCCGCTGCTATCCCCAGTATTGCGCAAAATAAAACAGCAGCAAAGGTGAACCTATGCGGTTTGGCATAAGCAGATAAAGAACGAAAGGAAGATCGCGTCTTCTGCCGCTCCTCATTGTTTTTGTTACTCGGTTTGGGCATCGTCGCTGCCTCCCTCTTGTATCGCATGAAGCTCGGCGTACAAGCCTTCTTGCGCAATTAGCTCTTCGTGCGTGCCGCGCTGTACAATCCTGCCTTCATGCAGCACGATAATCTCATCTGTATGCTTCAGAGCGGAGATACGATGAGCGATCCAAATCGTCGTTTTGTTCAATCGCTCCTTGCGGATCGTATCAATAATGCGCTTCTCCGTCACAGAGTCTACAGCGCTTACACTATCGTCTAGAATCATCAAAGGAGAATCCTTAATGATCCCTCTGGCTAAGCTTGTTCGTTGACGCTGCCCTCCCGATAAGGTGACACCGCGCTCTCCCAGCTTCGTCTCAAACTTTTCAGGGAATGACGTAATGCTGGAGAGGATTTGAGCTTTTTTGGCAGCTCGCTCGACCTGCTCTAAGGGTGATTCTCTTTTATAAAAGGCGATGTTATCCCGGATGGTCGTGCTAAACAAGAACCCCTCTTGCGGTACGTAAGCGATTTGATTACGCAGGCTTTCTAATGTCACATCGCGAATATCCGTATCCCCGATCCATACCGTCCCCTCCGGTGGGTCGTATATCCTAAGCATGAGCTTCACCAAGGTCGATTTGCCGCTGCCTGTTTTCCCGATAATGCCAATGGATTTACCAGGTTCAATCGTTAATGTTATGTCATGAAGTACTTCATCTTCGTCATCTGGATAGGCAAAGGACAAATGTTCAATCCGAATTCCCTCGTGATCGAGGTCGGATATTTGCGCAAGCTCCTTTTGCACAATTTCGGATTTCAAATCGAGCAGCTCATTCATGCGTTCTAGCGAAGCTCGAGAGCGCTGCATAGCATTAATAACGCGGCCAATTTGCTGTAAAGGGTTTACCATCATCCGTATGTATAGCGTTAATTCAACGAAATTGCCAATCGTAATCCGCCCTTGAATAGTCAAATAGCCCCCAAAAGCAATCGCTATGATCAGCGATATTGCGCCCAGAAACGGAATAAGTGCTTCAAATAAGGAAGAAAGTCGAACGAGCCTCAATTGGTTGTCACGAATCCGATCTACCGTATCGCTAAACCTACGAACCATGATGGGTTCAACCGCAAATTTCTTAGCTACCCGTATGCCTCCGAATTGCTCCTCGGCCGACTCCGTCATTTTGCCTAATGCTTCTTGTACGTGTAAGGAATGCTTTTTAATAATAGGCTGAAATCGAACGGTTAGAACAGGAATAAGCAATAAGGGCAATATACAGATAAGAATTAAATAGAGCGGGATCGAACTGAAAATCATCATTAGAATGACAGCCGTGATCAAAATCGCAGAGTTTACCACTTGGTTAATCCCCATGGATATCGATTCTCGAATGACAGTTACGTCATTCATCACATAACTGAGCAGCTTACCCACACCGTTCTTTGAGTAAAATGTTGCGCCTAGCTGTGTGAAATGGTTAAACAAGCGGTTTCTTGAAACAAACTCGAAGCGTCTTCCGTTACGCATGATCATGTACTGGCCGATGGCTGTCAAAATACCGAATGTAACGCCGATCGTCAGCAGCTTCAGACTGTAGTCAATAATTAGAGTTTTGTTTAAACGTCCTTGCTGCAGCTGATCTGTAAACATGCCTAGCAGCTTCGGGTAATACGAATGAATAATGTTACCTAAAGAAATGGACAATGCGGCTACGACGTACAACGGCCATTTCTCTTTGAAGAAATCAAACAATAACCGTGTAGACTTCAAAACGACATCACTTCCTGCTACAAGTTTGTCTAGCAAATGAGGTATTCCTAATCCATGGAGTATGCGGTCATGTATCCCCTTACAGTATACGCCTATTCCTATGTACTTCCTATATCAGATATTGACGTTATAATAAGAGAAGTTGTCTTAACTTTACAACTTATCTTAGGGAGGAGTACCATAATGGACTTTATTTTGGATCGCATAGATAATAAAATCGAGTTTTTTCAAGCCTATGATATGAAAACGCTGGAACGTCAAATCAACGAGCAAATCGATAACAACAAAGCTTTGCTGCTCGACGTGTTCGCGATTCAGCATCATATCGTGTTCGATCCGATTGCTGGTAAAATGCTGTACAGCGCGGTTGTGCATTTTAAGGTGAAATGAAATTTGCATGCTCTAATGTAAGTAATATTTCGTTAAAAAAACCTTCAGCTCCACTGTATAGTGGTGTTGAAGGTTTTTCTGACAACTCTACATTCCTATCTAATCTTCGCTCAGCGGCAGCCCATGTTTAATAAATAACTCCTCCATTGCATGCTTAGCCTCAGCTTCGTCGGGGCCGTGAATTTCTAACTGGTACACCTCGTTGCTGAAAAGTGTAATGCTTAAACCAAGTATACTTTTGACGTCGATGTAACGTTGACCTACTTTGATAACAATGCTCGATTGAAATTGATTTGCGACTTGGTTAATTTCTACAATCGCTCTTGTCCCGACACCACTCATATGGATCCCCCCGATCTGAATTCACGCGGCATTCTCCGAGCCACTCCAGTTCTTATTGCTGCTTCAATGACCCCTGTTCGAATCCGTCTAACGACCTCTTGATTGAAAACACTAGGAATAATGTACAGTTTATTTAATTCTTGCGGGGCTACAACCGAGGCGATGGCCGCTGAAGCAGCTAGCTTCATTTCCTCATTAATTGTCGTAGCCTGGCAGTCTAACGCAGCTCGAAATATGCCTGGAAAGCATAGGACATTATTAATCTGATTTGGGAAATCAGACCTTCCAGTAGCGATTACGCCAGCAATGTCCTCAATCTCGTCGGGATGAATCTCCGGTGTCGGATTCGCCATGACGAATACAATGGGGCGTGGCGCCATCCGTTCAACATCGCCTCGTTTCAGCACACCACCAGAGGATAATCCGATAAATACATCGGCCCCTTCAATAATTTCGTGCAAGGATCCCGTTAGTCGATTCGGGTTGGTCCGTTCTGCATACCAGTTCCACATGGGATTGTTATAGGAAGTGCTGCTCACCAGAGCCCCTTCTCGATCGACTCCGATCAATTCCTTGACACCTGCTGCGAGTAGGATGTTGGAGCATGCAATACCAGCTGCCCCAATTCCGCATACAACAACCTTCGCTTCATGAATCGATTTGCCAACGACTTTCAGTGCGTTAATGAGTCCCGCATATAGAACGACTGCCGTCCCATGCTGATCGTCATGGAATACGGGGATATCAAGCTCCTCGCGAAGCCTTTCCTCAATTTCGAAGCAGCGTGGCGAAGAAATATCCTCTAAATTGATGCCGCCAAAAGCAGGGGCTAGATTCTTAATTGTGGTAATGATTTCTTCCGTGTTCTGCGTGTCTAGACAGATTGGAAAGGCATCGACATCCGCAAGCTGCTTGAACAGCATCGCCTTACCCTCCATAACCGGCATAGCCGCGTAGGGTCCAATGTTACCCAAACCTAGCACTGCACTGCCATCAGAAACAACGGCTACCGTATTCCGCTTAATCGTAAGCTTGTACGCATTCTCTTGCTTCTCATGAATCGCCATACAAACTCGAGCAACATCAGGTGTATACACACGAGACAGATCGTCCCGATTTTGAATCGGTACCTTAGGTTTCATCTCGATTTTGCCGCCTAGGTGAAGCAGAAAGGTACGATCCGATACATGAACAAGCTTGACACCTTGAAGTAATTTGATGGCGCCAGTGACGGCCTCCAGTTGAATCTGTTCTGATGCTGTGACCGTAATATCACGAACTGTCCAATTTGGACCTGTTTGAATAACGTCAATGGCAATAACATCCCCGCCATTTTCCGTAATCACGGTGATTAATTGTCCAAAATGAACGGCTTCCGTTTGCAGCTCCACACGCAGAATAATGCTTTTGCCACCAATCGTATCTTTCAAAGTGAACTCCTCGTTTCTAGGGCATCATGCCTAAAATAATAGTTTCGATACATACACGACTATGGTAACAGTCAAGCTGCTGAACAATGTAGAGAGCAGTACCACTTGAGCTGCGTATTCCGGGTGATTCCCGTATTCTAATGCGAATACTGCGCTGTTCCTTGACGTGGGAAACGAGCTTGCGATAAACAATGCTTGTGCGGTTGTTCCTTCTAAATGAAGCAGAAAAATGAAAATTAATGCTAGGATCGGGGAGACAACTAGTCTTCCTAGCAGACTGAAGATAAGTACGCTGCTTAGCCGCTTAAACTGCAAGTAAGCACTTTGTGCACCTAAAGTAACTAGTGCAACCGCAAGGAAAGCGTTTGAAACATTCTGGATCGGATGCCATATAAAAGCCGGGATTGGAATCGCCAGAACATGCATTAGCAACCCGAGTACAAATGCATGAATCATAGGATTTTTCAAAAGCTCCCGCAGCATCTTCTGACCTTGGCTTTGTGCGGAAACCGCATTAACCAAGCCAAAGGTATTCGTTAGAAGGTTTTGATAGATGGTGACAATAACTTGAACAGCTAAACCGACCGGGTTCCCCTGAAACACAAGCTGTGACACCGGCAAGCCGAAATTACCCGAATTGCTAAGTACTACACTATTTGAGAAGCTGGAAGACAAGCCTTTATCAAATTTAGCCAGCTTTGCTGTTCCTTTGCTCACCGTGATAAGAGCGATGCTTTGCAGAAGCAAAAAGCTAACGATTTGCAGCAGAGTGCTCCACTCCAGCTTACTTTGATAAATATTCGTAAAAGAGACGGCTGGGAGCAAGAAATACGCATTGAGCTTAGACAATGTATGCATATCAAAATGAAATACACGATGCATCAGAGCCCCTGCCCCAATTAATAAAAATACAGGAATAATGACATTGAGCACGATAAGGAAAAGTACGTCCATCCGAATTTCACTCCATGAAATGAAACCCCTATTCTACCGATAGAGGCTGATTGGTATCAGAGCTCCACCCAGCATCATAGGGGTTTACGTCCAGCTTATGCTTCTTCGTTTACGAGAACATTTTTGCCTCTCATCTTCAGGATTAAAGGGATCGTCAACCATAAGAATCCAATGATCAAGAAAGCGAGAGAAACAGGTTTTTGTAGGAAAATCATGAAATCTCCATTCGAAATGGTCAACGCTCTGCGCATGTTATTTTCCAGCATCGGTCCAAGAATAAGACCAAGTACCAATGGTGCTAACGGGTAATCGTTTTTCGATAAGAAGTACCCTACAAGACCGCATCCCATAATCAAGAGCAAATCAAACGTTGAATATTGAACGGCGTAAACACCGAATACGGAAAACACGATAATTAATGGAATCAAATATTTCGTTGGTGTTTCAATAACTTTGGCAAACACTTTAACAAGCGGCATATTCAGAATAAGCAGCATCAGGTTGCCCACGAACATACTGGCAATAACGCCCCATGCGAGCTGCGGGTGATCTTGGAAGAGCAAAGGACCCGGCTGAACATTGTACATAATGAAAGCACCCATCAGAATAGCGGTTGTACCGGATGAAGGAATGCCGAGTGTCAATAGTGGAATCATAGCGCCGCCTGACGCCGCATTATTTGCAGCTTCCGGAGAGGCTACACCTTCAATAGCACCCTTCCCGAATCTCTCGGGATTTTTACTGATTTTCTTTTCTACAATGTAAGCGAAAAAGGAAGCAAGAATGGCACCGGCTCCAGGCAGAAGCCCGATGAAAAATCCAAGAACCGAGCCTCGAGCGATTGGTGCCGCGCTATCCTTCAAATCCTTCTTGGTCGGTAGGATTCGATTGATTTTGGCCAATTCGCCGTCATTTCCTTCTCGCTGCAGAATGGTCTTGAATACTTCACCGACAGCGAATGTACCTACAGCTACAGTCAGGAATTCCAAGCCCTGATAAAGTTCAGGGATATTAAATGTAAATCGTTCAACGCCGGATACATTATCAATCCCGATCGTTGCGAGCAGCAGCCCGAAGGCTGTCATCATTAAGGCTTTGACCATGGATTTGCCAGCAAGACCGCTGATTGCGAGTAAGCCGAGAACCATGAGCGAGAAATATTCGGCAGGACCAAACTTGATGGCAACTGCCGACAAGGGCCTGGCTAGGAAGATAAGTCCTATGAGAGAAATAATACCGGCTGCAAAGGAACCGATCGCCGAAATCGCAAGCGCAGCACCAGCTCTGCCTTGTTTAGCCATCTGATAACCATCTAGGGTCGTTACTACGGAAGAAGATTCTCCCGGTGTATTCAGCAGGATGGAAGTCGTCGAACCTCCGTACATCGCTCCATAATAGACACCAGCGAGCAGAATAATAGAGCTCGTCGCGGCTTCTTCAGGACCTAATCCTGCAGTCATTGTCGCTGTTATCGGGATTAACAGAGCTACACCGCTCATGGGTCCAATCCCGGGTAGGACACCTACCACGGTACCAATTAATACGCCTAGAAAAACAAACACGACATTGTGCCACTGCATTGCAGTACCCAAGCCATGAAGCACATAATCAATCGTGCTCATTTCAATAACCTCCTTAGAGCTTGCTTTTAGCAAACCCACTGCGTAAGCGATATCTTAGAAGCCTAACCAAGCTGGGAATCCAGGAAGTGACCCATCTAAACCATTCACATACAGCGTATACACCCCATAGGAGAATGCAGCTGAGATCAAAAGCGAAACCCAAACTCTGCCTTTTTGCATCGTTTGGAACCCAATCATTAAAAAGAGAAACGTGGAGATGACGAATCCGATATCTTCGAGAAATAACGCATAAAGGACTGCTGCAACGAAAATGATTCCAAATCTTTTGTAATCCAAATTTTCTTTATGCTTTTTCGCCTGCTGCTTGCGGAACGTATCATAAATGAGACGAATGCTCATTAGTGCTAAGAAAGCCCCCAGCATCATTGGGAATATATTAGCGCCTACATTACTGCCGTAAGCACTTGTTGAAATGCTTCTGCTGCCGATCACAAATGTGGTGCCGATAGCGAAAAAAACGATACCTGCATAGCGGTCAAACATGGTATTCATCTGCCTACTCAACCTCCCGCCCTTCGTGCATGGGAAGAAGCAAAATTCGCTTCTTCCCAGCATCCCAAGGCTCTCTTATTTCTGCATACCCAAAGCTGTTAGCATATCTTTCAATTGCGTTTCTTGCTGACCTAAGAAAGCTTTGAAATCATCCGCTTTTTTATAGTCTGTTTCCCAATTGTTCGCTGTCATTTCTTTTTTCCATGCATCAGAATCAACCATTTTCTTGATCGAATCTTCCCAGAACTTTTTCGCACCAGCATCCATATTCTTAGGTCCGAAGAAACCGCGCCAGATTAAGAACTCAGCGTCAACACCTTGCTCTTTCATCGTAGGAACATCTTTCATACTGCCACCAAGTCGTTGTGGAGCTGCTACCGCCAGCACTCTGATTTTGCCTGCTTTCACATACTGATCCAAGGAAGATGCATCGGTACCAAGCACATCCGCATTACCGCCGAGCAGAGCAGTTACCGCTTCCCCGCCGCCATCATAGGAAACGTATTTCACCTTTTTCGGGTCGATTCCGTATTTAAAAGCAGGAAGAATAGAAACCAGATGATCCATAGAGCCAGGTGCAGAACCGCCAGCAACCGTCAGTTTCGTAGGATCTGCTTTCAAATCATCCAATAGCGACTTTAAATCTTTATATTTCGAGTTTGCCGCTACCGCTACCGCGCCATAATCCTTCGTCAATTGAGCAAGCGGTGTTGTGTCAGCATAGCCGTATGGCGTGTTGCCTTCTTTTTTCAGATGGTTAATGAGAATCGGCGGCGAGCTTACGAACAATTTGTAATTGTCCTTCACATCTTTAGTCGCATATTCCGCCATGAAGACGGCACCGCCTCCGCCCGGTTTATTTTCAACCGAAATAGGCTTATCCATCGCTTTCGTTTCCGTCAATACTTTGGCAATCGTACGAGCTGTCATATCCCAACCACCGCCTGCGCCGGATGGTGCAATGATGCTAATCGCTTTTTCAGGATATTTGGATGCCGCTTGTGCTGGTGCCGTTGTTTCTTTGGCTTTGTCACCCGTTGCTTCTGTTGGTTTAGCTCCCCCATTACCGCATGCTGCCAAGGAAATTGCTAACAAACTGATCGATGTTACTTTCCAAGATGCTGACCATACATTTTTTATCAAAAGAAACCCCTCCATCTTTTTGGTTTTATACGTGTATCCGCTTTCTTTGAAGCGCTTTCAGAATATCACCTGAATAGAAAATTGAAAAGTTTAACAAGATTAATTATAATAACGTCGTTTTGGGCATTTTGTTCATATTGTTCACGACTGCTCCTACGCGTTTTCCCTCAAAATGAGAGCGCTTTATGATACAATACTAGCAAAAACGGGGGGCTTTATTGGGGAATGAGACTGCAAACCAAGCTGATCCTGATTATTTGTTCACTGCTTGTCTTTATCATCCTAAGTCTTGGCGGCATTTTCTATTACCTAATGACCTCAGCCCTTGAGGAACAGATTGGTACACGCGCCTTGAAGGTAGCCGAGACTGTGGCCAGTATGCCTGAAATAAGGCATGCCTTTCAATTAAATGACCCCTCAGCTGTCATTCAACCCATTGCGGAAACGATTCGTGAGAAAATAGATGCGGAATACATCGTTGTTGGAAACCGTGAAGGGATCCGTTATTCGCATCCTCTACCTGATCGAATAGGCAAAGAAATGGTTGGGGGAGATAACGGACCTGTTCTTGAGGGGAAATCCATTATTTCCGAGGCAATTGGTTCTTTGGGTCCATCACTCCGCGGCAAAGCTCCGGTATTTGGTGATAATGGTCAAGTGATTGGTATCGTATCCGTTGGCTTCCTGACAGAGGACATTGATCTGGTTACCACTGCGTATCAAACACGAATCGAGACGATCTCTTTGATCGTTCTCGTCATCGGACTTGTAGGTTCTGTCCTCATCGCCCATAACGTCAAGCGTTCCATTCATGGCTTGGAACCCAAAGAAATCGGTGCCTTATATACTGAAAAGAAGGCGATTCTAGAGTCCATTCGCGAAGGTATTATTGCAATTAACCGTGAGGGTGTTATAACGATGGCTAACCGATATGCCCTTCAGCTGCTGCAGCTGCCTGTCACGGCAAAGATTACTGGAAGGCATATTGAGGACATTATTCCGAACACGAGATTGTATGAAGTCGTTCGTTCGGGCAAAGCCGAATTTGACCATGAAATGCTCATTGGCGACCATGAGGTTATTGTGAATCGGGTACCAATTATTGAGCGAAAATTAGGCGTGACAGGCGCAGTTTCGAGCTTTCGCAGCAAATCAGAACTGTATCGATTGGCCGAAGAACTTTCTCAGGTCAAACGCTTCGCTGAAGCTCTCCGTGCACAAACGCATGAATTCTCGAACAAGCTGTATGTCATCTCTGGGCTAATCCAGCTCGAATCGTATCAAGAAGCTGTTGAACTTATCTCACGAGAGGCCAATGTGCATCAGAATTGGGTACAGTTCATTATGCGAGAAATCCCCGATCCCATGATTGGCGGGCTGCTCATTGGTAAATTCAATCATGCGCAGGAATTAAAAATAACGTTCGAAATCGATCACGAAAGCTCATTCAGTGACATCCCGACTCAGATGGATCGAAATATGCTCGTTACCATCATCGGTAACCTTATTGACAATGCCATGGAAGCGGTACTTGCTGGTGGCGATCAGACGGAACCGCATGTGAAGTTATTTCTAACCGACCTTGGTGAGGATCTTATTATCGAGTGCGAAGATCGAGGTGTAGGCATTCCTGAGGAAACGAGTATGGCAGTATTTGAAAAAGGCTTTTCGACCAAAGAAGGGGAACACCGCGGCATTGGACTCGCTTTGGTCCAGCATGCTGTCGGAAAGTTGAGCGGGTACATTACGTTTCACAAAAACCCCGCAGGCGGCACCATTTTCACCGTTGCGATTCCCAAGATCCCTGATCTCAAAGAAAGGAGCCTGCCCAATGGAACACCAGAATCAAACCGTTGAAGTATTAATTGTAGAAGATGATGTGAAAATTGCCGAGATTAATAGACGATTTATTGAAAAAGTAGATGGATTCCACGTTGTCGGTATCGCCACAGATGTGAGTCAAGCCAAGGAACAGTTGGAAATTCTGACCCCGCATCTCGTCCTACTCGATGTCTATTTACCGGGCGCCAACGGCTTAGAGATGCTTTCCTTTATTCGGCAGCATTACCGGGAAACAGACGTCATTATGATCACCGCTGCCAAAGAAATAGACGCCATTCGGGACGCTATTCGCAGCGGTGCGTTTGATTATATCATTAAGCCGCTCGTCTTTAATCGGCTTCAAGAAACACTATTACGCTATCTGAATTTCCATCGTGAACTGAGTCGGATGAACGAAAGCGGCATGATCAATCAGAGCGATGTTGATCGCCTTATGTCCGGAACCTCCAAGAAGGAAACCAACTTGGACACCTCTTTCCTGCCCAAAGGAATTGATAAGCTCACGTTGGTAAAAATCGTACAAGCGATTTCAAGCGCATCCGGCGGCTTGACCGCTGATCAAATCGCCAAAGAAATCGGTGTCAGCCGCTCCACCGGCCGCCGCTACCTCGAGCACTTAGTCAGCTCAGGCGATTTGTACGCCGACTTGTCTTATGGTGTGGTCGGTCGACCGGAGCGGGTATACCGGCGGAAGAATGCTTGATCGCAGGTACTATGGATAACGGAGAAAGGGTTGTCCAGTTTGAATTGGCTTTTGGTGCGCTAGTTAGGTTTGATTAACAGGAAAACAAATTAGCTGGAGGAAAATGGTTGTTACTTCATTGCCTTTATTTTATGATGAGAGCGTACCTATCTTTAGGGTTCATTCCGACATTCATTAGGGCCTTATTTGACATAACAGGAGTAAAATGAAATGACCATTAAACGAAGCATTATCGAAACGCCCGGCGATCAATATTTCCTTCCGGAACTTCCGCTGTACGTCAACCGAGTTCACGAATCATTTGAAATGCTGCAGCATAAGCACGATTTCATTGAAATTAGCTATGTCGCTGAAGGCAGTGGTGCACATTACATCGACAATACTTCTTTACCCGTATCCAAAGGGGATCTCTTCTTCCTTCCGGTTGGCGTCTCCCATGTGTTCCGCCCCTCATCTTTCGCTCAGAAAAATAACCTTGTGGTTTACAATTGCATTTTCACGCAGGAATGGTTAAACCAACTATTTCACTTGCAATTGAGAGGAAGTAAAGATGACTTCAACGTCCTATTCATGCAGGCAACCGAACGCGCTGCTTGGCTTTCTTTTAAAGAGCGCAATGGGGAATTCCAGCCTCTTTTTGAACGATTGCATTTCGAGTTTAGTGCTCATCGCAGCGGTTTTATGACGATTTTGCAAACTTGTGTGGCCCAGCTTCTTGTTTACATGTATCGCTCCAAAATGGATTTCACTCCGGAAGCGTCCAAAGCTAATCTGCAGGACTTAGATAGTCTACTTATCTATATTCGCGGGCATTGCAGCAGCCCAATATCGCTTAAGGAAGCTGCAGCCAGATTGTCGATCAGCGAACGTCAGCTTCATCGCCAGCTTAAAAAGCATACGGGAATGTCCTTCATGGAGTTCGTGCAGCACGCGCGAATTGAAGCCTGTTGTCAGCTATTGCGAACAATCGATCACAAGATCAGCGATATCGCTGCAAGTGTCGGCTATCAGGATATGAAATTTTTTAACCACCTTTTCAAAAAGATAACCGGGATAACCCCCAGTCAGTTCCGACAACAACATAGATAACAAAAAAATGCCCCTCCATCACGAAGATGTGAGAGGCATTTCAGTTTCAGTTTTAAAGACCCAACATAAATTGCAAAGTTTTATCGCTGAAGCCAGGTAAACCTTCGTGACCATAGTCCGGGTACAACTCAAACTGCTTTTTCGACTTGATTTTGTTATAAGCAGCAAACTGCGTGGAAGGCGGGCATACAGTATCGCTTAGACCAACAGCCATCAGTACTTCACCTTGGATGCGATCTGCCAGATTCTGAATGTCAATATAGCCCAGCTTCGTGAATATTTCATCTTCGCGTTTGTGCTGTGGATCGTGGCGGCGGAAGAAATCCTTCAGTTCCTGATAAGCATCCTTCGCCAAGTCCATTTCCCAAACACGCTTATAATCGCTAAGGAATGGATAAACTGGCGCTAACCGCTTAATACGAGGCTCAAGTGCCGCACATGCGATCGTCAAGGCGCCCCCTTGAGAGCCACCCAATGCGCCTACACGCTCGGGATCAACCTCTGGCATGTTCATCGCAATGCCGGCAAGTTGAGCCGTATCTAAGAAAATATCCCGATACAACAATTGATCCGGGTGATCATCTAAGCCGCGAACGATATGTCCGCGAAGCGTCGTCCCCTTAACTCCTCCCGTATCTTCCGATAACCCGCCTTGACCACGGCAATCCATGGAAAAGAACGAGTAGCCTAGAGCGGCATACGGTAATTTACCTAACCAATCGCCGGAGCTTCCAGAGTAACCATGGAATTCAACGATAGCTGGATGCGGCTTATCTGCGTGTTTAGGACGAACATATTTGGCATAAATACGAGCCCCTTTGACACCTGTAAAATAGAGATCAAAACATTCGGCGTAAGGCACTTGAAATTCACTCGGACGAAGTTCAATTTGAGGATCGACGGCCTTCATTTCAGCAATGGCCCGCTCCCAATAAGAATCGAAATCTTCAGGGCGGGGATTACGCCCTTCATAAGTAACTAGCTTTTCTAATGGAAAATCAAATAATGGCATGTCCAATCCTCTTTTCTATTTTTTTCAAGAAACCGTATAGCTAGAGAAATCAACAGCTTCACCATTCACAAGTCTGATGATCTTCCTGTCATTATGTAGGCCACTGCTTAAAACCATCGTTTCATCCTTCAAAGTCGTATAGGTGATTTGCAATTCGTCCTCGCTGGAAAGGGTATAAACGGGTTGTTTCTGCTTCATCCTATTCGCAAATTGCTGTACATCCCTTATCTGAAGGGTTTCTGCTGTTCGCTGGTCGATACACTCGACAACAACGGAATTCATTCTTCCTTGGCTTGTGACAACGGATCGATCTTCGCGTACTTCCCTTTGAAAAGACTGCTGCACATAAACAGCCATGTAAACATGTCCGCATAATCCAAACAGTCCGTTAGGTTCCTCTACCCAATCTCCTACAGGCAGACATCCCATGATGAATTCAGGCTGGCCGTCTGGAATTTGATAGGAAGCAATCAAGGCATTTTGATGAAAAAGCACTTCAGAAAACTCACTTTGATGACGTAAATCTCCTTCTGCATAGCCTTGACCAGGGTGAAAAAAATACAAATGATTTATACCTTGGACCGCATCTAACGGAAGGGCTACATCCCAGCGATGCTGTTCATTATCAAACTCCTGTACGCGTTCCCACATACCGCCTAGGGCAAAGTTTTCTGTGATATATACATAACTGTGCAGCACATCATTATCGCTGATAGATAGAGCTGCTTTTTGGGGAACTCTGCGAATCACTTCTACCGGAGTCGAACGTTGCAAGGCAGTGCGCTGGACTTCTGACGAAGCTTCATAGGCAATAAAACCTGCATACTCGGTTCGAGGCATGTAATCAGGCAATGTGAAATCGCCAAACTGAACATAATCATGCAGTACATTGTTGTCCCTTGGCATATCATGCGGCCATATCCGTGAATGGGGGCCTACCCATGCCCCTCCCAGATAATAGTTCGAGCGAACCTCCCAGAGGTAGTCCAATAGACGAGCTAATTCAGCTTTAATTTCTGCATCCTTCATAAGCTCCCAAGCGCACGTAAAAGCCTGCATCCAGTGCCAGAACCAAGGTAATCCCCCATATTCTGACATGCCTCTCGAAGTAACCTGATTCAGCGTACTGCGCAAGCTTTGGCAGCCATCCTCAAACAATGCCGTATCCTCATAAAACTGTCCGAAAATAAGCTTAGCTGCCGTGTATTTCGCTTCGTGATGGTTGTAATTCTCAGATGGTCTGCGATAAAAATCACTTTTATAAATATGCAGCATTGCTACAGCAAATAAGTTACGCAAGGATTCACTCAAATTGTCTGAATAGCGTTGATAGAAATAAACCATCAAACTTCCCATTAATTCAACAGGAAGTGTATTTTTCGGTGCTTCTTGTGGAGTAGGTCTTAGATGCAAGGGCCAATGACCGTAGGTCACACTCTCTTCATTCTGGTCCTGGAGTTCCAGTATATGAAGCAGAATGCCCTCAGCCTTGATCTTAGCCTGCTCGCGATCCCCTTCAAAAGGGACTGCTTCTTCCTGTGACGCTGCAAATAAATAAGAAGCATAGTAGAAATTATCTCGGATATCGTGATGAAATAATAAACCGCTGTTTAAAATAGGCTGCTTGAATGCCGCTTCAGCAATTCTGGACTTGATGTCATTTTGGCGTTGTTGCAAATTTGTCAATTTTGTCACCTCCTTAATAAAAACTTAAAAAATACCGATTTTCACCTTATTTAAGCGCTATCTTTCTAAATTGAAACGGTTAACCTCAGTTTATATGTTAATAATTAGAGCGTCAATGCAAAGTAAATATTCGTTTTCCATATTTTAGATATTGCATCCTCTTGCAAATTCTTATAAAATGATCTACCGTTGGTCAAAATATACAATCACCAATATTTGCATGGAATAGGAGGTATTCATCCTGATTCATATCGAAAATTTACAAAAAGTATATGAGGATATTCCGGGACGTGTACCGGCCATCCAGCAGATCCATTTACATATCGATCGCGGAGAAATATTCGGCATCATCGGACATTCCGGTGCAGGGAAGAGTACATTACTGCGTTGTGTAAATCTACTGGAGCGCCCCTCCTCTGGCAGCATTCACATTGATGGTGAAGAAATGACAAAGTTGGATTCTCGCCAGCTGCAAACGAAACGCCGTAAAATCGGGATGATTTTCCAACATTTCAATCTCCTTTCTTCATCTACCGTTGCCGAAAATATTGCCTTTCCTCTGAAATTGACAGGGATGGGGCAAGTGGCAATTCAAGCGCGTATTAAGGAGCTGCTTGATTTAGTCGGTCTGCAAGAACACGCGCAAAAGTATCCAGCCCAGCTTTCAGGCGGACAGAAGCAGCGCGTCGGTATTGCAAGAGCTTTGGCTAATCATCCAGATATTCTCCTATGCGACGAAGCGACCTCAGCGCTCGATCCTCAGACAACGAATGCCATTCTTGCGCTTCTGCTCGATATCAATCGAAAGCTTGGCATTACGATCCTGCTCATCACGCATGAAATGCAGGTCATTCGTGCGATCTGTGACCGCGTTGCTGTTATGGAGAAAGGCTTGATTGTTGAAACCGGGAAAGTGCTTGACGTATTTCTAAAGCCTCAGCATGCGGTTACGAAGGAGTTCATCGGACAAGTTTCGGATTTCGCACAAAGTTCAGATCAGGATCCGATGGTGAAACAGGGAGAAAAGCGCGGAACGGTAATCCGGATTACCTACATCGGTGCCAAAACGTATGAGCCGATCCTGTTCGAAACCGTCAAGTCGACGAATGTGTCCTTTGCCATCCTTCAGGGTACTATTTCTTCTATGAAAAGTGTCCCTTACGGTCAATTGGTTGTGGAATTAACAGGCGGACACCAAGAAGAAATCGATTCTGTGATTGCCAAGCTTGAGCAAGAAGGAATCGACGTGGAGCTGCTCAACCCATGAATATGACCTGGGACATTAACTGGTCCGAAATTATGAAAGCAACCGGCGATACACTCGTCATGCTGGGATGGTCGCTCTTATTCACAGTCATCATCGGCATGGCACTGGGCATCATTTTATTTCTTACCTCCAAAGGGCAGCTGCTGCAAAATCTGCCGCTTTACGGAGTGCTCTCGCTGATCGTGAACATCTTGCGCTCCGTACCGTTCGTGATTCTGATGATCTCGGTTTTTCCGATCACGAAGGCCATCGTGCATACAACCATCGGCGTACAGGGCGCGATCCCGCCTCTCGTGATCGCAGCTGCGCCGTTTCTCGCGCGGCTGGTTGAAACCGCGCTGCGCGAGATAGACAGCGGCGTCATTGAAGCCGCGCAATCGATGGGCGCTACGCCGTGGCAAATCGTCTGGCGCGTCCTGATGCCGGAAGCGCGCCCGGGTCTGATCTCAGCCGTTACCGTGACGGCTGTTGCCCTGCTCTCCTACTCCGCCATGTCAGGCGTCGTCGGAGGCGGCGGGCTTGGCGATCTCTCGCTTCGCTACGGCTACATGCGGTTCCGTACCGATATCATGATCGTGACCGTCGTCATTCTCGTCCTTTTCGTTCAGCTCCTGCAAATGCTAGGAGACCGATTGGTCGTTAAATTTAACCGCAAATAAAACACATTATTTTGGAGGTCATCTCATCATGAAGAAACTTTCGCTATCATTAATGGCTATATTCGTTGTGCTTGCACTTGCAGCATGCGGACAGAAAGCCGCTGAAACGCCTGCAAGCTCGGCACCTGCTGCCTCAACTGCTCCAGCAGCAGCCAAAGAAGTTACACTTAAAGTCGGTGCATCTTCTGTCCCTCATGCCGAAATTTTGAATAGCCTTAAAGACAAAATGAAAGCACAAGGCGTGAAGCTTGAAGTTATTGAGTTTAACGATTATGTTCAACCGAACGTGCAAGTGTTTGAAAAACAATTGGACGCTAACTTTTTCCAACATCAGCCTTACCTGGATCAATATAACCTAGATAAAAAACAAAACCTCGTAAAAGTAGTTGGCGTGCACATCGAACCGTTCGGCGCTTATTCCCAAAAGGTGAAAGCCGCTGCAGAATTGAAGGATGGCGCTTCCGTCGCTATTCCTAATGATCCTTCTAATGCCGGCCGTGCGCTTGCGCTGATGGAGAAAAACGGACTGATTAAACTGAAAGACGGCGTTGGCATCAAAGGTACGGTTCAAGATATCGTAGAAAACAAAAAGAAGCTTCAAATCAAAGAATTAGACCCTGCCATGCTGCCACGTACGATCGGCGAGTTTGATTTGGCTCTAATTAATACGAACTATGCACTTCAAGCGAATCTTAATCCGACGAAAGACGCTTTGTTTATCGAGGATAAAAACTCGCCTTACGTAAACATCGTTGTTTCTCGTCCGGACAACAAGGATTCCGAAGCGATGCAAAAGCTTGCTAAGGAACTGAACTCCGCTGACACGAAAAAGTTCATTGAAGATAAATACAAAGGCGCGATCGTGCCTGCGTTCTAAGCATTCAGCAAGAGAAAAAACAGCCCGTCCCTTTTTCAGGGACGGGCTGTTTTTTGATATAGCTGCAACACCCAAGAGTCCGATTACTCCTGCTTTG
The DNA here is from genome assembly GCF_000422905.1 of Paenibacillus alginolyticus DSM 5050 = NBRC 15375. Classification (GTDB taxonomy): domain Bacteria; phylum Bacillota; class Bacilli; order Paenibacillales; family NBRC-103111; genus Paenibacillus_E; species Paenibacillus_E alginolyticus. The sequence goes on from NZ_AUGY01000026.1 coordinate 35,333, forward strand.
CGAATCCATTCCCAACAACTTCTCTCACATCACTGAAAGTTACGAAAGCGGATGAATCCACGCGATGTACAAGTGTTTTCAGCTTGATGATTTCTTTGCGGCTTACGATACAATAAATCACTTCTCTGTGTTTGCCTGTATAGCCGCCTCTTCCTTCAAGAAAAGTAATCCCTCTATTTAATTCCGTCATAATCGCATTTGCTGTCAAATCCGGTTGGGCTGTTATAATAAAAGCCGCCCGCGCGCCAGAGGCACCCTCCAGCACAAAATCAATGACTCTAGCTCCAACAATAATCGCAACTAACGTATACATCGCACGCGTGAGATCCAAATAAATCAGCGACAACAGCAGTATGACGAAATCCAGCGCTAATATAGTCTTCGCGATCCCAATCCCATAATGCTTCTGCATCAGACGCGCAATGATATCTGTCCCCTCTGTCATCCCCTCGAAACGGAACACAATGCCAAAACCAAGTCCAACAATCCCTCCCGCATATAACGAAGCTAACAGAGGATCAGGCAAGGGCATGGAAAAGCTCTCGAATAACCACAAAAACAGCGAAACCGATAACATCCCTACAACTGTATAAATGAAACTAATGCGTCCGAGCATTTTCCAACCGATAAGAATAAGCGGAATATTAATGAGTAGATTCGTCCATGCGGGATTCCATCCGAGCACATATTTGAGCAAAAGAGCTAGGCCAGTTATCCCTCCTTCTGCCAGTCCATTTGCAAGATTGAAATAATTGATACCAAAAGCGATGATGGCAGAACCAGCTATGATGGCCGCAATATTGATCCATTTGATTCTATTCATAATAATTCTCCTCAATAACGACATTGATCGTCTATTATACCCTTATTTGTCCATAAAATGAACCCATCCATACATTAAGTAAAAAACACAGCTTATATATGTTAGAACTTGCTCTTAACATTGCGCTCGCGGAACGAGGAGCCTCTATTCTCCCGTCTTGTCCTAATCAGTCATAACTAAAAAAAGGACCTCCGCAAAGCAGCGAAAGTCCTCATAGTTTGCAAGCTCTATTGCAACAGCGAGTAAATATCAGTGTACGTGTAGCCATGTGCCTCAGCTACAGCTTGGTAAGTAACATGACCGGCGACCACGTTGATGCCCTTTGCAATCGCTTTGTTGTCCAGAGCTGCACGCACATAGCCCTTGCTTGCTATTTGCAAGCCATACGGTGTTGTCACATTTGTCAGAGCCAGCGTGGACGTACGTGCAACAGCTCCTGGCATGTTGGCCACCGCGTAATGAATGACACCATGTTTCACATATGTCGGTTGATCATGCGTGGTTATGCGGTCAATCGTCTCGATGGACCCGCCTTGGTCAATTGCCACGTCAACGATAACGCTGCCAGGACTCATCATTTTGACCATGTCCTCTGTCACGAGACGTGGTGCTCGAGCTCCTGGAATAAGGACAGCCCCAATGACCAAATCAGCGTGACGAACGACCTCGGCGATGTTGTAGGGATTGGACATAATCGTCTTCACGCGACCTTGGAACTGATCATCCAATTGACGCAGGCGATCTGGATTCAAATCAACGATGCTCACATCGGCGCCAAGTCCGATGGCCATTTTCGCCGCATTCGCACCAACAATCCCGCCACCGATGACAGCTACCTTGCCTGGCTCAACTCCCGGTACTCCACCTAGCAGGATACCTTTGCCGCCATGTGCTTTCTCCAAGAAGTGAGCACCGATTTGAACGGACATACGTCCAGCCACTTCACTCATTGGTGTCAGCAGCGGAAGGCTGCCATTGTCCAATTGAATGGTCTCATAGGCGATTGCTGTTACTTTGTTATGAGCTAAAGCGTGCGTCAATTCGGCCTCAGGTGCAAGGTGTAAATACGTATACAAAATCAAACCCTCGTGGAAATAACCATACTCTTCAGGGAGCGGTTCTTTCACTTTAACGACCATATCTGCCGTCCATACTTCAGCTGCTGAGGCAACGATGGTTGCACCTGCTTCTGTGTAATCTTCATCTGTGAATCCGATGCTTTGACCTGCTAAGGTTTCGACGATAATGTCATGCCCTGCTTTTTTGTAAGATAGTACGGAGCTAGGCGTCATGCCGACACGAAACTCATTATTTTTAATTTCCTTAGGAACCCCAATGATCATTCTGCATCTACCTCTCTGGATGATCCCATAAAAAATGGATCAATCTTATCTCGTCTCCAAGTATAAGACCGATCCATGGACGTTCCATTAGACAAATTGTAAAAAATGTTTACAAAATCTTTTCACATTTTTATTTCCGGATTCAAAAGCTGATATGCCCGTATCCCCACCTGCAGCGCCAAGCGCTTTTCCGGCAGCATGTAGTCGGCTCCAAGGAGCTCTTCTATTTTTTCCAAACGGTAATACAGGGATTGTCGGACGATAAAAAGCTGCTGGGCAGCGATTTGCTTAGAACCATCCGTGTCGAGGTAAACCTTGAGCGTGCGCAGGAGCTCGCTGCCTTTCATCTGATCATGATCGATGATCGGTCCCAAATAGGTGCGGACAAAAGATTGTAATATCTGTTTATCTGGAATGTGAAATAACAATTGAAATACGCCTAGCTCATCAAAAAACAATACCTTCCCTTGCAGTGTTGGAGCAAGCGAAATCGCTTGAAGCGCCTCTTGGTAGCTAATGTGAGCTTGCAAAAAACTTCGATTACTCTGTCCAACGCCAATGGTTAACTTGATCTCATCCTCGGCTTTCAGGTATTGAATGGATTGGAAAACCTGCTGAAGGCGTTCTTTGGACGGTCGTTTTTTTGTTGCTTTATCAAAGGCTACGACGACGAGCCGATTATTTTTCAACGTGATCAATGGATGAAAGGAATGCTGCTCGAAAACGGATCTTACAGCAAGTGAAAGATGAATCCCCGAAGACTCCACACCCTCCTCTTCCGTGTTTTCCCCCTCCGCTTGTTCATGCTCAAACTCGATTAAGATAACGTGATAGGGAAGCTCGTTAAGCCGCTTAAATTCAGTCCCAATCAACACTTTTATTTGCTCTTCGTCACGAATCCGCAGATGCAGCAGATCATCAACCCAAAGCGTCTGTGAATACAATTTACGCTCCTCGATATAGCGTTTGCGCAGCAAATCTTGTGCGATAGACAATGAGGCTGAGTCTAGAATTAAGTATTCATATTCCTGCGGCTTTCGGCTGAAAACCAGGATAATATGCGCCCATGTTTTGCCCATTGCCCCAACGGGTTGTACGATAACCGTTTGACCCTCAACTTCCATCACGGAAGGAGCCGCTGTATTACCATTATTCGGGCTTTCGACCAGACGACTTTCTAGAAATTCCAACCACTGTCCTGACTCCCGGCTCCCTAAATGAGGGATAAACTTGGGCTGTCCATTCAGAGGAACATAAATAACTTGAGCTTTGGTACTGCTTTGCAGCAGCCCCAGTACATGAGAAACACCTTGTGAAGATAGTGTCATTCGATGGAATTCTCGCGATATTTTCTCCAAATCCTGAAGCGCTTTATGGTGTTGGTTGATGATATGCGCATGAATATCCTGCGTAATGTCGATGAATCGCACAGCTTGCGGAAAAATAATGAGCGGGAATTGATAGGATTCCGCCGCTTGTATCCATTCTTGTGGCACTGAACTCAAGTAATGTCCCATTTCAATGCAGAGGCATGACACGTATTTATTGATCAATTGCTCCAGATACGTCATGAATAAATCCGTATCGCTCTTGAAGGCAGCCCCTGTCGTAAGGATCATTTCTCCGCCTTGCAGCAGTTGTTCAAACTGAATCACTTCAATGATATGTACCCAGCGGACTAGACGTTGTATTCCCTCTTTACCTGCCGCGATATAGGCATGCTGAAAAGTGGGCCGTCCCAGTACTTCCTGCAGCGTTAATTGATAATTTTGATTCAAAGGAGTCACTCCACTTTCTTTCCACTCATATCTAAAAGTTATCCACAACCGTCCAATTAGGCTATTTGTGGATAAATACGCTTCAGCAGCTAATTGACCTAAGTTCAAGCTAGTTGTCATTCTAAGTTTACACGAAAAAAGCGCCTGTTTCATTAAGAAACAGAACGCTTTTTATGCAACAATCGATTATAACGCTTTATCAATGGCAACCGTTTGCCCTGACCATACCCTCTGAGACGTCCAAGGGGTATCTGCCCCCTGCCAAAATTCGTCATCTGCTGGCAATCCTAACGGAAGGAAAACAGCTGAACATAAGTACAGGCTGCCTGTGGAAATATACGTTTCGCCAAGCTCAGGCTGGTGTCCGCATAATCCAATCTTCAGCCAGCCTGCCTCATCGAAGGTGCCTGGGGCTTCAATCAGCCTGTGAATGACCGAACTTAGTGCGCATCTCACTTGAGCTGGCGCAACACCATCGGGTAGTTCACGTCGCAGCGACATGTGTGCAAGTGATTGAAAAGCGCCAAAACGATAAGCAAGCGACCGACCAGTAACAGGAAACGTCCCCTCAGGTGAAATCGATCGTTCCTGCACGGCCGCATAACGCCGTGCTCTAATCAAAATATTCTCGCGCATTCCAGCCCAATCATCGTAATGCCCATGTACATGCTCAACGATATCAACCAACATGGGTTGAATGACGAAACTGTTGTAATAATCGGCATGATAGTGCGGACCATCGCCGTACATCCCATCACCTAGATACCACTGCTCGTGCTGTTTAAGGGCAAAATCCACGCGCATGGCATCCCAATCCTCGCCAATCACCCCTAAAGCCGTTTCGGTCATAGCAGCGAACAAGAGCCAGTTGTTGAAACCTGGTTTGCGCGTTCTTGTTGCCTTCATGGCTTTCACCAGATTGCCCTGAACGCGGCTATCCAACTGATGCCAAAGCGTATTAGGGGCTCTTAGGATCGCATTAGCCAGGAATGCTGTATCTACAATCGGCTGCATGCCTTTGGAAAAGTTCAAAAAATCAGGCGACTCTGGATCCGTCGCAGCGTCCAGACCAGCTCGGACTAGCTCGCCGTAGTGAATGCGTAGCTTCTCTTCCTCGGCATCTTGAGCTGGACTTTCTAACCACGGTGCCATGCCTACCAGTGTTCGTGCGAATGCTTCTAGATGCGAATACTGGAGCTGCTCTTCTTTTTTATTCTCTACTGGCATTGTTGCGCGCAGCTTTCTAGATGCCAATGCCTTTATCACAGGATCAGCGATGCGTTGCATCGTAGCCAACCAATATGCACGGTCATTGCAGGCTGCAGCTTGATTACTCATACCAGTAACCTTTGATTCCTTTTTCCATCCGTACGAGAGCTTCTAAATAGTAATAGTCACCCCAGATCATGTAATCATCTGGAGCACTTCCACCACGAACGTGATAGGAACCGCGTTCGATGAAGCCTTGAGCATCAGGCTTGCCAATGGTTGCGTAGGATTTAACTAGCCCAGTCATGGAGCGCTGAATCGCATTTTCCAAATATGCACGGTCAGCATCATCAGCAGCCAAGTGTTCCAATAGCTCTAAGGCTCCCGCTGAAGCAATCGCAGACGCTGAGCTATCACGGTTCGTTTCTGCGTTCACCGGCGCATTGAAATCCCAGTAAACCACATCATCCTGCGGCAAGCGGTCAAAGAAGTAACGCGCTAAGCGCTTGGATGTTTCTAAGTAAAGCGGGTTTTTCGTATAGTAGTACGAAAGCGCGAATCCATAAATTCCCCAAGCTTGACCGCGAGTCCAAGTTGAACCATCTTGATACCCCTGATGCGTTCCGCCATGAAGTGGTTCACCACTCTCTTGATCAAAGTAAAACGTGTGGAAGGATGAATCATCGCCGCGAACCAAATAGCGGCGGCTCAAATCCGCATGAATCACGGCAACCTCCTTGTATTTGACATCGCCAGTTTGCTCGTATGCCCAGTACAAAAGTGGTAGGTTCATCATGCAATCAATGATGATACGTCCTCCATTTTCTTTGTCCCCTTCAGGACCCCAAGCTTGAATATATTGACCCTTCGGTCTCCAGCGCTTCATCAGCACATCGGCAGCTTGCAGCGTAAGTTGTTTCGCAGCTTCATCTTTCTCAATAATCCATTGCGCTTTAGAAGATAGAGAATATAAGAACCCGATATCGTGGTGATCTAGTGCAACATTGTTTTCCAGTCTGCGCTTAAAGCTCTCCACTGTTTTCTGAGCGGCTTGCTGGAACGCTTTGTCACCGCTATATTCGTAGCCAAGCCACAAAATACCTGACCAGAAGCCGTCTGTCCAATCTGTATTCGGATTCAAATGATACACATCGTTCTCACTAACGTGAGGAAATAAATCCCCAAAACGTTCGATATTCACTTTCGTTTTTTGCAAAGCATCTTCAATGGCTTGTTTCCACATGATCGATTCACTCCGTTTTGTATGATTTGGTTGATTCTCGTTCTATGAAAGTAAGCGGGACCTCGATCTCACGTTCCTCACCTGACTCAGCCTTATTGCCAAATTTATGCAGCAGTTTGTTAATGGCCGATTGGGCTTGATAGCTATAAGGAATGTCCCAGCTTGATATACCTGGATAACTTTGTTTAGCAATATAATCGTTATTAATTCCAATAATCTGAAGCTGGCTTGGAATCGCAATTCGCAGCTTATTGGCTGCCGATAAGAGCCGCAGGGCAACATGGTCATCAAAAGCGATCATACCTACGGGCATCGCATGGCGCTGTAATAAGCTTGAAAGAAAAGCTTCCATATCCAAATCTTTCGCGTCCACGATCTCATGAATGACATCGCTTGCATATTGCCGGATCCCGGCATTGAAACCCTTGCGGCGCTGCTCGTCGATGACTTTCGAACCTATACTGCCCACATAGCAAAGCGCTTTACAGCCACGTTCTACCAACAATTTAGTGGATTGTTTGCATGCCTCGGCAAAGCCTAAATTCACTGCACCTAACGCAATATCCTCCGGCCAGTTCCAACCATTAATAAGGACTAATGGTGTACCGCTGTTTACGATCGAACGTGTAGATTCGAATCCCATGGCTAGACCATGACAAATCAATCCGTCTACTCTGCGCTGCAGCAAAACTTCGAGATTTCTCCGCTCAATATCCGGATCGAATCCCCCAGAGGAAAACACAGATAAGTGATACCCCGCATTATGTGCTTCAATCTGCAAATGCTCAGCAAGCTCTCCATAGTAATTCGTTAACCCTGGTAAGATGAGGCCGATCTCATACGTCTTGCTGCGGCTTAACCCCGCTGCCATCGTATTCCGCCGATAACCTAATTGCTCAGCAGCCAATTCTACCTTGCGTATCGTCTCCTTGGACGAACGAATACCACCTCGATTCAGCACATTGGAGACTGTGGCAATGGATACTCCTGCTGCTGCCGCCACTTCTACAATTGTGACTTGTTTAGGCTTGCTCATACTTGTTTCAACTCCGCTTTGTTAAACGTTTAACATTCTCTATTAGCTTAAATTGAAACGTTTAACCTGTCAAGAGATAAAATAAATGCATCTATTAGAGACTTTTGTATGGTAATAAGACAAAATCCATATGAATCACCTTCAGATCCACAGCACACGCTGCGGATCTATTTTTGTGATCATTTACATAAAAAAAAAATAAAACCTTTTATACTTTTCTTACGTAATACTGTTTATGCATGACATTCTTTCAGGGTTAGGGAGGTTTCTTGCTTATGACAACAACACTCGCTTTTCACCAAACCGCTTCGATCCGAGACGCAATCTCCATGTTGGTCTGGTATCTACGAAAGAAGCGAAGAGCATAACATACTCGTATCACCATGAAAAAATACATTCTTATACACGCCCATGACGTCCAGTAGGACGGAAGCGTTTGTCGAGATTGAATGGAAAAAGGCTGCTCCTCTGAAGAATGAATTTCTTCCAGAGATGCAGCCTTTTTACTGTTTGTAATGAATAAAAGATTATGGGTTAGCACCCTTCGATTCGCTTATCAACTTAGAGAGCCGCACTCTTACCGCCATCTATATTGACGGAAGTGCCAGTAACATAAGAAGCTGCATCCGAGGATAAGAAGGTGATCACATTAGCTGCTTCCTCCGCATTCCCAATTCGGCCGAGCGGAATGTCATGCTTGGGATCCGATGCATACTCTTCCCAAGTCTGCTCTGGCGCCTCGCGCTTCCAGCCTCTCTCAATTTGGCTGCTGCGAATTTTCCCAATGCAGACGGTGTTCACACGAATCTGGGCGGATGCCAGGTCTTTGCTCATCGCATTCGTTAATGCAAGGCCTGCGGCACGGCTGACCGATGTTGGCAGCGAAGAAGCAGGTGGTGTTTTGGATGCGGAAGTCGTTATATTTACAATAGAACCGCCTCCTGCTTGACGCATGTAAGGGATTGCATAACGGGAGCAATGAATGGCTCCAAATAATTTCAACTCAAGATCTTGCCGCCATAGCTCCGTGCCTACCTCTTCAAAAGGCTGGGCTGCAGACGTACCCGCATTGTTTACCAGAATATGTAAACCCCCGAATCGCTGAATGGTTTGTTCCACAGCACGCTGACAGTCGGCTTCCGAGGTCACATCCGCTTGAATCGCAAGCACCTCACCCTCTGTCAAATTAGCAATATGGACAGCGGCTTCTTGAAGCTGCTCCTTATTCCGAGCGAGTATCGCAACTTTAGCTCCCTCTCGCGATAAGGAAATCGCTGTTGCCAATCCAATTCCTTTACTTCCCCCAGTAATCAAAGCTACCTTGCCCTGTAATCCCAAATGCATCGCTTCACGCTTCCTTTCCTTCAATTCTTAGTTGGGTCCTTCAATAATTCTAGCATACTCCTATTCCACTTCTTTTTTCAAATTTCAATGGGTTTAAAAAAGAGGAGCCTAGGCTCCTCCTGATAAATCTTATAGCTTTGACGCACTATTCATTCAAATAAACGGCTTTCCCTGTGCGTGCAGACTCATAAATCGCTTCAAGAATTTGTGAAACGACATATGCTTGCTCAGGTGTCACAACAGGATCGATATCATTTTCAATGGCTTTAATCCATGTACGCATTTCCAAATCTGCATCACTTTCCTTAGCGCCGTCATAGAAAGCAACACCGCCTGCTTTCAGATCCACCTCAGTTGTAAATAAGCGGCTATGTTTCTCACCGTTGATGCGAAGCCCGCCTTTCATATCAGCTCCGCCTTCCGTACCGCTTAATGAGCATTTAGCCTCATCGACTTCAAGCGTATTCAGTGCCCAGCTGGATTCCAGCATAATTGTAGCCCCGTTTTCCATGACGATCATACCGAAAGCAGAGTCCTCCACGGTGAATTTACTAGGATCCCAAGGCCCCCAAGCATTGGCCGCATTTTCTTTTTGAGACAATTCGTGGTACTTCGTTCCCAGAACCACTTTCGGCTTGTAGTTGTTCATCATCCAAAGCGTTAGATCCAAAGCATGTGTACCGATATCAATAAGCGGTCCTCCGCCTTGCTTTTCTTCATCCAGGAATACGCCCCATGTTGGAACTGCGCGACGACGAATGGCATGCGCTTTCGCGAAATAAATTTCGCCAAGCTCCCCTTCCTCACATACGCGCTTCAAATGCTGGCTATCAGCCCGGAAACGGTTGTTGTAGCCGATTGTTAGTTTCTTGCCAGTACGCTTCGCAGTTTCAACCATGCGCTTAGCATCCGCTGCTGTTTTGGCCATTGGCTTCTCACACATCACATGCTTGCCAGCTTCTAGCGCAGCAATGGCAATTTCGGCGTGTGAATCATTCGGTGTTAACACATGAACGATATCAATCGTCGCATCCTGCAAAAGCTCTTTGTAATCCTCATATACTTTAGCGGTTTTAGAGCCATATTTCTCAGCGGCAGTTTCAGCCTTCTCTTGCACGATGTCACAGAATGCGACCAATTCAACATTCGAAAGCTTTTTCAAACTTGGTAAATGCTTGCCGTTTGCAATACCTCCACAACCAATAATACCAATACGGAAAATACGTGACATGAGAATACCTCCAGAGTAATGTGTAGTTTTGAGTTAATTAGGAAGTTCGATCGTAACTTCGCGTTTAATGAGCGATGAACGAATAATGCCATCAATAATGGCTTGATTGCGAACGATCTGTTCGCCAGGAATCGGTGCTGGTTTGCCATCCCGGACAGCCTCTACGAAATCGCGGACCTTCTCGTTAAACAAATTCAGCTTATGATCAATCAGCGGAATTTGGCTTTCCGTGTGATGTCCGCGAACATCGTGGAAATACGCAATGGAACCCACATTTCCATCAAACACTCCGCTCCATGGCCCTTTACCGGCAGGTGTTACTTTGAGTCCGCCATCCGTACCAAGGAATAACGTTGGTCCTAGCGTGTCCATATGCATCGCCCAGGAAATTTTGAAATTCAGCACCAGATCGTCTTCAAAACGGATCATCGCCACACCGAAATCTTCCACATCGAATCGACTAGCTTCCTTATGATATAACGGATTCGTTCCAAAATAGTTGCTGCTGTAAGCGGATACGGTAAGCGGTTTCGGATACCCCATCGCATTCAGAGCCATATCTAGTGAGTAGCAACCGATATCAGCCATTGCTCCTGCTCCGGCGATTTCCTTGCTAATAAATGTACCGCCAGGCATACCTCTGCGGCGTCCGCCGCCTGTTTCAACATAATAGACCTTACCAAGCTGACCAGACTGAACCACGTCCTGAATAATCTTCATATTCGGATCATATCTCGGCTGGAAACCAACATTGAGCATGAAGCCCGTTTTCTTCGCCGTTTGCGCCATCTCGACGGCTTCTTCCAGCGTGACGGACATCGGCTTTTCCAGCATAACGTTTTTTCCTGCCAATAAAGAATCTACCGTCGTCCGATGGTGAGCCACATTCGGTGTGCAAATGCTTACCCCATCAAGGTCTAATTCCAACAGCTGCCGATAATCATCAAAGGCTTGTGCCGAAGGAATTTGCCAAAAATCAATGAATTGTGCCGCTTTGCCTGGTACCGCATCTGCTACCGCTACAATCTCTACGTCAGCTAGCTCACGATAGGCTCTGACATGAGCGCCAGCAATACCGCCGCCTCCAATAATGCCGATCTTCAACGTTTTGTTCATCGAGTTTACCTCATCGCTATATGATATTAAGACATCTGTCATAAATGTAGCATAGGAATAACGATATTTTTAGTCTAACTTTAGGACAATGAGGTTAAGAAATTACGACACAAAAAACCAGACGGGTGTTAACCCTCTGGTTAATTATGTTTCTATGATGACTCGCTTCCTCTTGCTTTCCTTTGCGCATCCTCCAGATAACTTCTGTAGGCTTGCCCATCCGGATGATTACGGGTTAAATCCTCATAGTAACGAGTCACCTTCTGAAAATAATACGAATACACATCTTGCATGGGAACAAGTCTGTAAGGATCCCATCGATACGTTTCCACATTGTAAGCCTGATCCCTTTCATGCCCCCACAGCGCTATTTCGCAAAGACCGTCTCTGCTGCCATCACGACCAGGCATATCTTCAATCTCCAGATGATTGTAGAAAGTTCCTGGAGGAATCAGCCGTTGGAAACCGGTTGGTGTCCACTGCACGATATCGAGCTCGGAGGAGGATTCCCGCTCATTTTTCCAGCCAATAATCAGGTCCCAACCTTCTCTACGTGACACAGGAGCAGCCGCGAAATCCGTTACAGCTTGGATTCTACCCGTTGCGGCAGAGGCGATTGGGAACCAGTTACCGGAATAGTTTTTGAGCGAAAATAGATACTGATTGTCTAAATATCTATACATGGCTGTGATTTCAGGGTGACCATCGCCATCTACATCCGCGTAAATAATAGCCGAGGGGCTCCCCTCCCTCTTCAATACGACAACCTCGGCTTCCTGAGGTATACAGCTTCGGACGACGGAATGGAAATCAATCGGGGTCAAACTCATCGTTATCCCTCTTTTCGCATCATACTCAACTAAAGTATATGCGGTAGAGAACTTGGCCCATGAGTGGCAGTCACAACATATCGAGTAGATGCTAATTGATCATATTGTGCCGCAAACTTTTAGATAATGATGAATCTCTTCCCAACTAATCACTTCCCATTAAGATCGTATACATGCTCTCTCCCATATCAGCAAGTATCATCCCCGGAATGATTTCATCACCCGGCTGCACATGAAGTCCTGTTACAACACCGTTGTATTCCGCTGAAATATGAACTAACTTCTCCGCTGTTCTGATTACAAATATGGATTCCCCTTCATACACATAGGAGGACTCTTGGCTAAGAACACTCTCAACCATTCCACGAAAAGGACTAATCACCTCATATTTGATAAACATTAACAACCCAACTCCTTTTAGCTTGCTGTTTTTTCTGTAAATAATCTAGCAATAACCATTCCAACATCTTGAATATGCGTACTGAAAATATGATTTCCATGGAAAAAGCACCTCTTGCTTTTGAGCCGTTATGCATATTTGGGTTAATTATGAAAAAATGCATAATCGTTTTTACCTTAATTTCATTGCCTACCCATTTTTTATGCAAACTTTCCCAGTATAGATATGGATTACGTTTTGAGTGGACTTCATTGTTCCATTCTTTTTTTGCGCATAAGAAAAACCTGAGGCTCCGTCTCGGGTCCTTTGACTGATCATACATTTGCTGGATGGCGCGGCGGGCTGTTAGCGCCTTTCGCTTATTGAGCGGGCTTGCATATCTTCAAAAAAAACTGACGCCGTCGGAACTCGCGTCAGTTTAATATGATTACAACTTCAGACTGATTAGCTTCAGCTCAGTCATTTCTTCCACCGCATATTTCACACCCTCGCGGCCGACGCCACTATCTTTGAGCCCTCCATAAGGCATGTTGTCGACGCGGAAAGTCGGAATGTCGTTGATCATCACTCCGCCTACCTCTAAATCTTCTGCAGCTCGTAATGCTGCATTGATATCGTTCGTATAGATGCCTGCTTGCAGACCAAACCTAGAGTTGTTGACGGCTGAGACAGCTTCATTCAACGTGGTAAAGGGAGTCAATGTCACTACGGGTCCGAAGACCTCTTGACACGAGACCGTCGCCGTTTCAGCTACATTCGTCAAAATCGTTGGCGGAAATAGGCTCGGTGACAATGCTTTGCCTCCAGACAGAGCAATTGCTCCACCCGCGATTGCAGCGGATACCCAGCTCGCGATGCGGTCGACCTCTTTGCAGGAGATTAAAGCTGACATGTCTGTAGATTCCTCAAGCGGATCACCAATAACCAATTTCTCTACCGCGGTTTTGAACATAGCTGCAAACACTTCGTATTTGCTTTCATGAACATAAATACGTTGAATGGAGATACATACTTGACCGCTGAAGGAGAAAGCTCCCAGTACACAACGATCCACTAGTTGCTGTGTTATGTCCACATTACTGTCGATAATTACGGCTGAATTAGATCCTAACTCTAGAGTAACTCGTTTAAGCCCTGCTTTATTCCTCATCGCAATGCCCACTTCAGGGCTGCCTGTAAATGTGATAGCCGCAATTCTCCGATCGCGAACCAGCTTCTCGCCAATGACTGATCCTTTGCCCGGGATAACGTTAAGAGCTCCTGCAGGTAAACCGGCTTCCAGCATGATCTCCGCTAGCGCAAGTGAGCTTAACGGTGTTTGGCCGGCTGGTTTCAATACAACCGTATTGCCAGCTGCAATCGCTGGCCCCACTTTATGGGCAACAAGGTTGAATGGGAAATTAAATGGTGTTATGGCTCCCACAATGCCAAGCGGTTTCCGCACGGTGAACGCTAGACGCCCCTCGCCACCCGGTGCGGCATCTAGGGGGACAGTCTCGCCATGAATGCGTTTAGCTTCTTCTGCAGCAAATTTGTAAGTGTGAATCGTTCGAGAAATTTCCGTTCTCCCTGTTCTTATCGGTTTGGCCGCTTCCATCGCCAGCAGACGGGCTAATTCCTCTTTGCGTTCTTCCATCAGAAGCGCAGTCTTCTCCAAAATTGCTGCGCGTTCGTGAGCAGGCATTTTCTTCATAATCGAACTTGCAGCCTCAGCTGCCAGGATCGCTTCTTCTGCATCCTCATCATTTGCTTGAGCTACTTGAGCAATAAGTTCCCCGGAATACGGCGAGAATAAATCGGTATAGACGGTAGCTTCTTTCCATTTCCCATTAATAAATAAGTGTTTTTTCATACGAACATCATACCCCCATCGTTGATTTGGCAGGAACTAACTTCCTCAGAACCTCGCCGATAATATCCAATCCCTCTTGAAGCTGCTCATCTGTGATGACCAGCGGCGTGAGGAAACGCAGCACATTGCCTTGAACGCCTGCACTCAGCACGATGACGCCCGCTTCATAGCAAGCTTTTACGCAGCTAGCCACCAGCTCTTTCGAGGGTTTTCCTGTCGCCGGATCCACAAACTCTATTCCGCACATCGCTCCAAGTCCTCTCACATCGGCAATGTGTGGAACATCTTTTTGCAAATTTATAAAAAAACTGCGGATTTTATCGCCAATGATTTTGGATTTCCCTGGGAGGTCATCTCGCTCCATCATTTCAATAACAGCCAAAGCTGCCGCGCATCCTAACGGGCTCCCTCCGTAGGTTCCTCCTATTTCCCCGGGCCCAGGCGCATCCATAATCCCAGCTCTGCCGACCACAGCACTAATAGGAAGTCCCGCCGCAATCGATTTAGATAACGTCATTAAATCCGGCTCAATATCGAATTGACTAGAGGCAAACATCGTACCTGTCCGTCCAAAACCTGTCTGAATCTCATCCGCGATAAAAAGAATGTCATTCTGCTTACAGATCTTATAAACACCTTGCACAAAAGATTTGGGAGGCACAATAAATCCGCCTTCTCCCTGTACAGGCTCCATAATAACCGCGGCAATCTCTTCTGGTGCCACTTCCGTATACAGGAAGTCTTCAAACTGCTTCAGGCAAAAATCTGCATATTCTTCTTCCGTCATCGATCTAGGACGGTTGAAAGGATACGGGAACGGAGCTTTATAGATCGCCGGAGCAAAGGGTCCCATGTTAAATTTATATGGCTTTACTTTACTAGTCAGCGACATGCCAAGTAAAGTGCGTCCATGAAACCCGCGAGTAAACGAAACGATGCCTGTTTTCCCTGTATATTTTCGAGCGATCTTCACCGCATTTTCTACGGCTTCCGCGCCACTGTTCAGAAAAATCGTCTTTTTCTCGAAGTTGCCTGGCGTGATTTCATCTAATTTCTTGGCAAGCTGCACGTAAGGTTCGTACATCGCAATATGGAAGCAAGTATGCAGATATAATTCTGCTTGCTTTTGAATTGCCTTTACAACTTCTGGCGGGCAATGCCCTGCATTTAATGAACCGATCGCACCAACAAAATCCAAAAATACATTGCCGTCTACGTCGTACAATAAGGCCCCTTCCGCCTTTTCAACAAAAATTGGCGTATTATTGCTAACTCCCTTAGGTACATATCTTTTTCTTTGCTCAAGCAGTTCCAGTGATTTAACTCCTGGTACTGAACTTGAGATAGATACAAATTGTCGATTATTAGTGCTCATATTAAGCATCCTCCTTATTAACAACGCTGAAATTAGCATATGTATATACTTCCTAGCAATAATGATGCCACTTAGCAGAAGATTTTTAGCTCACGTTTAACAGCCCCTCTGATAGGACTCTTTAAATAAGTTGAAGATGCATTTTTGAATAATCCATGCACAAATGCATGTACTGGCTTCAATTATCCTGTTATCCCTGATCCATAAGGTTGGCATACAATTTGCTAGTATAGGGGTATCGTACCATTCATGTAGAATTCATCTTGCAGGAGGAATATACAACATGACACAAGTAACCGTTCCCTTTGTATGCGGCGCTAGAGATCTAGGAGAAGCACTCCGTCGAATCGGCGAAGGCGCTTCTATGATTCGTACGAAAGGCGAGCCAGGTACTGATAATATCGTTGAGGCCGTCCGTCATATGCGTACGATGCAGCAGCAAGTTCGAAAAGTGCAAAGTATGTCTTATGATGAATTGATGGCTGAAGCCAAACAACTTGGAGCTCCCTACAATTGTTAGAGCTAGTGCATAGAACTGGTAAGCTCCCCGTTGTCAATTTTGCGGCAGGCGGTGTAGCAACACCTGCGGATGCAGCTTTGATGCATCTAGGATCGGAAGGCATCTTTGTCGGTTCCGGCATTTTTAAATCTGAATGTCCAGATATATTTGCCCGCGCCATTGTCGCAGCGACTACCCATTACACAGACTATGTACTAATAGCCTCCGTATCCAAAAATTTAGGCACCGCCATGAAAGGAATTGAACTTTCTACCTTACAACCAAGTGAGCTTATGGCTCAGCGCATGCTGGTAGTCGTGTTGTTGGTAGTAATTGACTCATTTCATACATCTACGCTGAAATAATTGTATAAATTCATAGTTATGATGGTTCGTGAAAAACACGCCGCTTTCCTATTCAGCATTTACTGCTTGGGGAGCGGCTTTATTTTTTACCCCGCCTGAACTCTTCGAAATAAATCAAAACCCTTTTTATTTACACCTTGCGTTTTCACGAATCGTGTAGCGTCATCAACATCCTATTTATATTAAGTATTTTAAAATAGGCATTCTCAACTCTACTGCCCGTCCCTCAATGAAATAAAAAAAGGAACTGCTTCAATGCAGCTCCTGAACTATCGTTCTCCGTCCCTCGGTCAATTTAGTTTTAAAGCCTCAGAATTCGGCTTGACCAGCTGGCCGGATATTTTCTGAGCGACTGCATCAGCGATTGTCCGGTAGCCTGCTTCATTCGGATGGATTGTATCCTGAATGAAAGGATGCTCCGGCCTAACCTGCCGCCCAAATACGAGGCTGGGTATATCGAGAATATCGACGCGTGGATCATAGTCCCGGAAGCTATGATACACGTCCCAAAGTTGATCGGAGTAAAGCTGCGCGTTCTCAATATCTAGATGAATATAGCTCCAGCGATTCACTGATAAGAATGGATTCGGTATGCGCAGCAGCACCCCACCGTGAGTTTCCTTCAAGAGTCTGTCCACGACGAGCTTCAGATCGGCTTTAATCTGCGTAGAGCTACTTTCTCGAATGTCGTTGATCCCATAAGAAACGACATACAAGTCTGCCTGGTCTTGAATCACATTGTCAAGAGTATTGCCGTGGGTAGCGATTTGGTTAACAAAATGATGCAGCGTATTGCCGCTGGAGCCGCGGTTACGGATTCGTGCCCCTTCCAGAACGCCTCCGGGAGCCCCATAGATCTCTGCCAGCTGTTCATATAGTCCCTGCGCCGCTTCTGTCGTACTATCGCCGACAAAGTTGATGAGCTTACCTGATTTGGATCTCTGATAGAACGTTTGAATCGATTCGTCCGTCATCCCGAAGGACGAAACAGGAAGCGGCAGCGAGAAGATCAAGGAGAACGCCAAACCGAGCTTCCACCAGTTCATTCTGCTATGCATCATCCTGATCATTCCTTTCTAGAAAAAAGTTGAAATGTCATAATATTATTTACGCAAATCTGTTTCCTCACTCACTAATGTTCCTGTCGCAAGTCCCTTCATAAACTTCCGGTGTCCTCGTGCCGGACTTTCATAAGACTTCACCGCCAGTAGACCGAACAGCTCTCACTGCAAAAACTATTGTGCGCTCACAAAAAAAGAAAAAGACAGCTCCATTGGGAACCGCCCTCTGTACGAAGTTTAACTCTCGTTAGCTTAACCTGGCAGCGGCGTCTTAGTTGTTTATTAATCTATAGTTTTCCGTTCTTTGCCGATGGCATCGTTATGCTGAGATCGGTACCCGGCAAATATTTTCGTGTTGCCATCGTCCATCCGAACCGGAATCATTACTTCTAGAAATCGGATCGGGTCTTTTAACAATTCATAAACGGGTTCGGGATACAGCAGTAAGTCAGTCGCTTCTTTTAATAGGGATTGAAAGGCGGTTAACGGATTTTCAACTTCCATACTTTCATTTGAAGATGTAGCAGGCACTGTTTCTCTTTTTGCGTCGATACTTAGCATCACGGGCACCTCATTCAGTGTATTTTTCTTGATATCTTGATATCTTTATCTATCAGCAAGAACAGTGCCAAGGCTTAATATAGGATACGGACAGGGTTTAACCGCGATATGTAAGCTCTTTAACTGCAGAATCCTTTTAGGACTGACCCGCATTTTATGCATATTTGAATAATAACTACTTTTTGCATAGCTTCAAGACAAAGAAAACCCGCCGAGAGGAATTGCCTCTGGCGGGTTTATGCTTACAATATATTTTTACGTAATGCAGATGATAGAATATGCATCTCTTCACGATATTTGGTCACCGTTCTGCGTGAAATGCGAATGCCCTCTTCGGTTAAGATTTCTACAACCTTTTGATCGGAATACGGCTGTTTCTTTTGTTCCTGTGAAATGAGTTCCTTGATTCTTATCTTGATTGTTTTGATAGACGTTAGTTCACCTTCATCCGATTGCAGCCCCGAGGAAAAGAAATATTTTAGCTCAAGCACGCCATAGGGGGTTCGAATGTACTTGTTTTGAACGGTTCTACTTATTGTAGATTCATGGAGATCAAGCTTTTCTGAAATCATTTTTAGAGTTAAGGGTTTTATGCCTCGTACGCCGATCTCTAAAAACGCCAGCTGTTCTTCAAAAATAGCACGAATGACCCGGTACAGGGTCATCTTCCGCTGCTCCAAGCTGCGCACAACCCAATCGGCAGTTTTCCATTTTTCTTTTATAAAAGAAACCGCATCTTGACAACCTGCCTGCTGGATATGGCTATAATAGTCCGTATTGACTGAGGTCTTGGGGATTGCACCCGCATTCATTTGGATCACGATGTTCCCTTGCTCTTTATATATAGTGGCATCGGGAATCATATAAGATTCTTCGATCCAGCTGAAGGCCTTACCAGGCCGTGGATTCAAATTGCGAATATAAGTGACGATTTCCTTCACTTGCATGAGAGTTGCACCTAACTGCTGCGCAATCTTATCCAGCTTCATCTGAGCAAGCTGCTGCATATTTTGGCTGACCACTTCAAAAGTGCCATGCGGCGCTGCGGGATCCCTAGAAATCTGCAGCAATAAGCATTCCTGCAAGTCTCTTGCTCCTATACCTGGCGGTTCCAGCGACTGTAGACAAGATAGCGCTACTTCAACAACCTCTTTTGGCTTATTCAAAAATGTGCTTACTTCCGAAATAGATAGGGGTAAATAACCTCGATCATCTAAATTTCCTGCCAGATAAGCTGCCGTCTTATATACATCATCGGGAACCCCTGCTATCCGCAGTTGGCTGAGAAGACACTGTTCCAATGTTTCCTCTTTCGCCTTCGCCTTCCATAGCGGATCTGAGATTGACCCCGACAGCTGTGAAGATTTACCCGTTTTCAAAGAAGAACTTGTGAAAGATTCGATGTCCAGTAAGGGGTTTTCCAAGGCTTGCTCTTGGAGGTACTGCGACAACTCATAGCTTGATAATTGCAATATATGAATGGACTGCTGCAGTTCAGGAGTCATCGTTAGCTTTTGGTTCTGCACTTGCGTTAGACTATAGCCTGTTTTCATACCTAGTTCCTCCTTGATTTTGCCTTGGTAACACTTTTCGTGGTGAGCATGCGCTCCATCAATTGAAAACGCTTACGAATATTATAAATCTATTATAGCTCATTTTAGATCCATTTGGCTTATGGAAAAATTAGATCCCATCTATTTTTCAAGCAAGAATCGTGCCAACCGAATACAATATCTCATAAAAGCTGATCCTTTGTTATAAACACAAAGAAATCTCTCCTTAATTCAAAGAGAGATTTCTTTGCATATGTAGTTCTCTATATGCCTGCTCAGGCGCTCCCGAGGTGGTACTCATGCATCTGATGAGCACATTGAATGAAACGAACCGTCTGAGTTTGCGCCCTCATAACGACCGAATGTGTTTCTGCGCGACCGCCGAATAAAAATTTAACACCGCTCAGGAAGTCTCCTGAGGTCACACCCGTTGCTGCAAAATAAATGTCAGATTCGCCTACCAATTCGCGCATTCCAAGCACTTTGGAAGGATCAACAATCCCCATTTCCTTGCATCGCCCCATTTCTTCGTCATTCTCCGGGAGAAGCCGTCCTTGAAATTCGCCTCCCATACAACGTAGGGCAGCGGCTGCGAGCACACCTTCCGGTGCGCCTCCGGAACCTACGTGGAGATCAATGCCCGTTTCTGGGAAAGCTGCTGCCATAGCACCCGCAACATCGCCATCATTCAGCAAATGAATTTTGACACCCAGCGTCCGTAAAACAAGGATTTTATCTGCATGTCTCTTACGATCCAAGATGGAAACGGTCAGCTCTGTTATCTCTTTTTGTAAAAGTGCAGCGGCCTTTCTAATCGTTAATTCGAGGGGGTCATCCAATTTCAGTTGACCCACCAAACGCGGTCCTACTGCCAGCTTTTCCATATACATATCCGGTGCATGCAGCAGGTTCCCTTTCTCAGCAATGGCTACAACGGACAGGGCATTGTTCCTGCCGCTGGCTACAATATCGGTACCTTCGAGCGGATCAACAGCCACATCATACTCGGGACCCAACCCATTTCCTACAGACTCACCGATGAACAGCATCGGGGCTTCATCCATCTCACCTTCACCAATGACAACTGTTCCTCGGAATGGTATGGAGCTAAAAATAGAACGCATAGCAGAAGTTGCTGCCTCGTCAGCGCTGTGTTTATTCCCTTTTCCCGTCCAACGTGCGGACGCTAAAGCCGCAGATTCTGTTACTCGTACAATTTCCAGAGACAAATCTCTTTGCATACATCATTCACCCTTTCTATTAGGAAATGTTGGCTTCCTGGCTGGCTATCTGTCTGCTAGAATCAGACCAGCCGTTTCTTCAATGGCTTTCTCACTGACATCGATGATCTTACAACCAAGCTCACGATATAAATTCATTGCAAATGCCAGCTCTTCTTCGACTCGCTCCCCAGTCGCATATTTAGCGCCAAAAGGAAGTCCGACCGCTTTCAGACGTTCCGTACGAATACGTACTAGTTGTTCGGGACTCATCGTCAAACCAATCAATTTACTCGGGTCTAGCTCATATATAATTGCAGGCGGCTTTACCTCAGGTACAAGCGGGTAATTCGCCACCTTATAGCCTTTGTGCGCCAAATAAATACTGAGTGGCGTTTTGGAGGTTCGGGAAGGTCCGATTAACACAATCTGCGCTTGCTTCATAGCGTTTGGGTCCTTGCCATCGTCACTGTTTACCGTGAACTCTACCGCTTCCACTCGTTGGTAGTATTGTTCATCAAGCTGATAAAGCAAACCGACTTTCCGCTTTGGGGATCCCTTAAAGGTATCTATGAAAGCCTGCATCATGGGTCCCATGATATCAATGGCATTTACACTTAAACGTATAGCTTCCTGCCGCATCATCTCTCTAAGCTCAGGCAATACTAACGTATAAGCAATGAAACCATCCACTTTCGCTGCCTCTTCTACTAAAGCGCGCACTTCATCTTCCGTTCGGATAGATCCGAAACGTCTGACTTGCACTTGACTTGCATTAAATTGGCGGATCGTTGCTTGTACGACAGTATTCGCTGTTTCCCCTACTGAATCCGAACAAACGAAAATCGTATGGATCTTCTCTCCCACTTACACTCCCCCTGATTAAGTACCCAGCGCTACATCAAGCAGCAATTTGGTCATTGTTGTTTTCGTAATTCGGCCAACCACTTCATCTGGCTCTTGATCAGCCTCACTCTTAACCACAGGCAGCCCATCTACTTGATGATGAATCATTTTCCGCGCTGCTTCTAATACACTGTCTTCCGGGTTTACCGTCACAACATTCGGATGCCTTGTCATGACTAGTGAAACGGGCATTGTATTTGCCGTCGCTTGCCCAAGCGTAACCTTTAGCAAGTCCTTCCTAGTAACAATGCCGGCTAATACCCCCTGCATATTTACAACAATCAAGCTTCCTACATTTTCGAGAAAAAGAGTTACTACAGCGTCGCTTACGGTGGCGGTTTCCCTTAGAACAATAGGGATTCCCATGACATCCTTAACTTTTACAGCTTCTATATGTTTGAAAGGTGAATCTACTTCAAGAGCAGCCGTTCCTAGGAAATATCCTACCTTTGGTTTGGCATCGATATAGCGAAGCATGACCAAAACAGCAAGGTCGGAACGAATGGTTGGACGGCTAATTCCAAGCAACTCAGCAATTCGCTCCCCTGTAATCGGTGCATGCTTTTTGACGAGATCGATCATTTCCATCTGTCGGGATGTAAGCTCTATGATGTTTCCCTCCTTTCGTAAATCTTGTCTTACCTAATTCTAACTCAACTAATGTTCGTTTTAAATCTTAGGTCCAGCAGCGATGATACGTTCATCGACACCAGCGAATTTTTGGAAGTTGTTGATAAAACGCTGCGCTAATTCCTTCGCCTTGACGTCATATCGACTTTGATCTTGCCAAGTGTTCCTTGGCAGCAAGAGCTCGCTCGGAACCCCTGGTACCGCATCAGGACATAACAGACCGAAGAACGGAACTTCCGTGAACGTCGTCTTCTCCAAGCTGCCGTTTAAAGCAGCTGTCACCATCGCTCTTGTATACCCCAAATTCATACGTTCGCCTTCGCCGTAAGAACCGCCGACCCAACCCGTATTAATGAGGTATACGTTGGCCTTATGTTCTTCGATTTTACGCCCCAGCATTTGTGCATAAACGTTAGGACGAAGCGGAAGGAATGGCGACCCGAAACAAGTAGAAAATGTTGCTTCTGGTTCCGTAACTCCGCGCTCTGTACCTGCCAGCTTTGACGTGTAACCAGACAGGAAGTGATACATCGCTTGTTCTTTCGTAAGCTTGGATATAGGAGGCAGAACGCCGGAAGCATCTGCCGTCAAGAACATGATCACATCAGGATGACCGGCAACTCCCGGTATCTTCACTCCAGGGATATACTCCAGTGGATAGGCTGCGCGTGTATTCTCCGTAATCTGCGTATTGCCGTAATCGGCAATGCCGCTAGTTGGATCAATCACCACATTCTCCAAAACCGTGCCGAATCGGATAGCTTGCCAAATCTGCGGTTCCTTCTGCTCGGTAAGGCCAGCGCATTTTGCGTAGCAGCCTCCCTCGAAATTAAACACGCCGGTCTCCGACCAGCCATGCTCATCATCGCCAATGAGACGACGATTCGGATCTGCGGAAAGAGTCGTTTTCCCTGTGCCTGATAACCCGAAGAACAAGGCTACATTTCCTTCTTCACTAACATTGGCCGAGCAATGCATAGGTAGAACTTCTTGACCGGGCAAGATATAATTCAAGACGCTGAAAATGGATTTCTTCATTTCACCGGCGTACTCCGTACCGCCAATCAGAACAACCTTTTTCTCAAAGGAGAGGCAGATGAACGTTTCTGATCTAGTACCGTCAATGAGAGGATCCGCTTTTAAACCGGGTAGAGCAATAACGGTGAACTCCGGCTTATGCGCCAGCAGTTCCATCTGACTCGGACGAATAAACAGTTGTCTGGCGAACAAATTGTGCCAAGCATACTCATTGACTACCCGAATCGGCAGCCTGTACGCCGTATCTGCTCCTGCAAAGCCATCAAAGATGAACAATTCTTTCGTCGCCATGTAGTCTTGCGCTTTTTGATACAACCGCTCAAATTGCTGCTCCGACATCGGCTGATTCACGGCTCCCCAATCGATATGATCCGTTACAGAAGCTTCATTTACAATGTATTTGTCTTTGGGAGAACGCCCTGTATACTTACCAGTGTTCACTTGAAGCGCTCCAGAGGACGCGAAAGACCCTTCTTTGCGCTCGATGCTCATTCTCATTAGCTCTGACACTGACAAATTGTAGTGGGTGGCACCTGCTCTTAGCTGTTCAACCTTTAGTTCTATGCTCATTCTCCCATTCCTCTCATCCATAAGGTATCATTTATATAGTGTGTTCTATTTATTATATAGTGTACATTATATAACGAAATAAGTGAATATAATATTGTTTATAGCACATAAAATAATTTTTTATCACCATTCGACACAAATAATACACAATAATACGAAAAACTCTCCTTTCACTCCATCTGAAGGAATGAAAAGAGAGTCCTGTAAGAAGACAGCTTTATAAATTACTGGAAAAATACGATGCCCATAACACCCGCAAATACGATGACCATAAAGGGATGCAGCTTATATTTGATAATGACCACAAAGGCACCTGCCGCAATAAGTACCGTCGCAATTTGGTCCCAAGATATTTGGTACTTCACTGGACCTAACCCCGACCACCCGAAGTGTATCGCTGCAAAAATGATAAAGCCTGTTACAACTGGTTTCAAGCCATAGAAAGAAGATTTAAACCATTTATTCGCGTGCCACTTATACAAAAAAGCGGCTAATACAATAATAAGGATGAGCGAAGGCAGCACCATTCCTAACGTAGCTGCAATAGCGCCAGGCATGCCTGCCGTATGAAAACCGATTAAGGTAGCACTATTCGTTGCAATCGGTCCTGGTCCTGTACCTGCTAAGGATATCACGTTATTAAAATCATCTGCAGTAAGCCATTGATGCCTCTCCACCTCAAGTTGGATAACAGGCATCATGGCATAACCGCCTCCGAAGGAGATAAGGCCAGTTTTAAAGAAAGTAATAAATAAACTTAAAAGCATAATCCACCTCAATCCTCAAATCCCGTCTGCGATGAAATAGTCGGCAGGACGATTGCTTTTGTCCCCTGCCATAGCGTCTTCTTGCTTCTTGATTGGACTCTTCATTCCCCAGTGTTGTTTCAAGAAAACAACGACAATCCCGACCAATAGGCCGAATATAACCATTAAAATGGGGGATATCGGTAGGAAGAGCAGCAGAAGCACGGTGCCAACTGCAGCTGTTAGTGTCATAATATCTACAATCGAGGATTTCGCCATTTTGTAAGCAGCGGCAGCGATTAATCCTACGATAGCGGCATGGATGCCTTCCATAATAGCTTGCATTTTCGGATAACTTTGAAGGAAAGTGTAGATGATGCTAAGCAGTATCACGATAAAAAAGGTAGGAAGCGTAATGCCGACTACGGCTGCTACCGCTCCTCTTATCCCTGCCAAATGATATCCAACTAAAGCTGATACATTAACGCCAATACCACCCGGAGCGGCACCTGAAATAGCAAGCAGTTCCGACATCTCATCGTCGGTCATCCACTTGTTCGTTACGACAACTTCTCTTTGGATTGCAGGAAGCATGGCATAACCACCACCGAATGTGAGTGGGCTGATACGAAGAAACGTCCAAAAAATATTTAGTAAATGACGAAAGTTATTCATCGGCATGTTGGTAGACCTCCCCTGCACTTGATTCTATTTTGAACTAAAGACGGCATATTGTCCAATCAAAAGTTTTAATCCCTTCTCACATTATCGCTTATAATGCAGGATGTACGTCTAACTCAATCCCGATCATCCCGATTATTTTGCTAAGTTTAATTTATTTTGGTTAAAAGGTGATCTCTTACCGCTTTATCTATGAAAACAAAAAAATGCGTACTCTACAGTTGTAGGGGACGCATTTTGGGGTGCACTCCAGTGCTATTTCAATTTCATCGTACAAAAACTAGTCGCTAAACCGCCTGCGGTAATTGTAAGGATGGAAAGCAGAAATGTTTCAGCCGACAGCAGTAGTCCTCCAAGGCAGATAATTACACCATCGGTGATAAAAATAATGATCCCCACATTGATCGGAACCCATTTTGAGAAATATTGAGCCAGCAAGTCCGTTCCTCCGGTACTCGTTTCATAACGCAGCATGATTCCTATTCCAGTACCCACAATAAATCCGCCGATCACGGAGCTGCTGAATGATGTTAAATCCACATAATATAAGAAAAGTTCACTGTATGGCCCTAGGAAATCGATCACGAATGAAGAAAATAACAATCCATAAATACTGTTGTAAAACATGTCACTGTAATGAAACCATACCAATATGAAGATAGGAACGCTGCACAAAAACATAATAAGTCCCACTTTGAATCCAAATAAATAATGGATAATAAGAGCAATTCCAATAAGCCCGCCATCCAGTATCTTATAAGGCATCAGAAAAAAATTGATACCTATTGCGATCAGTAAACTTCCCAAAATGATTGCTGCATGCTTTTGTAGCGAAGGCAAACAAACCAGCTCCTGTAAAAGGCTTGTCTGATTCATATGCTGTTAAGAGAAATAAAAGAATATAATCTTTTTATAGACGCGAACATACTGACCGAGCCCAGTCCAAAAAAGCAGCAGGCAGCCGGTCAAAGTGCCGGCTGCCTGCTCATAAACCATCCCTGATAAGAAATTATTTGGCGGTCGGGAAAACCCGAGCTACGATCTCTTTAAACTGGTCAACAAAACCGGCAACAGGCCTTCCTTGTTGAACATCTTGTACATAAGTATTGAAGCGGTTCACCAAATCTGGATTCGTTGAAACGTAAACATTCTGGATATTTGGATCCGTTGCCTTGACTTGATTGGCAATTTGATCTTCAATATCACGCGTTAATTGTTGATCGTTTTTTAGCACAGCTGCAACATAGGCATTTCTTTTGGTTACCAGCACATTTGTTTGTTTTACGCTGCCTAGCTCTACAATTTTAGCTGCCGCTACTTTCGCTATTTGGATGCGATTATCCTCATTCACTGGTTGTTGAACTTGCTGCTGTTTAATTGGTGCATTTTGCTGGTTTTGGGTATTTGGTTTAGCTGCACAGCCCGATAGTAATATCGACATGGTCGCTGCGGTTAAAATCAAAACTTTATGAGAACCTTTAGTTACTAACATCGTACACCCCTTATCTGTTTTATTCTTTATGTGTTTGTGGTTAGTATGCTTTACTGATCATTTTCATATTCATTTCAATCATTTGGAGTAAATCGATTCATGAAAAAAACCTAGCGAAAGCTCCGCTAGGTTTTTGCTATCTCTATTCTTGCGCCTTTTGTTTGCCGTTTCTTTATTGCATAATTCGTGATGTACACCCCAACAACGATCCATATGGCACCTAAAAGATGATACATCCTTAACGATTCCCCGGTAAAAGCTGTTGCAAAAATGGCACTGAACATCGGAATTAAATTCAGAAAACCCGCACACCGCTGTGGTCCAACCAGCTCAATTGCTCGATTCCAGCTCAAGAAAGCTACAATCGAAGCAAACAAACCAATATAAATGAGGCCTGTTACAAGAGAAGGACTCCAATCAACGTGTGGCGACTTCCACGCCCACTCCACGGCTGAAAGCGGAAGAAGCAGCAGTAAGGCCACAGTCATTTGAATTAGTAAAAAAGGACTGGATGGGAAGCGTCCTGACATTTTTTTCATACCCACCGAATATAAAGACCAACACAGAACGGCCACTAGCATGAACAGGTCGCCTTTGTTAAATGAAAGACTCAGCAGCGCCGATACACTCCCTCGACTAATAATCCAGCTTACACCAGCCATGGACACCAAAATTCCTGGTAAAGCCGACCACGCGAATCGCTCTTTCATAACTAACCAGGTTAAAAGCACAACCATGATTGGCGTGGCCGAATTCATTAACGAAGCATTAATCGAACCCGTATATTGGACAGCCACATAAGTTAAGGTATTGAATCCGGCAACACCGGTTGCGGACAGAAAAAGGATCATTTTCCAGCTGCGGAGAAATTCAGCTCTTAGCTGCCAAGCCTGCCTACCGAAGAATGGAAGAAGACAAAGAAAAGCAATACTCCAACGTAATGCAGCCAGCGTAATCGGTGGGATGTGAAGGACAAGCGCCTTGCCAGCAACAAAATTGCCTCCCCATATACATGTGGCGAGAACTAGCAGAATGTAGGGGGAATGTTTGATCATATCGATTCGTGCTCCTTTTTGAATAACTCGTGGATCATTCACTTCATCACATATTCATTCACCATGATAACATATGATTCAACCTACTAGGCGATGTATGGAAAATAAGACGCGCTTATTTGGGATATTTTCCGCGAACTCGCATAGTGAATTCACAAAAGAACCATAATAAAGAATGGAAATATTGGGCAATCCTGAATCACAGCGAGGAAGGAGATCGATAAGCATGAACGGAGACTTGAAGAGTGAAACTAGTCTGCTAGAGCAAACATTGCAATTGCTCAGCGATTGCTCGGATCTATCTCATCTGCACCTCCCACTTCCGCAAATTAATATCATTTATTTCGGTCACCTTGTCAGCACAGATGCACTGAGAAAAGATGCATTAGAGCCCTTCAATGATAAAAATGCTGATATGGTCGCAATCCTGAGCCAATCTTTCTATAAACATAAGTCGCAAGCAAGCGAACTCGTTACTGGCATTTTGGCTGGAAATATCGCTATTTATTATAAAAATAGAGCTTACTTGTACGATGCTTACGCGCCTGAATCTCGATCCATTCAAAGTTCTGAGACAGAAGGCGTCATTAATGGTCCTATGGACTCATTCACCGAATCGCTGAATACAAATTTATCTTTGATACGGAGGCGTATCAAGGATTCTGAATTAAAAGCGGTCACCTTCACAATCGGTACTAGAACTGGAACGACGATGGTTCTTCTTTACTTGGAGGAAATTGCAGAACCCACACATGTGCAGCATTTAAGCGAAATGATTGAAAACCTAGATATCCAAACAATCTATGATACGAATACACTTGCACAACACTTAACATCTAACAAACTATCGATTTTCCCGCAATTCTTGACAAGCGCACGACCTGATCATATAGCAGACAAGCTAACAAGCGGCAAAATAGTGGGGCTGCTCGACGGGAGTCCAATTGCTTTCAGCGCACCAACCTCGTTTATTGAATTTTTCTCATCACCGGACGATTATTATCAACCAAGGGCCGTTGCCTCTGCGGTTCGAATTCTACGCTTCATTGCCTTATTCATCACACTTTGCTTCACTGCCTTTTATGTATCTTTAGTTACTTATCATTATGAAATGATTCCACCATCTCTATTATTAAACTTAATGGAATCACGTAATAAAGTGCCGTTCTCGCCTCTTCTAGAGGCCATTGTCATGGAAATGACTATTGAACTGCTTCGTGAAGCAGGCGCACGCTTACCAACCAAAATCGGTCCGACCATCGGTACTGTCGGCGGGATCGTCATCGGACAAGCGGCCGTTCAGGCTGGTATTACAAGCAATATCCTCATTATCTCAGTTGCAATTTCGACTATCGCCTCCTTCGTCATACCAAGCTATATCATGAGCTCTTCCATACGCTTGCTGCGATTTGGGATCATTATTATGGCCGGTCTCCTCGGAAATTTCGGCCTAGTGTTTGGACTGAGCTTTATTATGATTCAACTTTCTGGTTTAAACATGTTTGGCATCTCTTATTTATACCCAATTGCACCGTCGAAGCCAAGTCGTTGGTTAGAACTTATTATCCGAGCACCTATGCATATTTTGACCAAACTCAAAAAACCTCCCATCCAATAATCCGAACAAATGAAGGAGACACTCATGCGCGCAAAGCTTCCATTTTATCAGACCACCATTATGGCAAACTTCGCTCAAACCGGTGTCGTCGTATTCAGCCTTCCTCGGCTATTATCTGAGAATATCGGTACAAATGGGTGGTTAGCTTTACTTATCTGTTCTTCCGTTGCCGCTTTCAATATACTGCTCATTTTATTCGTCTATCGATTAGGTAGAGGGAGATCTATTTTCGAAATTTCGCAATCTGCTTTACCGAAATTCATTTTAGTTCCTTTTTTCGGGATTTTAGCTGGATTATGGGCAATTCTAGGCAGTTTGGTTGGTAAACAATATATTTTAATTCTAACATCGTTATCTTTCCCCTCGCTCCATCCCGCGTATTTGTATTTTTTGTTTGAGATTCTTGTTTTCTTGCTTTTAACTAAGGGCATTATGAGTATCTCCAGTACAGCGGTTCTTTCATTTTATGTAGTTGTTTGGAATTTTTTACTAATTATTTATGTCTATAAAGATTTTGATCTATCACGAATGACTACCTTTTGGTTTAAGGATGCCACTCACTCCTTCAAAGGATGGATTGAGATTTACATAGCCTTTCTAGGTTATGAACTTTGCCTTTTGCTATTTCCATATACCAATGAAAAAACACATTTAATCCGCGCTTTTCAACTTGCAAAATCTGATCACCACATTTTCTTATACGTTAACTGTATTGGTTGCCTTTGGCTTTTTCAGCCTGCATCAACTTCAGCATTTGAAGTATCCAGTACTCAATTTGCTCTCGTATGTGGAACTCCCCTTTGTGCAGCGAATCGATGATCTCGTGTTTAATATTACTTTGTTTCGAGTTCTCATTACGAGTGTCCTATACAGTTGGGCAGCAATTGTAACGATAAAATGGCTCCTACCAACTTCAAACAAGCAATGGATACCCTATGTTATTTTAGCGATTTTCCCATTAGCTTCCTTTTTTGTCATACCCTCTGCGCTTGAAAAGACAGAACATTGGTTAAGTCTGTTTGGATTTGCTGAAGTAGGGGTTGCTTTCTTACTGCCGATCTTCCTATTGGTCATCCTTTTAATTAACAAATATCGAGGGCGAAATTATGCGTAACTGGGTCTTGGTTGTCTTCCTATTGAGTCTTACCGGTTGTGTCGAACAAAATCGCCTTGAGAAATTAGGCATGTCTGATACCGTTGCTTTGGACTCCGTGTATGAAGAGAATGGAAAGCCTTCTGAAAAGGACGTGTCTACGGCTATCTCCATCCCGAAGGCTGGAACAATGGACACACAGCAAGCAGATATTCTGCAAACCATAGCTGAATCCCCTAAAGATGGGCGGAGCAAATTGTCCCGTAAAATCAACAAAGTCCTTGTTTCAGGGCAATTGAGAAGTATGCTGTTCGGGAAAGACTTGGCTAAACAGGGGATTTGGAAGGCACTTGATTCCTATCGCCGCGATTATACCGTTGGAGAAAAGCTGAAAATTGTCATAGTTAACGGTAGTGCGGTAGACATGTTGACACATAAATATGCACAGATACGATCCATCGGGAGTCACATTGATCAGTTATTAACACAAGAGGCCAAAATCCATGAGGTTCCTGACGTATCACTCTACAGTTTCGTACGTGACTATTATGATGATGGTACGGATCCAATCGCTCCTATGCTTTTGGTAAAAGGTGATAATGTTGAAATTGACGGGATTGCCCTTTTCAAAAAAGATCGTTACATTGGCAAAATTTGTTCCGAACAAACCGTACTATTTGCTATTCTCAATAAAAGCTTCAAAATGGGTGAGTTCGATATTACATTTATGGATAGTTCCTCTGGGCGAAAAGAAAGTGCAATGGTTAGTTCAATCGCAAGCAAAAGAGAAGTCATCGTTAACAAGCAGGAGAGTGAAGGTAAGATCCCACAAGTCGTTATTCGTATTCGCTTAAGCGGCAATATATTGGAATACACAGGAAAATCTACATTCAAAAAAGAAGAAGAGCAAAAAAAATTAGATCGGGATTTGTCTGAAGCCATTCGCGAACAATTACAAGCGATAGTTAGCCATGTGCAGCGCAGCGGCGGGGATAACTTGGGTATCGGTACTTATGTCCGCAATAGCATGAGCTATGAAAATTGGAACAATTTGAATTGGAAATCCATTTATCCCCGTGCCGATATCCGTGTAGAAGTCGATACCAAAATTCGTGACTACGGCATGATTCGATAGCCTTTCAGCTTGAAAATTGCGATAGCCATTCCAGACTCTTTTAACGTTTAAGTTCCTGTGCTAGAATCAGAGGAATGGCTTAACGAGACAAGGAGCCCGGAGGTGAAAAGCCCAATGAACAAGACACTGTCAACAGATATGGAATTATTTGCGGCAGCGCTCTCTCAAGTTAGGGTAGCAGTCATTCAACATACAGCAGATGATATCCCTGTTTTCATAGCTGCAGGCGTGATTGAAAAGTATACGCCTCATTACGTAAAGATTGGCGAAACGAATTATTTGCGGGATGAAAGTGAGTTCCGTATTGAGGAACGCTCCAACCCTTAGCCTCAAGGATAAACGACTCCGTCGTCCTTCAGGGACGAGCGCGTTTGTCAAGACTGATGACGCGAAGTGTAATAAAACTTATACTTTCTTATCTACTAATAAAAGGTCACTTCACTATAGGAACCTAGTGGAATCAATTCTTGTAAATAATCGTACATAGCCCTTTTTTCCTTATCATGGAGCAATCTAATCGCATGGAAATCAAAGTGAATAATACTATCCGCAGCTTGATATCTGTTAAATCTTAAACGACCATACGGAAATA
Source organism: Paenibacillus alginolyticus DSM 5050 = NBRC 15375 (assembly GCF_000422905.1). GTDB lineage: Bacteria > Bacillota > Bacilli > Paenibacillales > NBRC-103111 > Paenibacillus_E > Paenibacillus_E alginolyticus. The sequence goes on from NZ_AUGY01000026.1 coordinate 67,728, forward strand.
GTCGGTTTATCGCCTCTATAATGCCATATTGATTCAAGTTTCTGCGCATCGCTGTTTCGACTATAGCTGCCGGTATTTCTTGCAGTTGCGGGACTTTATCGGGTTGAACCGCGCTGTAAGCCTTAATTTGAAAGTTGACATAAGGATATAAGTAACCGTTTGCATAATGCTGTAGGCTTTGAACATCCTTCTCGGGCAAGTACAAATCTCCATTCCAAGCGTAGATCGTCGCTTTATGCTTTTCAGGCGTATGAATCCTTATATATCTTAAATGCGGAAAACGATTTCTTACAAGTTTCTCGGACAATAAACGAGTTCCCACCATGATCACCTCTCCAGATTATGCCTTTCTCCCTACAGCATATGCCATAGAAAAAAGACAGCTATCCTTTTGTGACGAAAAGGTAGCTGCCTCTCACTATTCACTTTATTCCGGTATGGATAACCCAAGACCCTCTGCCACGCGGATTCCATATTCGGCATCAGCCTTATAGAAATGACCAATCTGTCTGAGTTTAATTTCATCCGACTCAACAGGTTTCATTGCACCAACTATCGTTTGAACAAGACGAGTCTGTTCCTCTTCACTTAGCAGACGATATAAATCACCCGGTTGTGTGTAATGATCATGATGATCGTAGGCGACACTGTCAGCTGACCCAGACACCTCATAGGGTGCTAGTTTATCCGCAGGCGATTCCTTTGGTCCACCAAGGCTGTTCGGCTCGTAATATACGGAACCCCCGCCATTGCTATCCGCACGCATTTGACCATCGCGCTGATAGTTATTCACTTCACTCCGTGGGCGATTGATTGGCAAAGTCTGATGATTAGCCCCTACCCGATACCGATGAGCATCCCCATAAGCAAACAATCGACCTTGCAGCATTTTATCTGGTGATACATCGATACCTGGTACGAGCGTCCCTGGCGAAAATGTCGCTTGCTCTACCTCAGCAAAATAATTTTCTGGATTACGATCCAGCACCATACGCCCAACTTCAATTAACGGGTAGTCTTTCTGTGACCACACTTTCGTGACATCGAATGGATCAAAACGGTACGTATTTGCATCTTCCAACGGCATAATCTGTACACATAGCTTCCAGGCTGGGAAATCGCCTTTTTCAATCGTATTAAACAAGTCCTCGGTATGATAATCCGGATTGTCAGCCGCAAGCTGTGCAGCCACATCTGGTGCTAAGTTCTGAACACCTTGTTCGGTTTTAAAATGATACTTCACCCACACGCCTTCACCCTCGGCATTTACCCATTTGAACGTATGACTGCCAAAACCATGCATATGCCTTAGCGTTGCGGGAATCCCCCGATCGGACATCAAAATCGTGACCTGATGCAAAGATTCAGGAGATAATGACCAGAAATCCCAGACGGCATTTGGATTTTTCAAGTGAGTTTGAGGGTGTCTTTTCTGTGTATGAATAAAATCAGGGAACTTAATCGCATCGCAAATGAAAAATACAGGCGTATTATTGCCGACCAAGTCATAATTGCCTTCATCCGTATAAAATTTCACGGCGAATCCGCGCGGGTCCCGGACAGTGTCCGAAGAACCATTCTCACCCGCCACAGTTGAAAAGCGAACGAACAATGGAGTACGCTTGCCTACCTCTGAGAACAAGCTCGCTTTCGTATACTTCGTCAAATCTTGCGTGACTTCAAAATAGCCGTGTGCTCCCGCACCTTTGGCATGAACGACTCGCTCAGGTACGCGTTCCCGATTAAAGTGTGCCAGCTTCTCTAAAAGGTGGACATCCTGAATCAACGTCGGCCCCCGTGAACCCGCCGTTATCGAGTTTTGGTTGTCCCCCACAGGAGCTCCCCAGCTGGTCGTAAGCTTGTTTTTTTCCGTACTCATTTTCGAATCACCTCTTCAGTAAAATGTTGAAACGCAGAGTAAAGCACTCTCACTCGCTTACAGGATTATGTATGTGACAACCTTCCATTTCCCTTATACATATGTATTCGAGAACCTGTCACGTTATGATGCTGCGGTTATAGCCCCTAAACCAAAAACAAGCCCCCCTCACGGGATGCTTGTCTTCCTTCAAAACCTTATTTCGAGCTACTTATCAATAAGTTTGAATAAAGCTTGAGTACCGCTGTCTTCTTCGCCGCTTGCTGCTAACTGCTCATAAAGAGATTTCGCCAATGCAAGTCCTGGCAGCTCCACTTTCATTTCCTCGGCAGATTGAAGCGCGATCTTCATATCTTTGATGAAATGCTTCACATAGAACCCCGGAGCAAAATTCCCAGCAATGATGCGCGGGGCTAAGTTACTTAAGGACCAGCTTCCCGCCGCGCCCGACTCTATACTTTTGAGCACAGTCGAAGGATCGAGGCCTGATTTCTTCGCATATACCAGCGCCTCAACAACGCCCATCATATTACTTGCAATTGCGATTTGGTTGCACATTTTCGTATGCTGGCCTGCACCTGCTTCTCCTTGGTAGACGATGTTGGTGCCAATTTTCTGAAAAAGCGGCAGCATGGCATCAAAAGCTTCACGTGAGCCCCCAACCATAATCGATAGTCTCGCTTCTTTAGCTCCAATATCACCTCCAGAAACAGGAGCATCTAGTGAAAATACTTGGCGTGCCAGTGCTTGTTCATAAATCTGTTTGGCCAGCATTGGACTAGAGGTTGTCATATCAATGACGTAGCTGCCAGGCTTAGTGTTAGAAATAATGCCATTTTCGCCTAAATAAATCTCTTCTACGTCCTTAGGGAAGCCTACCATTGTAATAATTACATCACATTGCTGCGCTAATTGACCCGGTGAATCCTGCCAGTGAGCACCCCGATCCAACAGCTCTTGTGCTTTGGATTTCGTTCGATTATATATATGTACCTCATATCCTGCTTGAATAAAATGGCCTGCCATACTTTTCCCCATGACACCTGTTCCTACTAAGCCTAGAATCGTTTGTGCCGGATTGACTACCACAATGAATGCCACCTCTCATTTTTACAGTTGCTGATTTCGAATGTTACATTCTTAAGTTATCACCGTCTGTGCATCTGGTCAAACTGACGGGAGCGAAGATTTCTAAATCCAATCTTAGAGGAGCCAGCTTCAAGAACTGCACGTTAGATCTAGTAGAGTTTCGTTCTTGCGATTTAACTGGTGTATGTATGGATAACCTACACTTTACAGGAACTACTTTTCATCATTCCAATCTAAATGGTGCCAAGATAGATAAAGTGACCTACGCTTTGTAAAAAGGGTTTTAAAGCCAACTTAAGTCATGTTACTATCATTTAGTGGTAACTTTTCCCATATAAAAAATTAAATCGGATTCAGAGAAAGTGAGGAAATCAATTATTATGGCAGCGCAAAGCAAGAACAAAGGTCTAGGCATTGTCATTGCCGGACTATTGCTGGGTATCCTAATGGCAGCCATGGACAATACCATTGTAGCCACAGCCATGGGCACCATCATCGGAGAATTAGGCGGATTGGATAAATTCGTTTGGGTCACTTCGGCTTATATGGTGGCGGAAATGGCCGGCATGCCGATATTCGGCAAGTTGTCCGATATGTACGGACGTAAAAAGTTTTTCATCTTTGGTGTTATCGTGTTTATGCTTGGATCCATCCTATGCGGAACTGCAAGTTCGATTATAGAGCTAAGCATCTATCGCGCTATTCAAGGCATCGGCGGCGGCGCCATGATGCCGGTTGCTTTCACGATTATGTTCGATGCTGTTCCCGTAGAAAGCCGCGGTAAGCTTGGTGGATTGTTCGGCGCCGTGTTCGGCATGTCCAGCATTTTCGGCCCACTTTTAGGTGCTTATATTACAGACTATGTGAACTGGAAATGGGTATTTTACATTAACCTGCCTCTCGGTTTAATCTCACTTGCTTTTGTCGCTTTCTTCTATCGCGAATCCGTGGAGCATTCAAAACAACGAATCGATTGGTGGGGCGCTCTTTCACTCGTTGGTGCCATCGTATCCCTCATGTTCGCTCTAGAATTAGGCGGCAAGCAATACGCTTGGAATTCATCTTTTATCCTTGGTTTATTCGCGCTGTTTGCGGTCTTAACAATCATTTTCATCTTCGTTGAGCGCCGAGCTGCCGAACCTATTATCTCTTTTGCAATGTTCAAAAATCGGTTGTATGCATCAAGCAATGCCGTTGCCATTTTTAGCGGCGGTGCTTTTATCACAGCCTCTGTCTATATCCCTATTTTCATTCAAGGTGTATTAGGAGGGACTGCCACCAATTCCGGTTTAGTACTACTTCCAATGATGTTAGGATCTGTTGTAACGGCAACTGGCGGCGGTTTCTTAATGAATAAAATGAGTTATCGCGCGATTATGATTCCAACGACCTTCCTTCTTATTGTCGGAACAGCTCTCTTGACGACATTATCGCCAGCATCCCCTCGCTCACTTGTCACGATCTACATGGTTATTATAGGACTTGGAATCGGGGCTTCCTTCTCTGTATTAAGTAATGCTGCCATTCATCTATTCGAGACGCGGCAGCGTGGTTCAGCCTCCTCAACATTGAACTTCCTCCGCTCCTTGGGGATGACGCTGGGTATCACTGTATTCGGAATTGTTCAGAGTCATGCTTTAACGCGAAAATTGACGGATGTATTCGCCGGTCAAGGTCAAGCCGGAGCTGAAATTCCAACCGGGGACTCGCATGCGCTGCTTGATCCAGCGAAACGAATGGAGATTCCTGCACCGGTTCTCGAGAAAATCACTACCGCTTTATCATCTTCCATCGTTCTCACTTTTGCTTGGACGGTAGTTCCGGCTGTTCTTGCCTTCATTTGTGCGATCGCGATGAGCAAGGAGAAGTTGGATCCAACTCAAGAAACGGAAGCAGCTATATCACATTAAGTCAAGGATAAACGACTCCGTCGTCCTTCAGGGACGAGCGCGTTTGTCAAGGTAGATGCGAAGCAAAAGTATAAAACTTATACTTTCTGGCTTATCTACTAAAAAAGTGCCACTTCAACTACAGCAAATCTGTAGATGAAGTGGCACTTTTCATTTCCAATTCGTTAGATTCCTTTAAACGCGAATGAGTAGGCATAGGTACGATTCGCATACAGCGTGAACTCAGGGTGTGTTCTTGCCCCCCAGCTGTCATCCCCGCCGACGCCCATCTGCTTATAATTCACCCGAAGCACGACTTTGTCACTAGCTGGCAGCTTATACGTATGGTCATGGGCTTCCAATTCGGAAGGTAAATACGGCAGAGCATTCAATTCAACGAGTGGCAGTCCTGTAATGCGGAGTCCACGCCCGTTCGCATCTGTCAGCGTCGCCCAGCGCACATCCGTTTTATTACCGCACTCCTGCGGGCGTAAATAAGGCACGAACTGCTCTTGGGCGGTACCGCTGTATAAAGCCAGTTTGGCTCCGGTAGCACGGTCCCAATAGTTCTCATGCGGACCACGGCCGTACCAACTCAATTGCTGGAAGGATCGGTCTAATTGGAAGAGTACGCCAATCTCCGGAATTTCAGGTAAATGAGCTCCAGGCACGAGCTCCATACGTACTTCTACTTCACCGCTAGGCGATACCGTGTAAACCAATTGCACCTCGGAACTTGGCTTAGTCGCTAGTTCATATTGAACGTGTACCTCGGCGCGGCCATCGCCAATCGATTTAGCTGTCAAAGATAACAGCGTTCTTCCACTTCCCGCCTCTTGCCATGGCGCGCAGCGAATGTGATGCTGGTTGCCGCGATCATTGTCCGTATAGGCACGCCAGAAATTAGGTGCCGGGCCTGTCAGGAACAGCTCCCTTCCTTCGTATACATAAGAAGTGATATCACCTGTTGCTGCATGGAATTGAAGAGTGAAATTGCCTCCCTTGAGACTAATTGTTTCCTTTGTTGATGCAATTTGTACAGCTTCTAAAGCAGACAAGGTCGCCGCGGATTCTTGGACAGCCTGTTCAGTTGGAGACCAAGCCTTTTTACTTACCGGAAGCAAGAACTGCTCCCAAGCGATTTCATGTCCTTTTTGCGCCCAATTCGTATCTTCTTTCAGCTGTAGACTGATCGTCAGTACGAACTCATCTTTCGGGAAAATGGTTTCCAGTTGATCAAGAGCCAACTCAATTACAGCTGATTCTCCAGGCTTTACAGTAAATTGTCCACGCTTGGCTTCACCTACAGGCTCACCATTACGTGCGATGGACCAAGTCCAATCAAACTCACTCAGATCCGTAAATAAATATTGATTCGTCACTTTCACTTGGCCATTAGCAAGATCGACGGCTTCGATCTTCACATTCTGGTAGCACTTCTTCACTTCATAAATCTTTGGTGATGGCGTACGATCAGCGAAAATTAATCCGTTACCGCAGAAATTGCCATCATTCGGTGTATCCCCGAAATCGCCGCCGTAGGCTTGGTAGGTAACACCCTCTGGTGTTGTTGTTCGGATCGATTGATCGATCCAGTCCCAAATAAAGCCGCCTTGGAGAACCGGATACTTGTCAAAGAGCTCCCAATACTTAAATAAATTACCGCATGAATTCCCCATCGCATGGCTATATTCACACAGAATAAACGGCTTCTTCGGGTTACGCTGAGCGTACTCTTCGATCTTCTCAATTCTGCTGTACATCTGACTTTCAATATCCGAAGCCGCGTCGGATGCGCGGAAGAGAGTAACTCCTTCATAATGGACAACTCTCGAAGGATCGGCTTCACGCAAGAAGTCGTGCATTTTAATAAAGTTATCGCCGCCAAATGACTCATTGCCTAGCGACCAAATGACAATGGAAGGATGATTCTTATCTCTTTGCATCATCGAATTCGCCCGGTCCAGGACAGCTCCTGTCCATTCCGGCTTACTTCCCGGTACAGCATCTCCTTCAACTTCTGATCCATAAGTCCATGAGCCATGAGTCTCGAGGTTCGTTTCATCAATCACATACAGCCCATATTGGTCACATAGCTCATACCAGTGCGGGTCGTTTGGATAATGCGAGGTCCGAACAGCGTTGATATTATGTTGTTTCATGAGCAAAATATCAGCAAGCATACTTGCCTTATCAACAGAACGGCCGCGATCCGTATCAAATTCATGGCGATTAACGCCTTTGAACACAATCCGCTCACCATTAATCTTCATCAAACCGTCTTGGATTTCGAATTTACGGAATCCAACCTTGCAGCTTTCCGTCTCCAGGAGCGAGCCTTCTTCATCTCTTAGGCTCAAAACAAGCGTATATAGCGTTGGCTTCTCTGCGCTCCATTTTGCAGGCTGATCCACCTGAATGGAGAGCTCAACTTCTTGCTCAGCAGCGCCACTTACATTAACTTCTACGGAAAGGGGTTTGTTCCACAGCGGTTTCAACTCACTATCATATAAAACAGCTTCAACACGGCGAGTACCGCTGCTAAGTCCATCATAATTCGTAACTTTTGCTTGAATACGCAGCTCTGCATTCTCGAAGGCATCATCCAGATGTGTTAGCACCTTGAAATCTGAAATATGTGTTGTTGGCGTGCTATACATATACACATCGCGGAAAATACCGCTTAACCGCCAGAAATCTTGATCCTCCAGCCAGCTAGCGTCACTCCAACGGTATACCTCAACAGCCAGCTTATTCTCGCCCTCTGTCAAGTACGGTGTAATATCAAAATCCGCAGGTGTAAACGAATCCTGACTAAAGCCCACCAAATCACCGTTTACCCACACATAAAAAGCCGATTCTACGCCTTGAAAGCTAAGGTATACGGGTTGATTAGCCCAAGCTGCCGGGACCGTAAAGCTCCGAGAATAAGAGCCAACGGGGTTATATTTTACCGGAGCAAATGGAGGCTTCAGATCTTCATGCCCCACCCAAGGATAGATGATATTCGTGTATTGTGGAAAATCGAAGCCCTGCAGCTGCCAATGGGAAGGCACGGCGATGTCCGCCCAACTGCTGCAATCATAGTCGCTCTTATAAAACTCTTGCGGGCGGCCTTGTGCATTCTCAGCAAAATGAAACTTCCAAGTTCCGTTCAATGACTGGTACGAATCGGATGCTTCACGAATCCCCGCAAGTGCTTCTTCTTCGGACTTGAAAGGCATCAGCGTAGCGTGAGCTTCCATACGGTTCAATTGAAAAATTTGAGGATTATTATTCCATTCCGGGTAGCCGTTTACTGGAGGTGTATATTCGAATTTTTTAGCCATCTGTTGAATTCCTCACTTCTATAGGTTGTATAAATTTCATCAACTACCTTCTTATTGTACAAGACAATAATTTCTTTTAAAATATAAGATACTACGCATCACATATCAAAAAATGAAAGAGTGAATCTCAGTTCGATGGCAACCGACTACAGAAAATTTTTCGTCATTACTGAAACCGATCGCAAGCTTCCTCTTATCCTGGAAACAGTCGGTTATGAAAATGAGCAGCAATTTTACAAACGGGAAGAAGGCTATCCCTGCTTCCATTGGCTCCAAACGATTGAAGGCAGCGGAGAGATCATCCTCGAAAACGGATCCGTCAAGCTGAGTGAGAATCAAGGCATGCTCCTGCCTGCAGACGTCCCGCATGAATATAACATCACGGCCGCTAAGTGGTCGACGTGGTATTTAACCTTCGATGGCGCACTCGCTGCCTCCATTGTCTATGCTCTAGAGATACCGTTATCCACTACAATTAGCTGGGGCATGGAAACTCCACTCGCTAGTATTCATGAGTACTATTACGAAAAGTACCGCTACAGCCATGACTTCACGGGCATGAATGGCTCACTTGAAATCTATCAATTCCTGACTCTGCTCAAAAAGCACGGCAACGTGAATAGAAGCGCATCCCTCTCCCAAAGTCACGAGCGTCTGCTGCCGCTATTGTTGGAGCTCGAGCATAGCTTTGCCTCTTCCGATGTAGGACTCAGATGGATGTCGCAGTTGCTTGGCATAAGCTCTCAACATGTCAATACATTGTTCCGCAAAGCATTTGGTCTCTCTCCTTACCAATATTTACTGCAGCTGCGCCTTCAGAAATCCAAAGAATTGCTGATTGCCAAGCCTAATCAAACGGTGAAACAGATCGCTGACGCGACCGGCTTCCTCGACGCTTCGCATTTCATTTCGACATTTCGCAAATCCGTCGGCTTGACGCCTGAAGTTTTCAGAAATCAATACAGCAAAAAGAATCTTTCGGAAGATTTCCGTTAGTTCGACTGCCTACATGACATTCTGACATTCGTTTTCGTTTCAAAAAAAGCTTATAATGGGTATATATGGGTAAAATGATTGGGGGCTAATGATGAGCAGCTTACAACTCGATAAACATTGTTTCTTCGAGCAGATGGTTCAATTCTCTCCTCATGGGATCGCCTGTCTATCGTTAAACGGGTCCCTACTGAAAGTGAATCCCGCATATGGCTCGATACTTGGATATTCGGCAGATGAGCTCGAGAAGCTTAACATTCGTGAAATCACCTATCCTGAAGATTGGCTCCCCTACTCGGATCAAGTTCAAAACTTGATAGATCGTCTTGCTGCTTCTTTTACCATGGAGATCCGATATTTGCACAAGAATGGCGACATCATCTGGACATCCGTCCAACTCACATTCGTTTGCGATACTCAAACCGGGCACCCTCTTTATGGTATCGTTCATTTGACGGATATTTCACAACTCAAGTCCGTGGAACAAAAGCTTCAAGAGTCTATTGATCGGTATACCCCTCTGAAAATGCATACGCATGATGCCGTCATTTCGCTTGATTTGGACGGAATTATTGTCAATGGCAATACGCGGGCACAGGAGTTGTTAGGCTTTTACAACAATGACTTCGTTGGAATGCCTTTTTCCAGATTTGTCGGCAAAAACAATGTGAAACAAATCCTTAACGACTCCCTATTAGATGCTTCCATGGAAAAGAAGATTGACCATATCCGCCAAATAAACGGTCATATTGTTGAAGTACTGACGACGATTGCTCCCATCATCATGAACGAAATGAATGTTGGGTTCTATATCATAGCCAAGGACATGACTGAGCAGAAGAAACTAATGATTGAGAAGGAAACAGCTGAGAATACGAATAAAGCGAAGAGTGAGTTTCTGGCGATGATGAGCCATGAGATTCGGACGCCGATGAATGGTGTTATTGGAATGACGGATCTTCTACTGCAAACGACAACGTTAGACGAAGAACAAAAAGCGTACGTCGAGATTATTCATAAGAGCGGTGAAACGCTGCTTCGTATCATTAATGATATTTTAGACTTCTCCAAAATCGAATCCGGTAAAACAGAATTACACGATTTCCCTTTCAATATACGAGATACGATCTCTGAAACGTTTCATATTTTATCGACCAAAGCGGATGAAAAGCAGTTATCCACGACATTTACAGTAGATCCCAATGTCCCCCACTCTTTGGTTGGTGATTCGGAACGGTTGAAGCAGGTACTTATCAATTTGGTTGGCAATGCGATCAAGTTTACACCATTCGGCGGGATCTCCGTGCACGTCAATAAACGTGTACAAGAAGATCACATCATACAACTGGAATTCATTGTGAAAGATAGCGGGATCGGCATTCCAGCTGATAAAAGAAGCTATATCTTTGAGCCTTTCAATCAAGTCGATCATGTGATGACTCGCAAATATGAGGGTACAGGGCTTGGCTTGGCGATTACTAAAAAGCTCGTTCGACTCATGGGAGGCGATATTTGGGTAGAGCCTGCCGACGACCCAGGTACTACGATCATCTTCACACTTTGTCTCAAAGAGGATCATCATTCAAATGAATACCAGGGTCATACAAATGAAGGTAGAGCGCATGCTTCCCTGCACATACTTATCGCCGAAGACAATGCCATCAATCAATTTGTTTTAATTAAAATGCTTGAGAAACAGGGGCATCTCATCACAGTTGCTGCTAACGGAGAAGAAGCCGTGAAGTGCGCATTAAGAGACCGTTTTGATATTATCTTTATGGACCTCCACATGCCGATCATTAATGGATTAGATGCTACCGCAATCATTAAACAATCACTCCCACCAGAACGATGTCCCCTGATCGTCGCTGTAACGGCCAACGCCTTAAAAGAAGATCGCGAAAGCTGCCTCGCTGCAGGCATGGATGATTATTTGAGCAAACCGATCAAAAATAAGTCTCTTCTCGATATTATCGAGACCTATATGGAGAACAAACAACTTACGAGCTAAAAAACCGCCGCGGCGGTTTGGATGTGTTGGTTTGGATGTGTGTTGGTTTGGATGTGTTCCCCATAGAAAAGCATTTGAAAACCCCTGAGTTAAACCAATGGATTCACATGACGGACTGCTTTATTTTAAAAACCTTGAGAAATCGGCAGATACACACGAAAAGTTGTGCCCTCACCGAGCTTGCTTTCCACTTCCATGAGGCCATCGTGCCTCTCGATGATTTTCTGCACGGTGGCAAGTCCTAGACCGGTACCTTCGTAGGCTTTGGCATTGTCCAGCCGTTTGAAGGGAGTGAAAATAGACGGGATGTCCTCTTTTTCCATACCAATGCCATTATCTTGGATGTGAATGACGAAGGTATCCGGTTCATTTCCTTCCAATAAGGAAATCTGAATAATCGGCGATTGTTCCTTCCTACGATACTTTAGTCCGTTTGCGATAAGATTTTGAAACAGCTGGTACATTTGCGTAGCATCCGCTTGAATAATTGGAAGCCTGTCTTGCATGAGGATTTGTCCTTCATTTTGTTCGATTGTGCTGCTTAGATCCGAAATCACGTTCGTCACGACGTCATTCAAATCTACATTTCCAAAAGCAGCCGATTTCGCATTTAACTGGGCATACGAGAGCAAATCCGTGATCAAGTGGTTCATCCGCTCAGCGGTCGCTGAAATTTGATTCATGTATTCTTTGCCTTTTGGTGACATATCCGCACTATGTCTAGCTATAAGCAGCTCGCTCAACCCTGTAATCACATTCAGCGGATTTTTCAAATCATGCGAAACGACCTGCGCGAACTCCCTTAGGCTCTCGTTACTGCGCTCAAGCTCCGATTGAATGGCCTCCAGCTCTTTATTTCTTCGATTGAGCTCTAGAAATATTTTCACTTTACTGAGCAGAATATCGGCATTGACTGGCTTGAACAAGTAATCCACAGCGCCGCTCTCATATCCTTTGAATACACTCTGATCCTCTTTATTACTGGCCGTCACAAAAATGATGGGAATATGCTTCGTTTCCTCGTTGCTTCGCAGCAGCTCCGCAAGCTCAAAGCCATCCATTTCCGGCATATTTACATCAAGTAAAATAAGCGCAAAGTCATGGCGCAGAGTATAAGATAAGGCTTCATTGCCTGATTGGACGACATATACCTCGCAATGGAGCACTTGCAGAATTTTCTGCATAGCGAATAAATTTTCTTTTCGATCATCAACGACTAAAATTTTCGGCGCCTGATGCCTATTTTTCTGAGTATCCATATAGGCCCTCCTAATCCTTAAAATGATGGATTTGTTCGAGATCATGCAATTGTCTCAGATACTTTCCTATGTCTTCTAAGGACAAAATATAATCAACCTTTACTGTATCTACAGCTGCTTGTGGCATGACAGGGAATTCTGCTGTTTCAGGGTCCTGCACAATCGTTATGCCTCCACTCTCCTTGATCGTCAGGAGTCCGGCACTGCCATCTCGGTTGGCTCCTGTTAAGACAACGCCTACACAACCCTCTTGGAAGGCAAACGCTGCGCTATCAAACAAAACGTCAATCGAAGGACGCGAATAATTGACTTTAGGATCAATGGATAGGCTTAACGAGCGGTCATCTTCAATTAGCAAATGATAACCTGGTGGTGCGAGATAAACGTGATTCGGCTGAATAGCCTCTTTATCTACCGCTTCTTTGACGTGGATAGCCACTTGTGTATTTAAATATTCAGCTAAATAGCTGTCGCTGCTCTCCAAGATATGCTGTACGATGATAATCGGTAATTTGTAGTCAGAAGGGAGATAGGATAATAGACGCGAAAGTGCCTTAAGCCCGCCTGCCGATACCCCCATAACAACAACTTCCAATGGGCGCATGGACTCTAGTCCCCCTCCATAACTTACTTACACGGGCAGCTGCTTCCTAAAAATTCTCCACTTCGAGGAGAGTGCTTCATACTGAGACTGAATCACTGAAAATTCGATAGATTCCTTACTGCCGAGACATAAGAAGCCGCGTGGAACGAGACTTTGGTTGAAAAGCTGATAGACTTGATTTTGCAATTGCTTATCAAAGTAAATGAGCACATTCCGGCAAATGATGAGATGCATTTCACCAAAGGCGTTATCCGTTGCCAAATTATGCTGCGAGAACACGATGTTTCTTTTCAAAGCTTCCTTCATTTTGCCCATCTGATATTTGGCATGGTAGTAATCCGAGAAGGAGGATTTACCTCCGCTTTTTTGATAATTTTTAGTGAAATTCCGGATACTTTCGATCGGGTAAATCCCTTCTTCCGCCGTAGTTAGTGATTCTTGATTCATATCCGTCGCGTATATCTGAACACGATCATAGAAGCCTTCTTCTTCTAGTAAAATAGCCATCGAGTAAACTTCTTCCCCAGTTGCGCATCCGGCATGCCATATTTTCACAAACGGATACGTCTTAAGCAAGGGAATCACGAGACTGCGCAGCTCCACAAAGAACTCAGGATCCCGAAACATTTCAGTGACAGTTACCGATATATCCAGCAATAATTGATTGGCAAACACTTTATCATAGAGCACCAAAGGAATCATGTCAGACAGTCGCTCAAGACTTGATTTCTGCCTGACATAGTGCAATCTTCTCATTAAAGATGAGCGGGCATAATTACGGAAATCATATCCATGCCGCTGATAAATAGCTTCCAATACAAGATCGACTTCAATCTTTTCGGCGAGTTTTTCAGGCATTTATTATCGTAAGAGCCAAACCCTGATTAATGATAATAATTTATCCGTATCTACCGGTTTCGTCATATAATCATTGGCTCCCCTCTCTATACATTTTTCACGGTCACCCGTCATGGCCTTTGCGGTTAAAGCGATAATCGGGAGGGACTGGAACTTCGGCATGGTACGGATATGACCTATGGCTTCATAACCGTCCATCACCGGCATCATAATGTCCATAATGACGAGCTCGATCCCGGATTCAATTTCCAGTTTATCCAAAGCCAGCTTCCCATTATCCGCCATCACGACATCCAAGCCGTGTTTTCTTAATATTTTGGATAGGGCAAACGTGTTGCGGAGGTCATCATCCACCAGCAAAACTTTGCGTCCCTTCAAGGTTTCATCCGAATCACGCACCATCCGAATCATTTCTTTATGCGCTTGCGGAAGAGATTTATGAACGCTGTGAAGGAATAGAGAAACCTCATCCAGCAAGCGATCCGGTGAATTCGCGCCTTTAATCACAATGCTGTCCGTAAACTGGTTTAGTTCCTTATATTCTTCCTGTGTGAGCTCTTTTCCAGTATTAATAATGATCGGCGGTATGGAGCCCTCTGAATCCACAACTAACTGCTGCAGCAGTTCAAAGCCAGTCATATCCGGCAATGTCAAATCCAGAATTACACAATCAAAAGGCTGTGATCTCAAAAGCTGCAGAGCTTCTATACCCTTAGAAACACTATGAATATCAACCTTCTTGTGCTTGAGCAGTTCATGAATAGCCTTTTGGTTATTCAAATCATCCTCCACCACTAAGACCTGTTGGATGCGCTCTTGCAGCTTATGTTCAATTTTGTTAAAAACAACATCAATGTCTTCCGCTTGAATCGGTTTGGACAAATAGCCGATGGCCCCTCGTTTCAAGGAGTCCGAGCTCTTATCTCGACCTGAAATAATGTGCACAGGAATGTGACGTGTTTCGTTGTGATACTTCAAATGATCAAGGACCTTCAGGCCGTCCATATCTGGAAGCCCCAAATCCAATAGAATCGCGCTTGGAATATACTGCTTGGCTAATTGAAGGGCACTGAAGCCATCTCCCGCTGCAAGGCACTTGAACCCCTTTTTGTAAGCCATGTCCATAAGAATTTTGGCAAATGACGGATCATCTTCCACGATCAAAATAACCTTGTCTTGCACACTATTCTTAAGGTGTTCCCGATCATCAGGTAAGAACGTTTTCGCCTGCTGAGCCGTTAAAAGATGATCCTCAATCGTGCTTGCAACCAACAATTCACTTGAAATCTGTAGAGAATCGACTGCAGCAACCTCATCTTTAGAAGACACTACCTTTGGCTCTGTCATTTCGGCATTAGCGGTTCCATCTAGCGGGAGATAAAGGGTAAAACTGCTGCCTTTCCCCTCGGAACTTTGCATATGAATTTCGCCGCCCAATAGCTTAGCCAACTCTCTAGAAATGGTTAAACCCAAGCCCGTTCCTCCATATTTGCGACTCGTCGTGCCATCCGCCTGCTGAAAGGCTTCGAATATGGCTTGCTGTTTACTTGGAGGAATTCCTATCCCCGTATCAGTTACCGTTAACGCAAGAGCCCCATTTTCTTCCAGATGGTTATTTTGGAAAGCCGTTCTTTTTCCAGCCCTTGCGATCTCAACCGTCACATGACCAGAAGCTGTAAACTTAAAGGCATTGGATAAAAGGTTTTTCAGGATTTGTTCTGTACGCTGACCATCTGTCGTTATGAATTCCAGGGTTAGATCGTCAAGTTTTAAAA
The DNA here is from genome assembly GCF_000422905.1 of Paenibacillus alginolyticus DSM 5050 = NBRC 15375. GTDB lineage: Bacteria > Bacillota > Bacilli > Paenibacillales > NBRC-103111 > Paenibacillus_E > Paenibacillus_E alginolyticus. The sequence continues at coordinate 83,414 of NZ_AUGY01000026.1, forward strand.
TAAACGAAAGGCCCTTTTCTTTGGCAACTGGGTTAAATTGGTAACGGAGTGACTGGAGTAAATCGTCCAGCCTCACTTCTTCCATTTGGATGTCCAATTTGCCCGCTTCCACTTTGGATAAATCCAAAATATCGTTAATTAACGTCAATAAATCCAAGCCGCCGCTATGAATAATCTTAGCTGACTCGATTTGATCTTCCGTTAAATTGCCATCTTCATTCGAGGATAATGATTTAGATAGAATCAGCAAGCTGTTAAGCGGAGTCCGGAGTTCGTGTGACATATTGGCCAAAAACTCTGATTTGTACTGACTCGCTTGCTCCAACTCTTTCGCTTTTTCTTCTAAGTCCTGCTTCGATAATTGAATAAAAGCATTTTGCTTCTCGATGTCGGCTTTTTGTACTTCCAAATAGTTGGTTTTTTCTTCAAGCTCCTCATTAATGGCCTGAAGCTCCTCACTTTGGATTCGCATCTTTTCTTCGGATTGCTTCAGCATCAGCGTCTGCTCTTCCAGTTCTTCATTAGCTGTGCGTAATTCTTCCTGCTGCGTTTGAAGTTCTTCCGTTAACAGCTGTGATTCACGCAGTAACGCTTCCGTTATCTGACGGCTGATAGCGGCTTGAATGACAACGCCTAGTGTATCGGATAATTGCTCCAGTAAATCGTGCTCAATCTCTGTAAATGGTTTGAAAGCGGCAAGCTCTATAACAGCCAACACTTCCTCCTCGAAGAGGATCGGAAGAACGAAGATTTGGAACGGTTTCGATTCCCCGAGACCTGATTGTATATGTATATAATCGCTTGGCACATTCGATAACAAGATAGGCTTTTTCTCAAGAATACATTGACCCACTAGACCTTCACCAGGTCGAACCCGATTCGTTACGTTCTTTCGTTCTTTAAAAGCATAGCTGCCAAGCAGGACAAACTCACTGGATTGATTTTCATTTGATTGCATCTCTTTCAAATAGATAATGCCTTGGCCTGCTCCGACAAGAGTCGATATTTCAGATATAAGCATGCCCACTAGCTGCTGTACACTTGCAACGCCTTGTGCAAGCCCCGTCAAACGAGCTAACTGCGTTTTTAACCAGAATTGCCGCTCATTTTCGGCGGTTGTTTCTTTTAATGAAGTCAGCATACGAATTAATGCCACACTTAGCTGGTCTTCATCTGAACGAGGAACAATCGTCTGCTCATATTCACCTAATGAGATGCGATCCGCCTGAGTAATGACCTCTTTAAAGCTCGCAACCATGTGATTGAAGGCTCCCATCAGCTCGCCAAATTCATCCTTCGATTGAATCTCCAGATGAATATCTGTGACGCCAGTCAGAATGAGTTCCGTCGATCTCTTAAGCAGCCGGATTTGAGATAAAAGCATTCTGGAAATCAAAACGATGACCAAGAAGGAGAGGATGAGAATAATGACGTTAAATATGACTACACCAATCAACGATTGCGTGGTACTCTTTTTGATTGTTTCCATACTTTGAGTTAATTCATTTGAAAGTCCATCCTCAACCTCTTTAAGAATATCTAATTCTTGTGTCGCTACGTTGTACCATTGCTGTGAATCCACCCCAAGATTTTTCCCAGGTTCTGCTTTTTGGACTAGTTGAACAAGACGATCGACCTCATTAACAACTTGTCCTTTCACCATTTTTTGATAGAGTTGTTGTGCATCTTCTGTTGCTAATAATTTGAATTCCTTATAGTAAAGCAATTGTTCGTTCTCTAACACACCGATCTGTTCAATATCATTTAAATCCGCACGATTCGCAGAGAATACATGAAATAATACTGCGCGCTCTCTGCTCGTTGCAAACTTACTTTTGGAAAACAAAATATAGGAATTAAGCATGTTTGAAATTTGTTTATTTGAGCTAATTTCGTTCGTGCTTTGCATCATATCAAAGAGACTGTTTGTCGTATCCAAATAGAAGGAAAGTATTTCGCTCTCATTGGCTTTCCCCTGATCCAGTTGTGTTCTAAGAATCACAATTTGGTCTAGCTTGCTTACCACATTATTTGCACTTTTCTTAAACTTATCTCCCAAAACGGATGTGTTCAGTGACTTTAATTGCTCCCGAAATGCATTTGTTTTCTCTTCGGTTAGCTTACGTTGATCAACGAGTTGACGTGTAACTGTTTTATCTTCAAAGTAACCTGATAATAAGCTGCGCTCTTTCTGAAACTCATGAATCAGATCATTGATGTAGATTTCCGTTGTAACCAGTGTTTGCAGCTTGTTCAATTCAGACAGATCTTTCACTTTTCCATAAATGGCATTGGAAGAGAAATATAACAACCCCAACATAGGTAGTGCAATCATAATAATCAGCTTGTAATTTATTTTAGCGTTCCGAATCCATTGCATGTGGCAAGCCCTCTCTTTGGTTGAGACTATGTATCACGTTTAGGTGTATATATTCTACAAATTACGACAAACTCCCTTTTTTTTGGGCGCGGATGAGACAATAATGTGCTTGCAAACGCACATACAAAAAGGACAGAACGATTGGATCGTCTGTCCTTAGCAGCTTCAACTATTACCGATAAAACTAGTGGTTTGGAATAAATTCACTATGAATTTCGATCAGTTTTTGGACGAATATCTCAAAATCATTTTTACTAGATGAAAATTTGAAATCGGTTACACCAGTGTTGAAATCAATAACCGTTAAAGCCACACGATTGAGTGGATATTCAGGAATAGGCTCAGAGGCAAGAGAAATATTTTTGAACGGGTAAATGGATGTTTCACCGTAGAAACGAAGCACAGTTAAATGATCATCTCTTAACTCCAACGATATTTGTTGATCTGCATCAGTGAAACTCTTCAGTGTACTCATCATTTATCAAACCTCCTCTTGTCCTCTATTTTACTATCAAATGAGAAGATAAAGAAGCCCAAAACGAAAAATTTTCCTGATTCTTTCCTGTTTCAAAGGACTATTTATCGGGTAAATACGCAATAGAGCTTAGAGCCGCTCTTACAAATGCTACGGAGGTGCAACACATGACTACAACGATTTTACTATCCGAAAGATCAGGTCCTGTAAAGAAACTACGAGCTGAGGGGCATATTCCTGCTGTCGTGTATAGCTCGCGTATGGATTCCGAACAAGTCACTGTCCCGGAAAAAGAAATCCGCGCATCACTGAAACGCAATCCGCGTGCCATCCTGAATGTTACTCTGCCGTCCAAAGCCAAACAACCGGTCATCGTCCATCAAGTCCAGAAGGATTGCCTGACGGGTCAATTGCTGCATATTGATTTTCTTCAAATTAATATGAAAGAACAGCTTGATACATCAATTCCCGTCCATTTCACGGGGGAAGCTAAGGGTACCAAGGAAGGCGGTATTCTTCAAATAGAAACACATGAGGTCATGATCCGCTGTATGCCGAAAAAGCTGCCCGAATATCTCGCCATTGATATTAGTAAGCTAAGTATCGGCGAACATATCACCGTTGCTGATCTTGAAGTTCCCAAGCATATTGAAGTGTTAAGTGATCCAGAAACCATTCTTGTCACCATACTTGGCATGCAGAAGCTTGACGCGGTGGTTGAACCAGCTGCTGGACAGGCGGAGGAAGCTGTCGAGTCAGTCTAAAGCTTACTAATGAATTCTATGCTGAATCAGGAAAAATAAAACCGGCTCTTCGCGCAGTTAATGCGGTTGAGTCGGTTTTTCGTTTTTAGGCAATTCGATTTCCACCGTAGTACCCTCATTAATTTTGCTTTGAATTAATAATTTGCCTCCATGTCCTTCGATAATCCGTTTACAAACCATAAGCCCTAGACCCGTTCCATTCACTTTTGTCGTATAAAACGGCTCACCCAACTGGGATAACCTCTCTCCAGAAATGCCAATCCCCTGATCTTCAATTCGTATCAGCACACCTTGATTCGTGGCATTTCGGATAGCGATTTGAATGATTCCCCCATTAGGCATTGACTCGATGCCATTTTTTAAAATATTAATTAAAACCTGTTTGATTTGATCTGGGTTGCAATAAATGGCTGGTATTGTGTTTTGTCAAGTGAAATTCCCTGGTTTTATCAACAGCTTTTCCCTGGTATAATCATCGGTTTTTCCCTGGTTTTATCATCAGGAATTCCCTGGTTTTATCATGAAATTCCCTGTGGAATTTCCAGTTAATCGGTCACTTTTGACGCATTAATGCGTGCTTAAGGCGGTAACTTTCTCCTTCAAAAACAATGAGCTGTCCGTGATGAGCAAGACGGTCAATCATCGCCGCAGCCATCTGGTCGTCGGTGAAGATGCCTCCCCACTTGGAGAATTCGAGATTGGTCGTAATGATGAGGCTTCGTCGTTCGTAACTTGCAGCAATCACTTGAAAGAG
>NZ_AUGY01000027.1 GCF_000422905.1 Paenibacillus alginolyticus DSM 5050 = NBRC 15375
TGAGGTCAAAAGCGAGTTATTCAATAGGTTAGTTCATTGTTGCCTATCGTCTACGACGATTACCTATCCTGAGCTAGTTGGATAATCAAATAAATTTATTTTTGATTTTGATGAGGATGAAAAAAAACCGCAAGAGCTGGATGACGGCAGGGTAAATTATAAAGAAGTTGTGTCGCTTCATAATGTTAGAAAAGGACAGCTTATTGGACAGCGTTTTCTGGCAACGGAAGGCACACCAGGCAGAGCTGTTACAGGAGAGACTCTTTTTGCTAAAGCGGGGAAAGAAGCTAGATTTAAATTAGGTAAGAATGTGGTAACAGATGCTGAACAAATGAGCCTTTATTCTACAATTGATGGCATGGTGGTAAGAACTGATCGTGACAAAATTAATGTGTTTCCTGTCTATGAAGTGAATGGAAATGTTGATTATAATATTGGGAATATTGATTTTATCGGTACAGTGGTTATTCGAGGAAATGTTCTTCCTGGTTTTAAAATCCGTGCAGCTGGGGATATTCGTGTCACTGGTGGCGTGGAAGCCGCAGAACTTGAAGCGAAGGGTTCTATTGAAATTAGTGCAGGCATTGTAGGGCAGAATAAAGCACATGTCAAAGCGGGTAAGAATGTTAAAAGTTCCTTCATTCAAGATGCTATTGTTGAAGTCGCGGGAGAATTAACGGTTTCTCAGAGTATCATGCATTCAACAATTAGAGCAGGCAAGGCTGTAAATTGTAATGGTTCCAAAGGACTCATAGTCGGAGGCACCATTCAAGCTGGTGAGCGAGTTACTGCGAGGACGATAGGGAATTCGATGTCTACGGCTACAGTTGTTGAAGTTGGCGTACTTCCAGAGCTTCGGAATGAAATGATTGATCTACGCAATCAACTTAAAGTATACATGGAAAATATGGATAAAACGGATAAAGCGCTTACGCTATTAAATCAATTAGCAGCGGCAGGTCAACTTAGCCCAGACAAAGTGGCCATGCGAATTAAGTTGACTCATACGAAAAAGCAAGCTTTAGAAGAGCAAAATATCATCAAAGAACGTATTCTTGAGATTGAGAAATCGTTAGAAGATTCCGATAAAGCAAAAGTAGAAGTATTGTCTACAATGTACGGGGGAACGAAGATTGTCATTGGCCGATATACGAAATTTGTCAAAGATCCAACAAGCCGTATGACATTTCGTTTAAGTGATGGCGATATTTCTATGAGTGCCAATGTGTGAGTGAGGGAGAGGGTAAGCGATGAGTTTTAAAGCCATCGATTTACAGTTCGCCGTACACAAAAACGATGAAGCGGGCATCCGTCAAAATCAGCTTATGCAAAAACCGCGGCAGGACGAAACGATCTTGGAGAATCAAGCCGTCCAATTAACGGAGAAGGATCGCCATCGCAGCAGCAAGCTTGAAGAGAGCGTTCGTACAGATATGAAGGATCATGGCGATAAACGTCAACAGTCTAATAAAGGTAAGGCTGCGAACAAAGGGAAGACAGATTCCGCTTCCCCTGAAGGCAGCCATCAGCCAGATCATCCATATAAAGGGCATCATATTGATTTATCCTTATAACAAGTTATCTCATATATAGAAAAAGGTGAACCCAATGGCTATGCAGCCGTGGATGTATGTCGTACTACTAGGTCTTATCTTAATTGTCTATGCGCGTTTCCTACCTAAAGAGCAAGCGGCCGCGTCCACTAAGATGAACGTAGTCCAAGAAATCGAAGAAACCATCGAGCATTTCGCTGCGGAGATGGATGAACAAAATCAAACGCTGCTCAATCTGTTCTCTAAAACGAAACAAGATTACGAGATAGAGCTTGCTAAGCTTGCAGGCAGACTGGAATCATTGGAAAAGCAAAAACATGAACTGTCGCAAGAATTAACGAAAGTACATGTCAATCATCAATTGAATCAAAGAACAAATGCGGCAACTGACGTGCTTTCTGGTCTTCAAAATGCTGTTATATCTGAAATACCTGTTAGTAATCCAGCCCATTCTGTTCAAGTAACTGCGTCTGAGCTAGTTGCGCCTACTATAGAGTCCGTAGTGGAAGAACCCATATACACGGGATTGAGTATGAAGAGCAGATACAAAGAGCTATTTTCGTTGTATGATCAAGGAAAAGGCGTCGAAGCCATTGCTAAAAAGCTAGGCATGAATAAAGGCGAGGTCAGCCTAATCCTTCAATTATCCAGACAGGAGGAAATGACCCGTGTTTAAAAATAGGTCGTACGTTTTTGGAATTGGGACTGGAATTATTGTAGGAGCCATACTTCTGCAATTGATGTCTGTTCGCGCCAGCGCGCCTGGTCAAACGGGCCTTGCATTGGATGAGATGGATCCTCAGAAGTTAAAGGTTGAAGCTGCGAAATACTACCAAGTATTCGATAAGAATACAAAGGTATTTACGCAAACTGAGCTAGATGAAACGGTGTTGAAAAAGGTCAAAGAAGAAACAGACAAATTGGCGGCTGGTAAACCTCAGGACAAGCCCAAAGTAAATACACCTGAAGTTACTCCAAAAATAATTATTTATGTACAACCAAATCTTGATGCAACAGCTGTTAGCGAACTTCTCGTGAAATCGGGCATCATAACCGATCGTAAAGCTTTTATTACGGAGCTTGATAAACAAGGTGGCAGCACCAAAATTCAAATCGGTTACCATGTTTTTGAAGGTGTTACGGAAATCCCCAAAGTCGTGACCAATTTAATTACAGTTCAATAGATAGTCCGACAAATGGATCTTTATCATGAGGTCTGTTTTTGTTGTTTCTATACATTAACATGCATTAGTAGGGCTTAAATGACTAACATGACAAAGGGTTGCATAGGCTTTTCAGTTGTGGTATATTTATTCACGGTGTTAAAAACTCACGCCCGTCAATTTGCATAATGGTGCTTACTTCGGTAAGTTTTATGCAAAGATGCGATAGGCGGCGGATACCAAATAAACCATTTTAGAGGAGGGATTGGGGATGGCAGTTATCTCCATGAAACAGCTTTTAGAAGCTGGCGTACATTTCGGTCACCAAACACGTCGTTGGAACCCGAAAATGGACAAATACATCTTTACAGAAAGAAACGGTATTTACATTATCGATCTACAAAAAACGGTTAAAAAAGTTGAAGAAGCTTACAACTTTGTTAAATCCGTTTCTGAAGATAATGGTACGATTCTTTTCGTAGGAACGAAAAAACAAGCTCAAGATTCCGTTGCTGAAGAAGCAGAACGTTGCGGAATGTACTTCATCAACCAACGTTGGTTGGGTGGTACGCTTACAAACTTCCAAACAATTCAAAAACGTATTGACCGTTTGAAAACTCTTGAAAGATGGGAAGAGGACGGCACTTTCGAAGTTCTTCCTAAGAAAGAAGTTATCATTCTCCGTAAAGAGAAAGATCGTCTTGAGAAATTCTTGGGCGGAATCAAGAACATGAAAGGTCTGCCTAGCGCACTTTTCATTATCGACCCACGCAAAGAGCGTATTGCTGTTGCGGAAGCTCGCAAATTGGGTATCCCAATCGTTGGTATCGTTGATACAAACTGCGATCCGGACGAAATTGATTACGTGATTCCAGGTAACGATGATGCGATTCGTGCCGTTAAATTATTAACAGCTAAAATTGCTGATGCAGTTATCGAAGCACACCAAGGCGAGCAAACAACAGCTTAATCTATAGGAATGTGAAAAGGGTGGTTGGAAGGTGTAACAGCCTGTCACCACCCTTTTTTTAAAGAATCAATAGGTATTACATACCAATAACAACTATCGGGAGGTTTCTTTCAATGGCAGTTACAGCAGCACAAGTGAAAGAGTTACGTGAAAAAACAGGCGCAGGTATGTTGGATTGTAAGAAAGCGCTTGAAGAAGCAAACGGTGATATCACCAAAGCAGGCGAATTGCTTCGCGAGAAAGGTCTTTCTGCTGCAGCTAACAAAGCAGGCCGTATTGCTACAGAAGGCGCTGTAGAATCTTACATTCACGCTGGCGGTAAAGTAGGCGTACTTGTTGAGATCAACTGTGAAACTGACTTCGTTGGTAAAACAGAGCAATTCCGTACATTCTGCAGAGACATCGCTATGCATATCGCAGCGGCTAACCCGACTTATGTACGTCGCGAAGAAGTGCCAACAGAAGCTTTGGAGAAAGAAAAAGAAATTCTTCGTAACCAAGCTTTGAATGAAGGCAAACCAGAGAAAATCATCGACAAAATGGTTGAAGGTCGAATTGGTAAATACTACGAAGAGTTCTGCTTGATGGAGCAACAATTCGTTAAAGATCCAGATAAAACGATTGACCAATTATTGAACGAGAAAATCGCTGCAATCGGTGAGAACATCTCCATTCGTCGTTTCGTACGTTTCGGCCTTGGTGAAGGTCTTGAGAAAAAACAAGAGAACTTTGCGGAAGAAGTTATGTCCCAAGTTAAACTATAATAGGCATTTAAAAAAGATGGAACACTTGGTGTTCCTTCTTTTTTAGCCCATAAGAGAGATCTTTTCAAGCATTGAAACGGAGGTTATACAAGTTGGGTCAACCTTTTTATAAAAGAATAGTGCTAAAATTGAGCGGCGAAGCTTTGGCAGGACAGCAGGGTTATGGCATTGATTCGGAAGTGATTACTTCCATTGCCCAACAGGTAAAAGATGTTGTGGAATTAAATGTAGAAGTCGCTATCGTTGTAGGCGGTGGAAACATTTGGCGTGGTATTGCAGGCAGTGAGAAGGGTATGGATCGTGCGACAGCCGATTACATGGGTATGCTTGCAACAGTCATGAATTCATTGGCTCTGCAGGATGCGCTTGAGAATCTGGATGTGCCTACGAGAGTCCAATCTTCAATTACTATGCAGCAAGTGGCTGAACCATACATCCGTAGAAGAGCAATGCGTCACCTTGAGAAAGGTAGAGTTGTTATCTTCGCGGCTGGGACTGGGAATCCATACTTCTCAACGGATACAACGGCAGCTTTAAGAGCAGCTGAAATTGAAGCAGAAGTTATTCTCATGGCCAAAAATAAAGTGGATGGCGTATATTCGGCAGATCCATTCAAAGATCCAACAGCGAAGAAATTCGAGACGTTAACCTATATGGAAGTTATCAGCAACAATCTTGGTGTCATGGATTCCACCGCATCTTCCCTTTGTATGGATAATAACATCCCGTTAGTGGTGTTCAATATCACAGAAAAAGGGAATATAAAACGCGTGGTCCTTGGCGAGAAAATAGGGACTACAGTTAAAGGGAGTGTCTAAACCATGCCACAATCAGTAAAAAAGAATGCAGAAGATCGGATGGATAAAGCCATTGGCGCCTTGAGAAGAGATTTAACTTCGCTTCGTGCAGGTCGCGCTACACCATCTTTATTAGATCGCATCCAAGTGGAATATTACGGAGCGATGACACCTGTGAATCAACTTGCGAATTTAACAACACCGGATTCACGCACTTTACTCATTCAACCATGGGACAAAAGTTCAATGACGTCGATTGAGAAAGCGATTATGAAGTCAGATTTGGGATTAACGCCATCTAATGACGGCTTGGTTATTCGAATTGTCATTCCTGCTCTTACAGAAGAGCGTCGTAGCGACCTTGTGAAAATGACGAAGAAATTTGGCGAGGAAGCAAAGATCGCTATTCGTAACATTCGTCGTGATGCAAACGATGAGATCAAAAAGTTAGAAAAAGCAGGGATTTCCGAAGACGAATCCCGTAAACATCAAGAAGATATCCAAAAGTTCACGGATAAATTCGTAGCTGAAGTTGAGAAAGTTTTGGCTGCTAAAGAAAAAGAAATCATGGAAGTATAAGATAGATATGCCCCCGGGTATTCGCTGGGGGTTTTTCATCTTTCCCTAGTTGGGAGGAACAACTGTGCTCAAGCTAATTAAGAAATGGTTAGGAATTAATGTTAAGTCTGTTTCTTCAGCTATACCAGCTATCGAATTAGATAAAGTGCCAGCACATGTCGCTATTATTATGGACGGAAACGGTCGTTGGGCTAAGCAAAGAGGCTTGCCTCGTGTAGCAGGGCATCATTCCGGGATGAAAAATGTTAAGAAAATTACGATGGCTGCAAATGAGATCGGTGTTAAAGTGTTAACGATGTATGCTTTTTCAACGGAAAATTGGAAAAGACCGAAGGAAGAAGTTGAATTTCTGATGAAACTTCCTCAAGAATTTTTTCCTTTAGAAATTGAAGAGCTGATCGAAAACAATGTTCGAATCCGAATGACTGGTTGGAAAGAAGGCTTACCTGACTACACACTCAAAGCCATTGAGGGAGCTATCGAACGGACGAAAGATAATACAGGCCTCATTCTGAACTTTGCCTTAAATTATGGTGGACGTAAAGAAATGATCGCTGGTGTTCAGGATATGATTCGTGATGTTCAAAATGGCAAACTACAAATCGAAGATTTGGATGAGGCAAGTTTTTCTTCCTATATGTTAACTTCGGATTTACCAGATCCAGACTTGTTAATTCGAACTAGTGGTGAGCTTAGACTAAGCAACTTTCTTCTTTGGCAATTAGCATATTCGGAGCTTTGGTTTACGGAGGCGTACTGGCCGGAATTCACGGAATCATTATTTATGCAAGCAATTGCAGAATATCAGCGCCGCGGGAGAAGATACGGAGGTATCTAATCACTTCGTATGCTTCCGGCGCGTGTTCATCTAGGGGGATTCATCTTGAAGCAAAGGATCGTCACGGGAGTCATTGCCGGGCTCGTATTCATTACGTTATTAGTACTAGGTAGTTATTGGTATACGGGGTTAATCGTGTTACTGTCAATTATCGGCTATCGTGAATATATGCAAATGAACGGCTTCACGAAGTATAAATTAACAGCGGCTGTTGGTTTAATCTCCTTGTTATACTTAACGGTGCCGTGGGAAACGTTTGGTGGTTCACTTCCCGTTTCTTCGACGGCCATTATTTGGCTGACGATGTTAGTCTTGCTTTTCATCACAGTCGCTTCAAAAAATATGATTACAATAGATCAGGTTTCTATTATTTTACTTGGTGTTATTTACATAGGTTTTGGATTCAATTATATGATAACTACACGCTTGGCGGAGCATGGCTTATTTTGGTCAATCGTTGTGTTTGTATGTATTTGGGCTTCGGATTCAGGAGCTTATTTTGTCGGTTCGAAGCTGGGGAAACATCCTCTATGGCCTCAAATCAGTCCTAAGAAGTCCATTGAAGGAGCTATCGGTGGTGTCGTTATTTCGATGATTGCCGCAATAGGTTTCGCTTTGTATGCACCGGATATGCTTGGGATTGGCAAGGCAGTATTGCTTGGCTTCGTAATTGCTGTTGTTGGACAAGTCGGTGACTTAATACAGTCGGCTTATAAGCGAGTTAAGGGCATTAAAGATACGGGAACCTTACTTCCCGGTCACGGTGGTGTACTAGATCGAATGGATAGTTGGCTTATCGTATTTCCATTTATTCATTGGCTTGGAATTCTTACTCACTAATAGTCATAGACGAGGTGGAATAGGATGAAACGGATTGCCATTCTGGGTTCAACAGGGTCTATTGGTACACAAACCTTAGATATTGCCCAGCACGCCCCAGATAAATTTAAGATTGAAGCATTATCTGGCGGTTATAATAGTCAATTATTGATTGAACAGGTTAATAAGTTTCACCCCAAAGTTGTATCGGTAGCGACTAAGGAGTTGGCCGATGAAGTTTCCAAACATGTTCCGTCATCAACCAAGGTATTATATGGTGAAGAGGGATTAATGGAAGTCGCTGCTTCAACAGATGCTGACTTAGTAGTAACAGCGTTGGTAGGGAGTCAGGGGCTTAAGCCTACAATGGCAGCGATTGAAGCTGGCAAACACATTGGTCTTGCAAATAAAGAGACGCTTGTGAGTGCAGGCCATATTGTAAAGGATGCTATTCGTCGTAAAGGAGTGTCTTTACTGCCTATTGATAGTGAGCATTCGGCTATCTTTCAATGTTTGAATGGAGAGAATCACTCGCAAATTGCGAAAATAACACTTACTGCTTCTGGTGGTTCGTTCCGAGATCGGACGCGCGATGAATTAGATGGCGTAACGGTCGAACAAGCTCTCCAACATCCGAATTGGTCGATGGGAGCTAAGATCACCATTGATTCCGCGACGATGGTCAATAAAGGTCTTGAGGTCATTGAGGCTCATTGGTTATTTGATCTCTCCTATGACCAAATTGATGTCCTTATTCATCCCGAAAGTGTCATCCATTCCTTTGTAGAATTTGTTGACAATAGTGTTATCGCCCAGCTTGGTAATCCGGATATGCGAGTTCCTATACAATACGCTCTAACTTATCCTGACAGATATCCGACGCCGACCAATCGTCTTGATTTGGCTGCTATCGGAAAGCTTCATTTCCGCGAGATGGATTATAATCGGTATCCTTGTTTACGAATGGCCTTTGAAAGCGGCAAACAGGGGGGCACTTCCCCTACGGTTTATAATGCAGCGAATGAAATCGCTGTTGCGCGCTTCCTCAAAGGTGAGATTACGTTTTTGCAAATTGAACAGATCATTGAGGCTGTTTTGCAAAAACACGAATCCCATTCAAACCCTCATCTAGACGTCATTCATGAGCAGGATATTTGGGCAAGAGCCTTTGCATCATCCATTCTATTTTAATTTCATGAGAGCTTAGGTCAGCGAGGTTGGCTCGGCTCTTTTTTCAATCTATCCCCTAGGCGCTTTATAAAGTAAAGTCTAATTCAAACTCCTAGCTCGTATACTGTGCTAAAAGAGCATAGCTTGTATTCAGCAGTTCAATAATGTTAATCTAAGAACATGCTGTCCATAAGTGGATGCCTAAAAGGCAGGTTTTCAAATGAAAACATTATGGTTTTTGCAAACATAGGTAAGTTTTCTGAAGAAAACTCGAAGGAGGAAATACGACTTGTCAGCCATAGAAGTTGGATTGAAGGTTATTTTGTTGTTTTTCGTTCTCGTTACGATTCATGAATGGGGTCATTTTTACTTTGCGAAACGTGCAGGCATCTTAGTTCGAGAATTTGCAATTGGCTTTGGACCCAAAATTTTCTCATATAAAAAAGGGGAAACTCGCTACACCTTGCGCATATTGCCGATTGGTGGATTCGTTCGGATGGCAGGTGAAGACCCCGAAATCGTCCAAGTGAACCCCGGACAAACGGTGGCGGTTAAACTTAATAAACAAAACCAAGTGTCATCTCTATATCTTGATCAATTAGATCGACGCTCGAATGTAATCATTGGAGTCGTGGAACAAATTGATTTAGAAAGAACGCTTCAAGTGTCACTTGATGTTGACGGAGAACGTGTTACTTATCCCATAGATCCACAAGCTATGATGGTGACCAAGGGGACAGAAACACAGATTGCTCCATATGATCGTCAGTTTGGATCGAAAACGGTTGGCCAAAGAGCAATTGCTATTGTGATGGGGCCTGTTATGAACTTCATACTCGCCATTGTGTTGTTCTTAATCGTTGTTATTATGTCTGGCGTATTTACGAACGTTAAGCTTGATTCCGTGCTTGCAGGTAAAGCAGGCGAGAAGTCGGGACTCCACAAAGGGGATATCATCATTTCGATTGATAATCAGCCGATTGGTGATGACCGCGAGAAGCTTGTCACCTCCATTCAATCATCTGCCGGAAAGCCGATGACCTGGGTTGTGGATCGTGCAGGAAATCCAATTACACTTAAAGTTACACCCGAAATGGAAGCAGGGGCTGGTAAGCTCGGCGTAGTCATTTCTGGAGATCGCAGAAGCGCTACCTTTAGTGAAGTGATAACTGGCACCTACGAACAAGTCGTTGGAACAACGATTGGCATCGTGACTGGTTTAAAGAAACTTGTTATGCTGCAGTTTAAATTGGATGATCTTGGCGGACCTGTCCGGACAGCTCAAGTATCAGCTGAGTTTGCCAAAATGGGAATAACCTACTTAATCTCGTGGGCAGCCACGTTAAGCTTGTATCTAGGTATATTTAATCTCCTGCCTATTCCAGCTTTAGATGGAAGTCGACTTCTATTTATGGGTCTAGAGGCATTACGCGGGAAGCCAATTGATCCGAATCGAGAAAGTATGGTTCATTTTGTTGGTTTTGCACTGCTCATGCTGCTCATGGTGGCAGTTACTTACAATGACATTTTAAGATTAATTAAGGGATAGTCCTAATTGCGTAGGAGGGTTTATGTCAAACGATAAACAGTTTGTTAAAGAGATTACACCACAGGGAGAGGATTTCTCCCGTTGGTACATAGATGTGATCAAGAAAGCTGATTTAATGAGCTATTCGCCAGTGCGCGGCTGTATCGTGTTTAAACCGGATGGCTTTGAAATTTGGGAAAACATACAACGTGAACTAGACAGCAAATTCAAAGAAACGGGTCACCGGAACGCGTATTTCCCTTTATTTATTCCAGAGAGTTTTTTCCAAAAGGAAAAAGAACACGTGGAAGGCTTTAATCCAGAGCTGCCTTGGGTCACTGAAGCAGGGGGAGAGAAGCTCGAAGAACGTCTAGCTATTCGTCCAACATCAGAAACGATGATTGGTCACATGTATTCGGAATGGATCAACTCCTATCGCGATCTTCCGCTTTTGATTAATCAATGGGCTAACGTCGTTCGATGGGAGAAGCGCACATTGCCGTTCCTTCGAACTACGGAGTTCTTGTGGCAGGAAGGTCATACGGCTCATGAAGATGAGCAGGATGCTCGCCGCGAAACGATGCAAATGCTGGAGGTATACCGCCAATTTGCGGAAGATTTCTTAGCGATCCCAGTCATAGTTGGGCAGAAGACGCCTTCTGAGAAGTTTGCGGGAGCTGTTGATACGTTCTCCATTGAAGCGATGATGAAAGATGGGAAAGCGGTGCAAGCAGGGACCTCTCACTATCTGGGTACGAATTTTGCTGTCGCTTTCGATATCAAGTTCTTGGACCGTGAAAATCAGCATCAATTTGCTCATACAACTTCATGGGGAGTTAGCACTCGACTCATCGGTGCACTTATCATGGTACATGGCGATGATCGTGGATTGGTATTGCCGCCTAAAGTTGCCCCTACACAAGTCATCATGATTCCGATTGGTCCGCCAAAAACACGTGAACAGGTGATTGGACGGGTAGACGAATTGTATGCTGAGCTTAAGAAAGCTGGCGTTCGCGTTAAAGTGGATGACAGTGCCGACCAAAGCCCAGGTTGGAAATTCAATGAATATGAAATGCGCGGTGTACCGATTCGTGTTGAATTAGGTCCTCGCGACATGGAAAATGGACAAGTTGTTCTTGTTTCTCGAGTAACCGGGGAGAAGAAAACAGTTCTACAAGCGAATTTTGTCGAAGAAATTCAAAATTTACTTGCTGAGATTCATCAGCAGATGTATGATAAAGCAAAGCAGTTCCGTGACGAGCATTACATAGCGGTGGATTCCATTGATGAGTTCAAAACGTTCTTGGAATCCAAACGCGGGTTTGCTTTAGCTGGCTGGTGCGGCTCTAACGCTTGTGAAGAGCAAGTGAAGCAAGAAACGGGTGCAACAAGCCGGAATATTCCTTTCAAACCTTCTGAAACAAAATCAACATGTCTGGTTTGCGGCGATGCTGCTAAACATACGGTCGTTTTTGGCCGAAGTTATTAATTACAATCAAGGGCAAATGGAAGCAACAATTCCATTGCCCTTCGTATTTTTATGGGGAGGCTGTTCATGAGTAATTTGGCTGATAAACGGAATCGCTTTGAGCTTTTGATGCAGCAAGCCGAGATTCCAGCCGATATGATGCGCTCATTTTTTGCAGAAGGATATATCGATCAAGTAGAAATTAGTCGAAAAAATCGCGACTGGACCTTTTATTTGGTGAAAAATGAAATAGTGCCTCAGAATATTTATCGCTCCTTCTGTAAAATGATTCAAGAGAAGTTCACTCAAATTGCGAAGATTCGTTTTATCTGGAAATTTGAGCAAGCAGAACCCGCAGCTTTGGTGGATGAATACTGGAGCCTCTTTATGGAGTGGCTGCAGCGTGAAGTAGCATCAATTAATGGCTGGATGTCGAAAGCTAGGTTTGAGGTACAAGGTCATACGCTAACGCTCATTATGTTAGATCAGATTGGACTTGAACTTGCTAAAAAGAAAAATGTAGATATGTTCATACGGAATTTTTTTCATAATTTTTTTCAAACCGAATTAAATGTAAAATATGCGATTAGTGATTCTACCGAGATCGAAGCTGAATATGAGAAATTTGCGAAGCAGCGCGAGCAAGGCGAGAAGACCATCACCCAAGAAATCATGATGTCCATCGACATGGAAGAAGAAGAATCCTCCTTACCAGATACGGATCTCAAGCTTGTCATGGGCATAGATATCAAAGAGGTACCGACCCCACTCAAGAACATTCAAGAAGAAGAGAAAAAAGTGACGGTTCAAGGTACCGTATTTGGATTAGACGTCAAGGAATTGAGAAATGGAAACACGTTATTTACATTTAACCTGACCGACTTTACTGATTCTTTGGCGATGAAAGTATTTGCGAAAACCAAAGATGATGTGAAGATTATGAGCTTGCTTGCAAATGGAACATGGATTAGAGCGCGAGGCAAGGTCGAGTATGATCGTTTCATGCAAATTCCTGAACTTGTCATGATTCCAAATGACCTGTATGAAGTCATGGCTCCTAAGGATCGGATGGACGATGCAGCTGAGAAGCGTGTTGAGTTCCATCTTCACACAACCATGAGTACCATGGATGCATTAACACCGATCGATCAATATGTGAAAATGGCAGCTAAATGGGGACATAAAGCCATCGCGGTTACCGATCATAGTAACATTCAATGTTTCCCTGATGCGGGAAAAGCAGCCAAAAAGCACGGAATTAAAGTAATTTATGGTGTGGAAGCCAACGTTGTGAATGACTCTGTCCCTATTGTGATGAACGGTAGAGATATGGATCTGAAGCAAGCAACATATGTGATATTCGACGTAGAGACAACTGGACTTTCTGTTACTAATAACCGAATTATCGAGCTTGCAGGTGTTAAAATGCAGGACGGTAAAGAAATTGAGCGGTTTGCAACGTTCATTAATCCTCACGAGAAAATTCCTTATAACATTCAACAATTGACGAATATTAACGATGAAATGGTAAAAGATGCACCTGATATCGAGGAAGAGCTTCCTAAGTTCATTGAGTTTGTTGGTGATTGCGTTCTCGTAGCTCATAATGCACGATTTGATATGGGTTTCCTTCAAGCGAATTTGAAACGTATGGGATTGCCGGAGGTTACGAACTCCGTTCTTGATACCCTGGAGCTTGCTAGATTTTTATTCCCTTCCATGAAGAATCATCGATTGAATACTTTGTCTGATAAATTCAAGGTAGGCTTGGATAACCATCACCGCGCTATTGATGACTCTATTGCATTAGGTTTTGTTTTATATCATTTAATTAACGAGGCTAATGATCGACAAATCACGAATCTTGCTAAATTGAATGATTATGTAGGAAAAGATTTGTCAAATCAGCGTCCTTTCCATTGTTGTGTTTATGCGCTAAATGCCGTTGGGAAGAAGAACTTATTCAAACTTATATCCTTATCCCATACAACCTATTTACAACGCTCCGCAACAATTCCCAAAAGTGTGCTGGTCGAATTAAGAGAAGGTCTTCTTATCACGTCAGGCTGTGAAAAAGGGGAATTCTTTGAAGCTGTACTTAACAAATCGATCGAAGAAGCAGAGCAAGTGGCCGAGTTTTATGACATTCTCGAAATACAACCTGTGAGCTATAACATGCATTTGGTTGAAAAAGGTCTCGTTGGCAGCGTCGAAGATTTGGAAAATGCAGTACGACGTGTATGTGAAATTGGTTATAAGACTGGCAAACCGGTTATTGCTACAGGGAACGCGCATTATCTGAATCCTCGTGAGAAAGTATGCAGAGATATTGCCATTAATGGAATTACTGGGTTTAGTCCACTTAAAGCTATGAAAAAACCGGATGCTCATTTCCGTACAACCAAAGAGATGCTGGAAGAATTCAAGTTTCTTGGTGAAGAAAAAGCACTTGAAGTTGTCGTGCGCAGTACGAATGACCTGGCAGATAGGTTCGAAGTCATTGAACTATTCCCGGATAAGTTGTTCACACCCATCATCGAAGGGGCCGACGAAGAAATTCGAACGACCTGTTATAATACAGCGAAGGCTATGTATGGGGATGAACTTCCGGAAGTCATTATAGCCCGGCTTGAGAAAGAGCTTGTTCCGATTATTAAGTTCGGTTTCTCTGCCAACTATTTGATTTCCGAACGGCTTGTGAAAAAGTCGAATGCGGACGGTTATCTCGTAGGTTCAAGGGGATCCGTTGGGTCTTCGGTTGTTGCGATGATGTTAGGTATTTCCGAGGTTAATCCGCTGCCTCCTCATTATATTTGCGCATCTTGTCAGTATAGTGAGTGGTTCCTGGACGGGAGCGTTCCGAGTGGATTCGATCTTCCGAACAAAGTTTGCCCGAATTGCGGCGGTAATTTAAAAGGTGACGGTCACGACATTCCGTTCGAGACGTTTCTTGGCTTTAAAGGGGATAAGGTTCCCGATATCGATTTGAACTTCTCTGGCGTATATCAACCGGTTGCGCATAATTTTACGAAAGAAATTTTTGGTGAGAAGAATGTATTCCGTGCGGGTACCATCGGTACTGTCGCCGAGAAGACGGCATTCGGATTCGTAAAAAAGTATGAAGAAGAGCAAGGCCAGAAATGGCGCGGTGCTGAAATTAGCCGATTAGCTGCGGGCTGTACAGGTGTGAAGAGAAGTACAGGTCAGCATCCCGGCGGTATTGTCGTTGTACCGGATTATATGGAAGTTGATGACATCACACCCGTACAATACCCGGCCGATGATAAGAATTCGGAATGGAAAACGACCCATTTTGATTATCATGCTTTCGATGCCAATTTATTGAAACTTGATATTCTTGGACACGACGACCCGACGATGATGCGGATGCTGCAAGATTTAACCGGCGTTGATCCAACGACCATACCGATGAACGATGCGAAAGCGATGAGTATTTTCAACTCGACAGAAGCGCTGGGGGTCAGACCGGATCAAATTCGTTCCCCAGTTGCTACGTACGGCGTCCCAGAGATGGGAACCAAATTTGTGCGTCAAATGTTACAGGAAACTCAGCCTAGCTCCTTTGCCGATTTACTGCAAATTTCGGGATTGTCCCATGGAACAGGCGTTTGGTTGGGAAATGCACAAGAGCTTATTAAAAAAGGGATTTGTAACATTAAGACCGTTATTGGCTGTCGGGATGATATCATGCTCTTCTTGATTTATAAAGCAGGAATGGATGCAGGTCTTGCCTTCAAAATCACGGAGAGTGTACGTAAAGGTAAGGGACTGACAGATGAATGGAAAGATGAGATGAAACGCTGTAATGTGCCAGCCTGGTATATTGAATCATGTGAACGGATTGAATATATGTTTCCAAAAGCGCATGCTGCTGCTTACGTTATCTCTGCTGTACGTACTGCTTATTTTAAGGTTTATCATCCGATAGCTTACTACGCCACCTATTTTAGTGTTCGTGCAGCTGACTTTGATCTAGAGCTGCTGTGCCAAGGATATGATGCCATTCTTAGAAAGTTGATTGAGATTGAAGAAAAAGGCTTCCAGGCGCTGCCGAAAGAGAAAGCGATGGTATCCATTTTGGAGATGTCTCTCGAAATGACGTCGCGCGGTTTCAGTTTCAAACCGATTGATATCTATCGTTCGGATGCGACACGGTTTATTATCGATGGTACTTCCCTTATCCCGCCATTTGCGGCAATGTCAGGTATCGGAGATAATGCAGCCAAAAATATTGCCGCTGCCAAAGAGGAAGGGGACTTCCTCTCAATCGAAGATTTTCAAAATCGATCCAAAGCCTCAAAGACGGTTATCGAGATGCTCAGCTCGATGGGATGTTTCCGCGGACTGCCGGAATCGAATCAATTGTCCTTATTCTAAGCTTCCGAAGGTAGTTTTCTAAAAAAACTTTAAAGTTGATGCTTCCGAAGCCAGTTTTTCTACGAAAAACTTTGAAGTTGATGCTTCCGAAGTAAGTTTTCTAAAGAAAACTTTAGGCTGTCAAGTGAAAATGATTAACAAGTTTGCTATTGTAATGCAAAGAATGGTTATGGTATAATTTTTATTGGCAATAATGAGGATATCATCTTGTGATTAAAGAGTGGGGAAACCCACTCTTTACATTTTGATATAGGACTTTTCGGAATATGATAAAGGAAAGTCAATTTAGGAGGTACATTTATCTGTGGCTACACAAGCGCAAATCAAATCCGTCATTGAGGACATGCTGAAGGATTTCATTGAACAAAATGGATTTGAACTCGTGGATATTGAATATGTCAAAGAAGGCAGCAACTGGTTCCTTCGTGTCTATGCAGACAAAGAAGGCGGAATTGATATAGATGATTGCGGCCGCATCAGTGAATACTTAAGTGTTCAATTGGATGAGAAAGATCCTATTGCTGATGCCTATTTCTTGGAAGTTTCTTCACCAGGCGCGGAACGTCCGCTTAAGAAGACACAAGATTATCACAAGGCTGTGAATAGTCATGTATTTGTTACCACCTATGAACCGATAGACGGTTCCAAGGAATTTGAAGGTTTGCTGCTTTCCTTTGACGAGGAAGAACTCGTTATTGAAATTGGCAAAAAGAAAATTATTATCCCGTTCGCTAAAGTAGCAAGCGCTCGTCTAGCTATCGTTTTTTAGTGACCGTTACTTATTGAAAGGGGGGACTCAGTTCAAATGAACACGGATTTTATCGAAGCGCTGTCGGAAATTGAACGTGAGAAGGGTATCTCAAAGGAGTTACTTATCGATGCAATTGAAGCGGCGATGATTTCAAGTTATAAACGTAATTTCAACACCGCACAGAATGTGCGAGTTGATATCAATCGCCATACTGGCCTCATCAAGGTATTTGCTCGTAAAACCGTAACTGAGGAAGTATTAGATCCAAGATTGGAAATTTCACTTCACGCTTCTCGTGAGATTAATCCGAATTACCAATTGGAAGATATCGTTGAAATTGAAGTGACTCCTCGTGACTTCGGACGTATTGCTGCTCAAACTGCTAAGCAAGTAGTGACTCAGCGTATTCGTGAAGCCGAGCGTGGCTTAATTTATAATGCTTTTATCGATAAGGAAGAAGATATCGTTACAGGTATCCTTCAGCGCCAAGATCAACGTAACATTTATGTAGACTTGGGTAAAGTTGAGGCAGTGCTGCCTTTGACTGAATTGATGCCTACAGATAAGTTCAAACAAGGCGATCGGATTAAAGCGTATATCACGAAAGTGGAAAATACGACGAAAGGACCGCAAATCATTTTATCCAGAACACATCCAGGACTGTTGAAACGTCTTTTTGAACTGGAAGTGCCTGAAATCTTTGATGGTGTGGTTGAAATTCGTTCGGTTGCGCGTGAAGCTGGTTTCCGATCCAAAATTGCTGTTCATTCCCGCAATGCTGAAGTCGATCCAGTAGGATCCTGTGTAGGGCCTAAAGGATTACGTGTTCAAACGATTGTAAGCGAACTGCGCGGCGAGAAGATAGACATCGTACGTTGGATGGAAAGCGTGGAAGAATACGTAGCCAATGCGCTAAGTCCTTCCAAAGTGCTTGAAGTGCAAATTCATGAAAATGAAAAAATGGCGCGTGTCATTGTACCTGACTATCAGCTTTCTCTGGCGATTGGAATCAAAGGGCAAAATGCTCGTCTTGCTGCCAAATTGACAGGTTGGAAAATAGACATCAAAAGTGAAACACAAGCCGAACAAGAATATGGCAGAGTGAAAACTTATTCAGAAGAAATGCACCAAGATTCTGTGAGTGTCGATTAAGTTTTTGTACGGAGCAAGGGGTGATCGGAATGAAGCAGAGAAAAATCCCTCTGAGAAAATGCGTGGCCTGCCAGGAAATGATGCCGAAGAGGGACTTGATCCGCATCGTCAAAACGCCTGAAGATGAAATTCTCATTGATCTTAAAGGGAAAAAGTCAGGGCGCGGTGCCTACCTGTGCGGTAAAGTTTCTTGTTTTAAATTGGCGAAGAAAAGTAAAGCCCTGGATAGAGCGCTGAAGCATGCCGTTGGTGCCGATATTTATGACCAACTGGAGCAAGATTTCATTCGTGTCGAAGATGAATTCCTCTCTTCTAAAGAGGAGGAATCTGAGGATGAATCCTAAATTTCTATCCCAATTGGGTTTGGCGATGCGGGCAGGGAAACTAGTTACCGGTGATGAAGGTGTGTTTAAAGCGATTCGCTCGGGTGAAGCCAAACTTGTCATTATGGCGGAGGATGCATCCGCTAATACACGTAAGAAATTTCAAGACAAATGCCAATTTTATGGGATTAAACTCATGGAAATAGGTACGAAGTATGAATTGGGCCGCAGCATTGGGAAAGAAATGCGTGTCACCATAGGTGTATTGGACGGAGGCTTCGCGCAGATGCTGCAGAAGAGTCAAGATAATCCTGCGGAGGTGAAACATATTGACCAATAAACAAGACAATAAAGATAAGACTCGCGTATACGAATACGCAAAACAACTCAATATGAGCAGCAAAGAAATTATAACCATCCTCAAACGTCTGAATATTCCCGTTAACAATCATATGAGTGTAATGGAAAATGACGCAGTTAGCAGTGTAGAAAAGTTTTTTAGAGATATTAAAGCCAATGCGGCTGCCAAACGAGCAGCTACGGACGGAGGAAATGTGAGTTCATCTACGACGAATCAGAATCCTGCAACGCAGGCTCCAGCACAAGAGAATAAAGGTGCAGCAACACCGGCTTCGAAGCCAGTTGCTTCAGAACCAACGAACAGCACAACTACCAATGGCGCTGTAACAGCGCCTCAAGGACAATCTACGCCTAATACGGCTAGTCGTCCTACTCAGCCTGGGCGGGATCAACGCCCAAGCGGTCAAGGCTCATCGCAAGGCGGACAACGTCCAAACAGTCAGGGCCAAGGCGGACAACGTACAGGTTACCAAGGATCCAATCCAGGCGGACAACGTCCTAGCGGCCAAGGCTCCAGCCAAGGCGGACAACGTACGGGCTATCAAGGATCCAATCCGGGCGGCCAACGCCCTAGTGGTCAAGGCTCCAGCCAAGGTGGACAACGTACAGGTTATCAAGGATCTAACCCAGGTGGCCAGCGTCCAAGCGGCTCAACTGGCGGCTATAATAGCCAACGTCCTAGCGGCGGTCAAGGCTACAGCCAAGGCGGCCAAAGCGGAGCTCCACGTACGAATAGCAACTATGCAGGTTCACGTCCGAGTCAGGGAACTGGAGGACCGGGAGCTGGTGGTGGACAAAGCGCGAACAGCGGCCGTCCGCAAAATGCAGGCCCGAACCGCAGCGCAGGTCCAAACCGTCAGTCTAAACCGTTTGATAACCGCAACAATAATCAAAGCGGAAGACCTGTCATTCAAGAAGCGAAGCCGCAGTTCCACGTTGGAGCAACAGCAGCTGAATTGGATGATGCAGCAGCTAAAGCAGGCGTAATTACAACTAAGAAATCCAAACCAACACCAAAGCGTTTTGATGATAACCGTTCCGGCGGAAATCGCGGGCCTGGTGGACAAAACAGAGGCAATCAACGCGGTAACAACAGAGGCAGATACCAACAAGAAACCGTTAAAAAAGAGAAAATTGACAATACACCTAAGAAAATCATCGTTCGCGGCAGTATGACCGTTGGTGAAACAGCGAAATTACTTCACAAAGATGCTTCTGAAGTTATCAAAAAGCTTTTGTTCTTGGGTACAATGGCAACAATCAACCAAGAGCTTGATTTGGAAGCTATTCAATTGATTGCATCCGAGTTTGGCGTTGAAGTTGAAATTAAGATTAAAGTCGAAGAAGATAATTTCGAGACTTTCGAAGAAATTGACGATGAGGCAGATCTGATTGAGCGTCCGCCAGTTGTTACGATTATGGGGCACGTCGATCATGGTAAAACAACATTACTTGATGCGATTCGTAAAACAAGTGTAACCGAGGGTGAAGCAGGCGGTATTACGCAGCACATCGGTGCTTATCAAGTTGAAGTTAACCAAAAGAAAATCACTTTCTTGGATACGCCTGGTCACGAAGCTTTTACAACCATGCGTGCCCGCGGTGCACAAGTAACCGATATTACAATTATCGTTGTTGCTGCTGATGACGGCGTAATGCCGCAAACCGTTGAAGCTATTAATCATGCTAAAGCGGCAGGCGTTCCGATCATTGTGGCAGTTAACAAGATTGATAAAGAAGGCGCAAATCCAGATCAAATCAAACAAGCACTTACGGCTTATGAGTTGGTTCCGGAAGAGTGGGGCGGAGATACGATTTTCTGCGAAATTTCCGCAAAACAACGGATTGGACTTGAAAATTTGCTTGAGATGATTCTGCTTGTTGCAGAAGTTCAAGAGTATAAAGCTAACCCGAACAAACGTGCTAGAGCGACTGTCATTGAAGCCGAGTTGGATAAAGGTCGTGGTCCAGTTGCCAGAATCCTCATTCAACATGGTACATTGAAAGTTGGAGATAGCTTCGTAGCTGGCGTATGCTTCGGTCGCGTAAGAGCGATGGTGAATGATAAAGGTAAACGTCTGAAAGAAGCGGGTCCTTCAACTCCGGTTGAAATCACGGGTCTTACAGAAGTTCCACAAGCTGGGGATCCATTCCTTGCTTATGAAGATGAGCGGAAGGCAAGAGACATTGCAGATCGTCGTTCCATTGCACTTCGACAATCCGAAATGACGGCAAATTCACGCGTCACGCTGGATGACCTCTTTAAACACATTAAAGACGGCGAGATCAAAGAGTTGAATGTAATCATCAAAGGTGACGTTCAAGGCTCCGTTGAAGCCCTCAAAAGCTCTCTTGAGAAGATCGAAGTCGAAGGCGTTCGCGTCAAAATTCTTCACAACGGTGTTGGTGCTGTTACAGAGTCTGATATTATTCTGGCTTCTGCATCTAATGCAATTATTATCGGTTTCAATGTTCGTCCTGAACCTGCAGCGAAAGCAACGGCAGATCAAGAGAAAGTTGATATCCGTATGCATAACATTATCTACAACGTAATTGAAGAAATCGAGCAAGCGATGAAGGGCATGCTGGATCCGATCTTCAAAGAGGTTGTTCTTGGTCAAGCAGAAGTACGTAATGTGTTCAAAATTACGGGTTCAGGTACAATTGCTGGATGTATGGTTACATCAGGCAAGATTGCTCGTAACGCACAAACTCGCTTGATCCGCAGCGGTATTGTCGTGCACGAAGGCAAAATTGACTCCCTGAAACGATTCAAGGATGACCAAAAAGAAGTGGCACAAGGTTATGAGTGTGGTATATCTCTTGAGCGTTATCATGATATTAAAGAGGGCGACATTATTGAAGCCTTCATCATGGAGTCCGTTGAGAGGTGATGACAAATGGCTAGAGTTCGTGTAGGTCGAGTTGGCGAACAAATCAAGAAAGAATTGAGCCAGATCGTTCAGTCCGAATTGAAAGATCCACGTATTGGTTTCTTGACTGTTACGGGTGTAGAAGTAACAAACGATTTATCCTTAGCACGTGTTTTTCTTAGCGTCATGGGGACAGAAGAAGAGAAAGCAGCGACACTTAAAGCTCTTTCTGTAGGTTCTGGTTATATTCGTTCGGAATTAGGCAAACGAATTCGTTTACGTAAAATTCCAGAGTTGCAATTTAAGTTTGATGCTTCTATTGATTATGGAAGTCATATCGATAACTTGTTGCACAAGCTTAATCAGGAAGGAAATTCAAACGTATGAGCAGTGGAATGAACCATGCCACCGAGTACAGCCAGCAGCTGGCAGCAGCAGCTAAGTTTATCGAGCAGCATGATGATTTCCTGGTGGTATCTCACATCCAACCGGATGGGGATGCCGCTAGTTCTACGTATGCCATCGGTTGGATTCTTCAACAACTGGGAAAATCGTTTACTATGATCAATGAGGGCGCTATGCCCTCAAAATTTTCCTATTTATGGGGAAGTGATCAAGTTCTTGATTTTGGCAAGGAAACTCCTGAAAGACTTTATCAAACCATCATAAGTGTAGATTGTGCTGATTTCTCCAGAATGGGTAGGATCAGCACTCTTTTTGATGACCAAGCACAGCTGCTCAATGTTGACCATCATCCAACGAACGATAGATTTGGTTCCTGCCATCTGATTAAACATGATGCCGCTGCAACTGTTCAAATTTTGTATGATTTAGCCATACATATGAAGCTTGTACCGAATTTGGAGTTTGGTGATTGCATTTACACGGGCTTACTGACAGACACAGGCGGATTTCGGTACTCGAATACCTCACCTGAGGTCATGCAGATTGGAGCAACGCTGTTATCTCTTGGTGTTCAGGGCTCTGTCATAGCTGAGCAAGTGCTGGAACGAGTCACCTATTCGCAAATCGTTCTTCTGCAGAAAGCTTTATCTACACTTTCATTTGCAAATAATCGTAAATTGGCGTGGCTTGCTGTTTCTCTGGCAGATTTAGTGTTAACGGGTGCCTCAAGCGATGATCTGGACGGGCTTGTCAACTACCCTCGTAATGTGGAAGGCGTAGAAGTGGGCATGCTATTTAAAGAGAAAGCAGTCGGTGTCATTAAAGTAAGTCTCCGCTCATCAGGACTTGTTGATGTTGCTGCTATTGCGCAATCACTGGGTGGTGGCGGCCATGTTCGTGCATCAGGCTGTACAATCCATGGTACACTTGAGGAAGCAGTTGCCAAAATGGTTCAGGAAGTAGGGAACGAGCTAATATGACGTTAGAAGGCATTTTGCCTGTATGGAAACCAGAGGGCTTCACTTCTCATGATGTTGTAGCCAAAGTTAGAGGTATCCTGGGGATCAAACGCATCGGCCACACGGGTACGCTTGACCCGCAAGTAACCGGTGTTTTGCCATTATGTATCGGTAGAGCAACTCGAATGGTTGAATACATTCAGGAACTGCCTAAGGAATATGAAGCTGAGCTCCGAATTGGTCTTTCTACTGATACGGAGGATATGACGGGTACTGTGTTGGAAGAAGTTTCACAGGTGACTTTGGATGAAATGAGGGTCCGTGAGGTTCTTCATTCTTTTGTCGGAGAAATTGAACAGATTCCACCGATGTTCTCGGCGGTCAAGATTGATGGGAAACGCCTCTATGAACTAGCTCGAGAAGGCAAAGAAGTAGAGAGGAAGTCACGTAAAGTGACGATCCATAAGCTAGACATTCTCCATATGGACCTAAAGCAAAAGCATCCAGAAATTCAATTTCGTGCTTCTTGCTCCAAAGGAACCTATATAAGAACCTTATGTGTAGATATTGGCAAGGCTCTTGGATATCCAGCGGTGATGAAAAGTCTGATTCGTACATCGACGGGCAGTATTCGCCAAGAGCAGTGTTTAACATTTGAACAGATTGAGCAAATGAAGGTTCAAGGATTACTGCAGGCGCATATGATTCCTATGGATCAGGCGATTTCACATATCCCATTCATTGAACTATCTGCCGGGGAAGCCGTACATGCACTACAGGGGAAGAAAATAGCTATGACTGCGAATCGGACGGCTCATGCAGATGCATCGCAAACCATTTTCAGGGCTTATTCGCCTGATAAACGTTTTCTTGGTTTGTATGAATGGAACAGCGCTAGCCAAGTCCTGAACCCAGCCAAAGTTTTCCTCTAATTATAACGTCACGGGACAGGTTGACATGGGTAGGTGAAATGAACTTATGCGCATAATACCAATATCATACCCCATTAATATGGATGATTTGGACCTAATAGTAGGAGAGCAAGTGGTGGCAATTGGTGATTTCGATGGTGTGCATTTGGGACATCAGGAAGTCATTGGACGAGCCCTGCGTACAGCTAAGAAACTTGGGCTGAAGGCATCAATCATGACCTTTCACCCACATCCTAGAGCCGTAATGGGTCAAGATAAATATACGGACCTCATAACTCCGATGAGTAAGAAAATGAAGATGTTTGAATCACTAGGGGTGAACCATACCTACATCGTTACCTTTGATGCCTCTCTAATGCGGTTATCCCCGGAACATTTCGTGGATCAAGTATTGGATCGACTCGGTGTTGAAAGTGTCATATGCGGTTTTGATTTTACATTTGGTTTTCAAGGTAAAGGTACCCCGGATTCGCTCTGTGAGTTGAGTCATGGGAAATTTTCTGTAGAAGTGGTGAGACCCTTTCATATGGATGGCGAAAAAGTTAGCAGTACACTCATTCGTGAATCATTACAGCAAGGGGACATAGAAACTGTCACCAGACTTCTAGGGCGTCCCTATAGTATAAGCGGCATCGTTGTGGATGGAGAGAAGCGTGGGAGAACACTTGGCTTTCCTACCGCCAACATTCAATTGGATGAGTCTTACGTCATCCCTACAAATGGTGTTTATGCGATTAAAGCCTCTGTTAAAGGGGAAACCTATAAAGGGGTTATGAACATTGGAGTAAAACCTACCTTTACTACCGGAGAATTGAAGCCCTCATTCGAAGCTCATTTATTTGATTTCTCCGAACAAATTTACGGCGAACATATGAATGTTGAGCTCATTGCTTTCCTTCGACCAGAACGGAAATTCTCATCTCTTGACGATTTGGTTGCTCAAATTAAACTTGACGTCGAGAAGGCCAAAAACAAATTATAACGTTTCAGTTGAAACAAGCATTTACTTCTACTGTGCGATTATGATATACTGAATAACGTTGCCAAAAGGATCTATACCTTCTGGCATGAACCTTAGCTTGGACATGCGCTATCATCGGCGATTTCTAGGCTAGCGGGGATACAATAGAATTTAGGAGATGAACAATCATGGCATTAACTCAAGAGCGTAAAACACAACTGATTCAAACTCACAAGGTACATGATACCGATACGGGTTCACCTGAGGTACAAGTAGCCATCCTTACAGAAAACATTGTCAACCTGACAAATCATCTGCGGACTCACAAGAAAGATCATCACTCCCGCCGTGGCTTGCTCAAAATGGTTGGTCAACGCCGTAAGCTGCTAGCATACGTGAAGAACAAAGATGTGAGCCGTTATAGTGCTTTGATTGAAAAGCTTGGTTTGCGTCGATAAAACCGACAATGAGAAGCAACCTGTTGCTCCTTTGCTGGGCTTGATAAAGCTTTGGCGAAGAATAGCAACGAGGTTGCTTTTTCTTGTATTTTTAAAACGGAAAAAGAAGGAAATACTAGACATTACGCAGAAATAGTGGATGACTCCAGCACTAGGCAATTTTTGAGTACATACGGAGCATAATAGTAAAGATTTCTGATCCTTACGTTCTGTGCATGTTTATCAAACACATATGAATTGAATAGAACAATTCCTTAGGAGGATGTTATGGAGAAAAGGGTACAAATGGAACTTGGCGGCAAACCGTTCATTCTTGAAACGGGTAGGCTGGCCAAACAAGCCAATGCAGCTGTAACAGTACGTTATGGCGATACGGTCGTGCTATGTACAGTAACGGCGTCAAGCGGTCCGAAAGATCTGGATTTCTTTCCGTTAACGGTTAATTATGAAGAAAGATTGTATTCCGTAGGTAAAATTCCTGGTGGTTTTATTAAACGTGAAGGACGTCCGAGTGAGAAAGCAATCCTTGCGAGCCGTTTAACGGATCGTCCGATTCGCCCTCTTTTCCCAGAAGGCTTCCGTAATGATGTGCAAATCGTTTCTATCGTTATGAGCGTAGACCAAGAGTGCCCGCCAGAAATGGCAGCAATGATTGGTACTTCTGCTGCATTAGCAATCTCTGACGTTCCTTTCAATGGCCCTGTTGGTGGCGTAATTGTTGGACGAGTAGATGGACAATTCGTTATTAACCCAACAGGTGAGACAGCAGATAAAAGTGATCTTCACTTGACGGTTGCTGGCACCAAAGATGCGATAATGATGGTAGAAGCTGGTGCGAATGAAGTTTCAGAGGAAGTTGTCCTTGAAGCTATCATGTTTGGACACGATGAAATCCGTAAGATCGTTGCGGTGAT
This sequence comes from Paenibacillus alginolyticus DSM 5050 = NBRC 15375, assembly GCF_000422905.1. Classification (GTDB taxonomy): domain Bacteria; phylum Bacillota; class Bacilli; order Paenibacillales; family NBRC-103111; genus Paenibacillus_E; species Paenibacillus_E alginolyticus. Next base: position 26,139 of record NZ_AUGY01000027.1, read on the forward strand.
TGAAGAATTGGTTGAACAAGCGGGTAAACCGAAAATGGAGGTTAAACTTCATACAGTTGATGCCGAGGTTAATCGTGCTGTTCGTGAATTTGCTCAAGCTAGATTAGTTGATGCGATTAAAATTCCTGAGAAACATGCTAGACAAGAAGCAATTGATGTGGTGAATGCCGAGGCTGTGGAACATTTTACAGCTTTGTATGCAGAAACTCCTGGTCTACTTGGTGATGTGAAAGAAACGCTTTATGATATCGTTAAAGAAGAAGTACGTCGTTTGATCACGCATGATAAAGTGAGACCAGATGGACGTAAACCAGAAGAAATTCGTCCAATTGATTGTGATATTGATTTGTTGCCGCGTACCCATGGTTCTGGCTTGTTCACACGTGGGCAAACACAAGCACTTAGTATCTGTACATTAGGCGCTTTAGGTGATGTTCAAATATTGGATGGCTTGGATCTTACTGAAACGAAACGTTTCATGCATCACTACAATTTCCCTCCGTTTTCCGTTGGGGAAGCAAGACCGCTTCGTCCACCAGGCCGTCGTGAAATCGGACATGGTGCATTAGGTGAGAGAGCACTTGAGCCTATCATTCCTAATGAAGTCGAATTCCCATACACAATTCGTCTCGTATCTGAAGTATTAGAATCGAACGGTTCCACATCCCAAGCTAGTATTTGTGCAAGCACACTTGCTCTTATGGATGCTGGTGTTCCAATTAAAGCTCCTGTAGCTGGAATCGCGATGGGTCTGATCAAAGACGGAGATCATTTCTCCATTCTTTCCGATATTCAGGGTATGGAAGATCATCTTGGTGATATGGACTTTAAAGTTGCGGGTACAGCTGAAGGGATTACAGCCCTGCAAATGGATATCAAAATCGATGGGATTGATCGCAGCATCCTTCAGCAATCTTTGCAGCAAGCCAAAGAAGGCCGTTTGCACATTTTGGGTAAAATGGTTTCTCGTATTTCTGAGCCTAAAAAAGCTCTTTCCAAATATGCGCCTAAGATTCTTACGATGAATATCAACCCGGACAAAATCCGTGATGTTATTGGCGCAGGCGGTAAAATCATCAATAAAATTATTGAAGAAACCGGCGTGAAAATCGATATCGAACAAGATGGCCGTGTATTCATCGCTTCATCCAATCAAGAGATGAACGAAAAAGCACGTTCAATTATCGAAGGCATCGTACGCGAAGTTATTGTGGGTGAAACTTACCTAGGAACAGTAAAACGCGTTGAGAAATTCGGAGCATTCGTAGAAATTTTACCTGGCAAAGAAGGTTTGGTTCATATTTCACAAATCTCTACAGAGCGTGTAGCTAAAGTAGAAGACGTAGTGAACATTGGCGATCAAATCACTGTTAAAGTAACCGAGATTGACCAACAAGGAAGAGTAAATCTTTCTCGCAAAGCAACATTAACTTCGCAAGTCCCGGCTCAAACCTAAGCCGCGTGACTTGTGAAGTCCCTTTTAAATAGTTTTGGATAAAGAGTCAGATCTATCTGTCTCTTTTTTGCTGTTTAGTCTTACCTGGACATGCCTCGTTCTACTCTTGTCCTTTCCTGCATAAAATCAGGAAATAAGGAAGGGGGATCTGTGTATGCTCCACAAAAAATGGCTTCTGCTTGGAAGTTTTTTTGCTATGGTTCTGCTTACATTGGATGCAATCCCTAGCGTAGGAACTTATATTAACGCAGTGAAGAATAATCAAATTTCATATCTAGCAGACTCCAATTGGATGGACGAAGAAGCACTTCCAGTCTTTGCATCAGCGACTTTGATTTCAAACGAACAGAAGAAGTCAAAGATAAGCATTTTACTAGAAACGATTATGAAAGAGGCTGAAAAACGAAAGATTCCTCCTATTAACGCCAAACTTGACCCTGTTTGGAAAGCTATTCCTGGTTACAATGGATTGGAAGTCGACATCGAGGAGACGCTCAAGCTTGCAGAGCATCACTTGACGCCGAATAAAATCAATTATGTAATGAAGGAAGTAGAGCCAAGTATTCAATTGAACGATCTCGGTCCGAATCCAATATATAAAGGGAATCCCAAAAAGCCAATGGCTTCTTTCATGATCAATGTTGCTTGGGGAAATGAGTATCTGCCTAGTATGCTAGAGACTCTTCGCAATGAAAATGTACATGCGACCTTCTTTCTGGATGGCTCGTGGTTGAAGAAGAACGTGGAAATGGCTAAAAAGATCCAAAGCGAAGGGCATGAAGTATCTAATCACGCTTATTCGCACAAGGATATGAGAAGTATAACGCGTAGTAAAGTTGTTGAGGAAATAGCTAAAACAGAGGATCTGTTGAAGCAGCAGCTTGGTGTGAAGAATATGCTGTTTGCTCCTCCTTCGGGTTATTTTAACCAAGAAACGATTCAAGTTGCTTCGGAGTTCAATTTGCAAACCGTACTTTGGACTTTCGATACGATAGATTGGAAGGATCCAGGGTCTGAGCGAATCCTGCAACGGTTATCGACAAGTGTCGAGCCAGGCTCACTAATTTTGATGCATCCAACCCCCTCATCCAAAGAAGCATTGCAAGGTATGATTCGTATCATTAAAAATAAAGGATTGACGATTGGCACCGTATCAGAGCTTTTATCCTCTAAACGTGTTGCTGAAGCGGGTCAAATCGCGAAATAATCGATGGATCAGCTGGAAAGTTGAGTCGTTGGCACATTTTTGTTAGACTGAGTAAGTATAATTTGGGAATAGGACTTTAGGTGCTACAATTCGAGGAGGAACCTTGGTGATCAAATATCGCTTACATAATGGCTTGAGAGTCGTCATGGAACAAATTCCTACATTTCGATCGGTAACGTTCGGGATTTGGGTGAAGACGGGCTCGCGTAATGAGTCTCATGAGAATAACGGCATTTCGCATTTTATTGAACATATGTTGTTCAAAGGGACAGCGCGTCATTCAGCCAAAGATATCGCAGAGATATTTGATGGAATCGGAGGAAATGTGAATGCATTCACCTCCAAAGAGTATACATGCTATTATGCGAAGGTTCTTGATGATCATTTGCCTCTTGCCATGGATATGCTTTCGGACATGTTTTTCCATTCTGCATTTGATGAGAGCGAGTTAGAAAAAGAGAAGAATGTCATATATGAAGAAATCTCTATGTATGAAGATACACCAGACGATTTGGTTCATGATTTATTGGCCAAAGCTTCCTATGGCTCACATCCGCTAGGATATACGATCCTTGGAACCCAAGACAATTTATCGAAAATGAAATCTGAAGATCTGCGTAACTATATGAAGCAATACTATAATACGGATAATACGGTTCTTAGCATTGCAGGAAATATTGATGATAGTGTACGTGAGCTTATCGAGAAGCATTTCGGTGAATTCGCTCAAACAGGCGTGGAAACCAGTTATGATTCACCGGACTTCCTTGGAGAATTGATTTTTCATGCGAAAAAAACGGAACAAAATCACATTTGTCTTTCGCTGCCAGGTCTCTCTCTTCAAGAAGAGAATCTATATCCGATGGTACTGCTCAATAATGCCATTGGCGGTGGAATGAGTTCCAGATTGTTCCAGGAGATTCGTGAGAAACGCGGCCTTGCCTATTCCGTTTATTCCTACCATTCCTCGCATATTGACAGCGGTATGTTCACGATTTATACAGGCACAGCACCGAAACAAACGGAAGAAGTGCTCAAAGTGACAATGGAGCTGCTGCATGATATTGCCGTGAAAGGTATGACGGATTCTGAACTCAAGAAAGGCAAGGAGCAGTTGAAAGGCAGCTTGATCCTTAGTTTGGAGAGCACTAGCAGCCGTATGAATCGATTCGGGAAAAACGAGCTGATGACAGGTAAGCATTACAGTCTCGACGAGATGATCGAGCGAATTGAAAGCGTTCAGATGGAGGATATTCGTCAATTAACGAAAACCCTATTCCAGGCTCCTTTTGCTCTGTCCATGGTGGGGAATTCGGATGATGTCATTAACGGCTTCAGGAGGGATCAGCTTGTCTCTCTATAATTTTGATGTTCAAATAAAACGGGTATCCGGACAGGAGGATATTCTTCTGCCTCAGAAAATGTCCGCCGCTGCCAGCGGCTTTGATCTACATGCCGCAGTGAGCGAGCCGGTAGTGCTAGGTCCGGGTGAGCGTAAACTCATCCCGACAGGATTTGCACTCAGTATGCCGCCTGAGCTTGAAGCTCAGATCAGACCGCGGAGCGGGCTCGCTTATAAGCATGGCATCACAACTCTGAATTCACCGGGTACGATCGATGCTGACTACCGCGGGGAAGTGAAAGTGCTCCTAATTAACCATGGGCAGGAGCCGTTCACCATTCAACGGAATGAGCGAATTGCGCAGATGGTTTTCCAGCTTGTGCCGCAGATCCAGCTGGGTGAGGTTTCGGAATTAACGGAGACGGAGCGAGGATCAGGCGGTTTCGGTCATACAGGACGGTAAATAGATCTACTAATTATGTAAGCATAAATGCAAGAACCCCTTCCAATAGAAGGGGTTCTTTTTGTTTTCCATGGAACTGAGCACGGAAAGTCACCCATCCTTAGGCGAACGCATACTATAACGTATCGAAACGGACCGAGAAAGGGGTGTAAGCGAGAATGCTCACTGGAATTTCGGTTGCTATTATGGGTGGAGACGCCCGGCAACTTGAAGTAATTCAAAAATTTATTGAACTTGATGCTACGGTGACATTATTCGGCTTTGATAATTTAGGGAGGCAATTTAGCGGTGTTTCAAATGCTAAACTCGATCCCATGCTGCTTCAAACCGTTGATGTACTTATTTTGCCAGTTGTAGGTACGGATGATTCAGGACAAGTGGAATCTATATTCTCGAGTGAAGAAATGAGACTGACGGACGATCTTATGTCTTCACTGCCAAAGCATGCCAAAGTGTATACAGGAATGGCCAAAAGCTTTCTGAAAAAGCTTTGTGCAGCAAATGGGATTGAGGTTGTGGAGTTATTCGAGCGTGATGATATTGCGATTTATAACTCCATACCGACAGCCGAGGGTGCGCTAATGATGGCGATCCAGAACACCGATATTACCATCCATGGTTCCGTTAGTATGGTTTTAGGTTTTGGTCGTACAGGGTTTACAATGGCCAAAACTTTGCAAGGATTAGGGGCAACCGTGAAGGTTGGCGTGAGGAAACCGGAGCATTTTGCAAGGGCGTGGGAGATGGGTTTTCAGCCTTTTTATACAAAGGATCTGTACCCGGAAGTGGGGAATATTGACTTGCTTTTTAACACAATTCCGACTATGATAGTCACAGCGCAAGTTATTACTAATATCCCACATCGCGCGCTCATCATCGATTTGGCTTCCAAACCCGGCGGAACGGACTTCCGATTTGCCGAGAAAAGAGGCATCAAAGCGATGCTAGCGCCCGGTTTACCTGGCATCGTCGCCCCCAAAACAGCTGGCCGCATCATGGCAAACACACTAAGTCAGCTGATCGAGGAAGACTTCAAAGACAGGAGCGATGTGGAATGAATTGGCAAGGGAAAACAGTCGGTTATGCTTTAACGGGTTCTCACTGTACATTAGAAGAAGTCATGCCGCAGATTAAGAGATTTGTAGATGCTGGTGCACGTGTCATCCCGATTGTATCGAATACAGTCATGACCACCGACACTCGTTTTGGCAATGCTGTAGATTGGCAGCAACAGATCAGGGATATAACTCGGAACGAAATTATATCTACGATTGTAGCCGCTGAGCCGCTAGGTCCATCCAAGCTGCTTGATGTGATGGTTATTGCACCATGCACAGGGAACACGACTAGTAAGCTAGCAAACGCAATGACAGAGAGTCCAGTACTTATGGCTGCAAAAGCGCAAATGAGAAATTTGCGACCGCTAGTTTTAGCGATTTCGACCAATGATGGGCTGGGTTTGAACGCGATGAATATCGCTAAGCTTCTCATTACCAAGAACATTTATTTTGTGCCCTATGGTCAAGATGCACCTGGAGCGAAGCCAAATTCGTTGGTAGCTCGGATGGACTTGATTATGGAAGCCTGTGAAGCTGCTCTTGAAGGCAAGCAATTGCAGCCCATGATTATTGAGAGATTTCAATACTAATTCATATATAACATCTTGAAGGGGAGAGTCCAGCTCATGTCTAACCAGAAACTTTTTAACGTTGCAGTCGTAGGCGCTACAGGCGCAGTAGGAGAACAAATAATCCGTCTATTGGAAGAACGGAATTTCCCCATCAAGGAATTGAAATTACTTTCTTCCGCTCGTTCTGCGGGCGTAAAGCTTACTTTCAAAGGTGAAGATGTAACTGTTCAAGAAGCGACACCTGAAAGTTTTCAAGGCGTTGATATTGCTTTATTTAGTGCTGGAGGCGATGTTACGAAGGCATTAGCTCCTCACGCAGTTAAGGCAGGTACGATTTGTATCGATAATACGAGTGCATACCGCATGGATCCTGAAACACCACTTGTGGTTCCAGAGGTAAACGTCGAGAAAATTAACGAGCACAAAGGTATTATTGCAAATCCGAATTGTTCCACGATCCAAATGGTAGCTACACTTAAGCCTTTATATGATCGTTATGGTATTTCACGTATCATCGTTTCTACGTACCAAGCTGTTTCTGGAGCAGGTGCTAAAGCGATAAACGAAATGTTGAGACAATCCAAAGAAGTGCTTGAAGGAAATGATGCGAATCCGGATATTTTGCCGGTTGGTTCGTTGCCAGTGAAACATCAAATCGCCTTTAATGCAATTCCGCAAATTGATAAATTCCTCGATAACGGTTTTACGAATGAAGAAATGAAAATGATTCTTGAAACGAAAAAAATTATGGGCGATGAGTCCATTGAAGTTACAGCTACATGTGTTCGTATTCCGGTTGTTTACGGTCATTCCGAGTCTGTCTATGTTGAATTGAAAGAAGATTTCGACGTAGAAGAAGTGAAGACGTTACTTGCTAATGCCCCTGGTATTGTACTTGTTGACAATCCGGCTGAACAGCAATATCCACTTGCAACAGATGCAGCGGGTAAGCTGGAAACTTTCGTTGGTCGTGTACGCCGTGATTTGAGCAATCCGAAAGCGCTAAATATGTGGATTGTTTCTGACAATTTGCTAAAAGGCGCTGCATGGAATGCTGTACAAATTGCTGAATATATTGCAATAGAACAATAATCAGCAAGTAGGACTGCGTTAATCATCATGCAGTGAATATGGGGGAAACTCATGCGAATCCTTGTACAAAAATTTGGAGGCACTTCGCTTTCCACCGCTCATGCTAGAGAACATGTTATTGGACACATTCAAGATGCACTTATCAATCATTATAAATTAGTTGTTGTTGTATCCGCGATGGGAAGAAAAGGGGAACCCTATGCGACTGACACGCTCTTAGACCTCGTTCGAAAGAACGGGGATGGGCTGCCAGCGCGGGAACTCGATATGCTGATGGGCTGCGGAGAGTTAATTTCTGCGGTACATTTGTGCAGCTTATTACAAGCAACAGGTATTAAGTCTACAGTTTTGACAGGTGGGCAAGCTGGTATTCTTACGAATGATGTTCACGGAAATGCGCAAATTGTAGCTATGCAGCCTAATCGGATCCTTGAATTGCTCGAGCAGGATATGGTCGTCATTGTTACCGGATTTCAAGGTAAAACAAGTCAAGACGAATTAACCACACTAGGACGTGGGGGTAGTGATACATCGGCAACCGCTCTTGGTGCTGCCCTTAAAGCTGAAATTGTAGATATTTTCACAGATGTGAACGGGATATTGACAGCGGATCCACGAATCGTTGAGGATGCTAAACCGTTAGTTCGCGTAAGCTTCGCTGAAATCTGCAATATGGCTCATAATGGTGCAAAGGTTATACATCCACGCGCGGTAGAAGTAGCCATGCAGGCTAACATTCCGATTCGCGTGCGATCTACGTTTTCCAAAGAAGAAGGAACGTTGGTTACAGCTTCAGACAGTATCCCTACAGATATGAGCCAAGTGAAGGATCGCTTCGTTACTGGAATTGCCCATTTTACGAACATTACTCAAATTCATGTTGCTGCGGTTGAAGGTCAATTCGATCTTCAGCTTCGTGTATTTAAAACGATGGCGCTGCATCAAATTAGTGTTGATTTTATAAATGTCAATCCATCTGGTGTCGTTTATACGGTGTTCGATCATGAAGCGGAACGTGCTGTAAAACTGCTTATAGATCAAGGTTATGATCCTAAGGCTGTAAGTGGATGTGCGAAAGTTTCGGTGATCGGCGGCGGTATGAATGGAGTTCCAGGTATTATGGCACATATTGTTGAGGCATTAACAGTAGAGGACATACGTATCCTTCAATCAGCCGATTCAAACACAACGATTTGGGTACTTGTTCATGGTGTTGATATGATTAAATCGGTGAGGGCACTACATCATAAGTTCAATTTAAATAAGTGAAATTGTGAGATAGAGGAGGTATAACTTTTGGATTTTGGAAGAGTAATTACAGCTATGGTCACTCCTTTTGACGAGAACTTACAAGTGAACTGGGAGCAAGTGGAACCATTAATTAACTATTTAATTGAAGAGCAACAGTCAGATAGCCTTGTTATTTGTGGTACGACAGGCGAAGCGCCAACTTTATCAGATGATGAGAAGCTGAAGCTTATTGAACTATCCGTACGTTATGCCGGTGGGCGTTGTAAGATTATTGCAGGCACAGGAAGTAATGACACTGCGCACACCATTCATTTTTCCCAAAAAGTTGAGAAACTTGGAGTCGATGCGTTACTGATCGTAGCTCCTTATTATAATCGGCCTTCCCAAGAAGGGTTGTACCAGCATTTTAAAGCAGTAGCCGAGTCTGTCCAGGTATCGATTATGCTTTATAATGTACCGGGACGCACAGGTGTGAATTTGGATGCGGAGACAACCATTCGTCTATCCCAGATTCCAAATATTGTAGCTACCAAAGATTGCGCTAACACGGATCAATTGACACGCATACTTAATGATGCAGCTCCTAATTTCCTTGTTTATAGCGGGGATGACAGCAGTGCGCTGCCTGCTCTAGCGGTAGGATGTCAGGGAATTATCAGTGTTGCAAGTCATGTGATTGGAAAAGAAATGCAATCTATGATAAAGTATTATTTAGAAGGTAACATTCAGCAAGCGGCAGAACTTCATCGTAAGCTTCATCCTGTTTTTACTGGCATATTCCGTGTACCGAGTCCTGCTCCAATTAAGCATGCTCTTGCACTGAAAGGCATTCAAACTGGAGGCGTAAGACTTCCGTTAGTTCGAATATCCGAGCAAGAAGGACAATTCATCCAATCACTTTTTGTATGATAACGCCTAATGAATCGGTGCTTCCGGCATCGGTTTTCTTTTTTTGGGGAATCTAATGTAATCGGTATTAACTTGTATTTGTTGTTTTTTTTCATGTATAATGGTTGCAAGTGACTAGTTCGGTTTTTTCATTTAAAATTCGTCGTCCAATCTAAGAAGGAGGTATATTCTTGTCCAAAAAAAATATTGATAAACTTTTGATCTTCGCTCTTGGCGGCGTGGGCGAAATCGGAAAAAATATGTATTGCGTTCAGTATGCGAACGATATCATCGTCATTGATAGTGGTTTGAAATTTCCAGAGGAGGACATGCTTGGAATTGACATCGTCATTCCAGATATTGGATACCTAACGGAGAATCGGGATAAAGTACGCGGCATTATCATCACTCACGGCCACGAAGATCATATTGGCGGCTTACCTTATGTGCTTAAGCATCTTAACGTTCCACTTTATGCAACTAAGCTTACAATGGGACTTATCGAAGCAAAGCTTAAGGAAGCAAATTTACTCGGTACTACGAACAGGATCCTCATTAATTCGGAATCCGTTCTTTCCTTAGGTGTTCTTACAGCATCTTTCTTCAAAACCAATCATAGTATTCCTGATTCTGTGGGTGTCGCTTTAGATACACCAGAAGGTGTTGTTGTTCATACAGGAGACTTTAAGTTCGATCAAACTCCTGTAAATGATCAATATGCGGACTTGCATCGTATGGCAGAGATTGGGAAGAAAGGCGTACTTGCCTTGCTTTCCGACAGCACAAATGCAGAACGCCCTGGTTACACAGGCTCTGAGCGCAGTGTTGGGGTTGAAATTGAAGAAGTGTTCCGTAAAGCTAAGCAAAGAGTTGTAATTGCGACATTTGCATCCAACATTCACCGTGTTCAACAGGTGTTTGATGCAGCCGCAGCAACAAATCGTAAAGTAACCGTAATCGGTCGCAGTATGGTTAACGTGGTTTCGATCGCTAGCGAGTTAGGGTACTTGCACATTCCGGATGGCATGCTAATTGAGCCAGAGGAAGTTAACAAGCTTGCCGCTGATCGCGTTGTCATTCTCTCCACAGGAAGCCAAGGAGAGCCAATGTCTGCTCTTACGAGAATGGCACGTTCAACTCATCGTAAAATCGATATTTTACCTGGTGATACGGTTATTATTGCGGCAACTCCAATTCCTGGGAATGAGCGTTATGTAGGCCGTACCGTAGATGAGTTATTCCGTATTGGCGCTAATGTGATTTACGGTCCAGGTTCAGTTACTGGCGTACACGTATCAGGTCACGGTAGTCAAGAAGAATTGAAATTAATGCTCAATCTTATGAAGCCTAAGTACTTTATTCCGATTCATGGCGAATATCGCATGCTGCGTCAACATGGCATCCTTGCCGAGTCTGTCGGCATTCCTAAAGAAGATATTTTTATGTGCGATATCGGTGACACGGTAGAAATTCAAAATGGTGTTGCTCGCAAAGGATCTAAAGTTCAAAGCGGCAACATTCTGATTGATGGACTGGGTGTTGGAGATGTAGGCAACATTGTGTTGCGTGACCGTAAATTACTGTCTCAGGACGGGATCCTTGTGGTCGTAGTTACTCTCAGCAAACAAGATGGCAAAATTTTATCCGGACCGGATATTATCTCTCGCGGATTTGTGTATGTACGTGAATCTGAAGGTCTCTTGGAAGAAGCCAATCGTATCGTAACGAATACATTAACGAAATTAATGAATGAAAATGTAAATGAGTGGGCATCTTTAAAAACAAACGTGAAAGATGTTCTCGGACGCTTTTTATATGAACAAACCAGAAGAAGACCAATGATCCTTCCTATTATCATGGAAGTCTAGTCTCGAACAAGTCACTTGAACCTATGCAAATAGTAAAGCTCTCTCCATCACTGGAGGGAGCTTTTTTTATTTTAGTTCGATGGGCAAATGCATGAAAGAACGCAAATTTATTCATACTATGGGAGATTAGGAATCGTACATGCAAAGTTTGCTAGCATGATGCAGATTAAGCTTACAAAGCTGTTTTTGCAAAAGCAAAACTCGAAGGGGGATTTTTCAGTGGCAGAACCCACAGGACCGAAACAACAAGAACCGGAAACAGAAGAAAGTAAAAAAAATGCAGTCCTTGAAAACATTCAACAGTTAGGTCAAACTAATACGCTTTCTGGCGAATCTAATATTTTCTGCCTCACGATTATTGGTCAAGTGGAAGGGCATATCGTTCTCCCTCCCCAGAATAAAACGACCAAATATGAGCACATCATTCCGCAATTAGTCGCCGCCGAGCAAAATCCTAAGATTGAAGGCGTTATGATTATTTTAAACACGGTAGGGGGAGATGTGGAAGCGGGCCTAGCTATAGCGGAGATGGTCGCAACTTTATCGAAGCCTACCATTGCTTTGGTATTAGGTGGCGGGCACAGCATAGGTGTTCCAATCGCAGTATCCGCGAACTACTCCATTATTGCCGAAACAGCAACGATGACAATTCACCCCATTCGATTAAACGGCTTAATTATTGGAGTCCCGCAAACATTTGAATATTTGGATAAAATGCAGGAACGTGTTGTGCGGTTTGTAACGAAGCACTCAAATGTAACAGAAGAAAAGTTTAAAGAGTTAATGTTTAAGACCGGTGAGTTGACAAGGGATATTGGAACAACGGTCATTGGTATTGATGCTGTTAAATATGGCTTGATTGATCAAGTAGGCGGTATCGGGGATGCCATTCGCGAGCTTAATCAGCGTATAGAAATTAAGAAATCAGCGGCGAACGGAGGCATCGTACAATGATACATTACTCCGTTATTCCTATGGATGTAATTTTTGAAGGAATGGATACGTATGAACCCAAATTTATCGAGATTGATCAGGGTGGAGTCAAAATGCAAATCGAACCGATAAGTGGCTTTCAGGCACGAATTGTCAGGCTGTTCAGCTGTAATCCTCAGGACTATTTGAACAATCAATATGCCCCTGGAACTATTATTTCATATAGTCCTGTAGCTGAGGCAACTTTAACGTTCTAGCGTGCTCTTCCTGTATCATCCCCCAAGTCAAATATGGTATAATGTGGACTTGGGGGTGGCAAGCGTGGCGAAACGCAAGAAAAAAAGTAAGGCACTAAAAACTAGCTTGTTATTCGAGTTATATGGTATTCTCATTCTAATTTTCTCTGTCATTGCACTTGCTCATCAGGGGCATGTCGGGAATTCGTTGATTTACCTTTTCAAATTTTTTGTGGGAACGTGGTATTCACTTATACCGCTGATTTTCATATATGTGGCTTTGTATGCGATGATTAAGAGAGCATGGCCACAGATGGTTACGCCCAAGAAAGCAGGCATATTGCTGTTCATTCTTGGACTGCTAATAAAAAATCACATAGATTTGTTTGCTCAATTATATCCTGATGGCGGTTTCACTTCTGGTAAAGTCATTGGATCAACATGGAATGCCATGTTAGATGGTCTGAAACCAACAGAAGCAGGTAAAGCGGCACTTGAACATGGTATTGGCGGCGGTATGATTGGCGCTATGCTGTACAGTATCCTTTACTTTCTGTTCGATTATTTGGGCGCTAGATTAATCCAATATGCGCTATTTGTCATGGGTTTTATTCTGGCAACAGGTATTTCTTACGTAGACGTTGGTAATATCGTGAAAGGTCGATTTAGTAATGTTGGCCAAAATTTTAAAGATAGAATGAAAGAGTGGCTGCAGGATCGCGAAACACGACAGCCCCAAACAGCCTCAGCTGGTACTACTGCAACAAAGGCGAAGAAATCCTCTTACGTTCCTGTTGATGATGAATTCGATGAAGAGGTTTTCCAGCCTGTTAAACGGGTGAAGAAAACTCCGCTTTTTATGGAGCTTCTTCGTCCTAATAAGGAAAGTCGGAAAAAAGCAGCAGTCGAGAATCATTTAAATACAGATGAATTAGACGATATAGATGCAGCAGATGGAACCGAACAAGTTCTTTATAAGTCAAGTGCGAAGCAAGCTGGCGAAGCAGATTCACCACCCGCAGATCAACCGATTACACCTATTATTCGTGATTTTCAAGAGCAGGTATTTCAAGAAGCTCAACAGGCAGTCAAACATCCTACAGCTTCCTCTACAGCTCCGGTTTCTAAAGCACAGGGAGCAGGGACTGTTGATACGGAGGATGAGCCAGTAACGCTAGAATTTCAGGAGAATGTGCCGATTGTGCAAACGCGGCCATATGAAATGCCTTCACTAGATTTATTAGCAAAGCCTGCAGTTGGCAAAGGCAGTGAGATGGCGGACTATAAAGCGAATGCAAGGAAGCTCGAAGCCACGTTGGAGAGCTTTGGGGTTCGGGCCAAAGTGCTGGAGGTAGTCAGAGGCCCAGCCGTGACACGCTATGAGATACAGCCCGATGTAGGTGTGAAGGTCAGCCGAATCGTTTCCTTGACCGATGATATCGCGTTGGCGCTTGCCGCCAAGGATATTCGGATGGAAGCACCGATTCCTGGTAAAGCAGCGATCGGCATTGAGGTGCCGAATCTGGAGGTTTCGATCGTGACCATGCGTGAAGTCATGGAAACATCCGCTTTTCAAGAATCCAGCTCGCGGTTGTCTGTTGTGCTCGGGCGTGATATTTCTGGGCAACCAATCGTCGGAAATTTGGCAAGAATGCCTCACTTACTCGTAGCTGGAGCCACCGGTTCAGGTAAATCCGTGTGTATTAATGGGATTATTACGAGCATTTTGTACAAAGCCAAGCCAAATGAAGTGAAGTTTCTTATGATCGATCCAAAGATGGTGGAATTGAATGTCTATAATGGGATTCCACATTTACTGGCACCTGTTGTAACGGATCCTCGACGAGCTTCATTAGCACTTAAGAAAGTCGTCGTTGAGATGGAAAAGCGTTATGAATTATTCTCGAAAAGCGGAACACGAAATATTGAAGGCTACAACGCCATGTTGACAGAAAGCGGTACGGCAGTTCCTCTGCCATATTACGTAGTTATTGTGGACGAGTTAGCCGATTTAATGATGGTTGCTGCAAATGATGTGGAAGATTCTATTACCCGCCTTGCTCAAATGGCCCGCGCAGCGGGTATTCATTTGATTATTGCTACACAACGACCATCCGTTGATGTTATTACGGGCGTGATTAAAGCGAATATTCCTTCACGAATTGCGTTCGGTGTTTCGTCTCAAGTGGATTCAAGGACCATTTTAGATATGGTCGGAGCCGAGAAGCTGTTAGGTCGAGGCGATATGCTTTATTTGCCAGTAGGCGCGTCCAAGCCTGTTCGTATCCAAGGAGCCTTTTTATCTGACCAAGAGGTTGAGCATGTGGTTGGCTTTGTACGCACACAGGAACAGGCGATTTATCAAGAGGAACTGGTCCCGCATGTTGAAGAAATGCCGGATCAGCAAAATGAATTTGAAGACGAGCTGTACGACCAGGCTGTTCAAATTGTTTTGGAAGCCAAGCAAGCCTCTGTTTCCCTGCTGCAGCGACGTATGAGAGTCGGTTATACACGCGCGGCAAGACTTGTTGACTCAATGGAAGCCAAAGGGGTTGTCGGCCCTTACGAAGGCAGTAAGCCTCGAGAAGTGCTGATGTCGATTGAACAATACCATCATAATCGGATCAGTTCCTAGCTTACATAAACGATTGCACAAGCACTCTCCTAAGGAGAGTGTTTTTTTTTGCATAAACAGAGAGTCGCTTTCTCATAATAAGCAAGAAAAGGCTGTAATTTGAAAAGTGAGGTTGAGAAGGGGAATGAATAAACGATTAATTGTACTTACATTTTGTATTGTTTTCGTACTAGTTGTCGCTTTTCAGTTGAAAGGAAAGTTTAATCCACCTGCTGAAGAAACTTTTAGTAAAAATGAAGTGCGTTATGGAGCCACAGGACCTGACGTTAACGAACTGCAAGGCAGATTGAAGTTCATTGGCTTCTATAACGGCAGTATAGACGGAGATTATGGGTATAAGACTTTAACGGCAGTGAAGCGATTCCAAGGTGAATTTGGGATGAAAGTAGATGGTATTGTAGGTCCCAAGACCAAGCTTAAACTGTGGGAAGCTACGAAGAATTGGAAGCCTACTGCTCCATCCACTGGAGGACAAAGCGGTGGAGGCAACAATAATGCAGGCAATGATAGTGCAACTTCAAATCAAAAGCCAGCTAATTTGGTGCCTTCTAATAACCTGGGCTTATCTGAACAGGATATTAATCTGATGGCGAATGCTGTGCATGGTGAGGCTCGGGGAGAACCTTATATTGGACAAGTAGCCGTAGCAGCTGTAATTTTGAATCGGGTGAAGTCAGCTAGCTTTCCTAATACGGTTTCTGGTGTTATCTTTCAGCCTGGTGCATTCACAGCCGTAGCAGATGGTCAAATTTGGCTAACGCCAAACGAATCGACGAAAAAAGCCGTAAGAGATGCGCTGAGTGGATGGGATCCTACGGGCGGTTGTATTTATTATTTCAACCCGGCAACAGCGACCTCCAAATGGATTTGGAGCAGGCCTCAAGTGAAAAATATAGGGAAGCATATTTTCTGTAAATAATTTAGACATGGACAAGGAGAAGGAACCAGCTTTGGTTGCTTCTCCTCTTCGTATAGGAATATAATGGATTTATATCACGGACAAAGAAGGGAGATCGACCTTTGAAACATATACAATTTGAGCGCACTACATGGAATCATATACGATTACATGTGCTGCCGACAGATCGGTTTAAAACGTTTGCCATCTCTGTGTACATAGGCCGTCCTCTAGAAGAAGAAACGGTCACGAGTACTGCATTAACACCATTTGTACTGCGTAGAGGTACACAATTACGCCCAGAAACGAAGCAATTTCGAGAATATTTAGATGATTTATATGGTGCAGGATTCGGTTTTGATATTTACAAGCGGGGCGATTACCAAATTGTTCAGTTACGCATGGATATTATCAATGACAGATTCGTGAAATCAGCGCAATCTTTGTTAAAGCAGGGACTCGAATTCGTTGGGGAAACTTTGACAAAGCCAGCGCTGGAAGAAGGACATTTTCGAAACAAATATGTCGATGCTGAGAAGCAGACTCTCCAGAAGCGCATAGAATCAGTCATCAACGATAAAATTCGTTATGCAGCTGAACGATGTATCGAAGAAATGTGCAGCGATGATCCTTATCGGCTTCACCCTTTGGGTAAAATAGATGATTTGGACCCTATCAATGCCGAACAGCTTTACGAACAATATAAAAACTGGCTTCAAACAGCACCAATGGATATTTATGTCGTCGGAAATACGACGCTTTCTGAAGTAGAAGGAATTGTTAAACAGGCATTCTCCATTGAACGTAAGGAGGATGTCGGCTATGTAACATCTGCCCCGCGGGGAGCGACAGGTGATGTGAAGACAATCGTTGAGCGTTTGGATGTTAATCAAGGGAAACTGAACATGGGACTGCGTACAAATATTTCGTATCGAGATGATCTGTACCCAGTTGCTCTTATGTATAATGGTGTTCTCGGAGGCTATCCTCACTCCAAATTGTTTACGAATGTTCGTGAGAAAGCGAGTCTTGCTTATTATGCCTCGTCTCGGTTTGATGGTCACAAGGGCATTCTGACCATTCAATCGGGGATTGAAATGGCGAATTATGAAAAAGCGGTAGATATCATTCGAAAGCAGCTCACTGCCATGGAACAAGGCGAGATCAGTGATATTGAATGGAATCAAACCCGAGCCATGATTGCCAATCAACTGCGCGAAATTCAGGATTCCGCATTTGAATTAATTTCTTTTGACTTTAATGCCATTTTATCTGGAAAAGAACGTACGGTTTCAAGCTTGATTGAATCTGTGGAGCAGGTAGATGTAGCGGCTATTGCTGAGGCTGCCAAGCGTGTTCAACTGGATACGATATACTTTTTGCGGGACCAGAAGGGAGAGTAGAAGATGCAGGTTATTCCTTATCCACACCTGGGTGAAACTATTTATCACGAGAAGCTTGATAATGGGCTACATGTATTTGTTCTACCCAAAGATGGTTTCCAGAAAACCTATGCGACGTTCACGACGCAATTCGGATCTGTTGACAACTTTTTTCAGGTTGAAGGTAAAGATGCAGTTCAAGTACCAGATGGTATTGCTCATTTTCTAGAGCACAAAATGTTTGAGGAGCCAGAAGGGGATATATTCGCTACTTTCGCTTCAAACGGCGCTTCGGCTAACGCTTTTACAAGCTTTGATCGGACAGCGTACTTATTTTCATCCACGGATCACTATTTGACAAATTTAACGACATTAATTAATTTCGTGCAAAATCCTTACTTTACAGATGAAAATGTAGAAAAGGAAAAAGGCATTATCGGTCAAGAGATCAAAATGTACGAGGATAATGCGGATTGGAGAAGCTATTATGGATTAATTGAATCCTTATATGCAAAACATCCGATCCATATTGATATCGCCGGTACTGTAGAGTCCATTGCGGAAATCTCAAAAGAAACCCTTTATGAGTGCTACAACACATTTTATCACCCTAGCAATATGAGCCTGTTTGTTGTTGGAGGTGTTGATCCAGAAGAGGTTATTTCGTTAGTTAAAGAAAACCAAGCTGCCAAAACGTTTCCACCTCAAGGGGATATCCACCGATTTTTCCCAGAGGAGCCAGTAGAAGTAAAGGAAGCGCGCAGAGTAACACTTCTTCCTGTTTCAATGCCAAAATGTTTAATCGGATTCAAAGAGCCTGCGCCTTCTGTAAGCGGGAAAGATTTGTTAGTTAGAGAATTGACGACGAAATTAATGTTAGATGTTTTGTTCAGTTCAAGCTCTGATATTTATCAGGCTTTATATGATGAACAATTGATTTCTGATAATTTTGGTCATGAGTATAATTGTAGCGAGGGATATGCTTTCTCCATTCTTGGAGGAGATACCAAAGATCCGGACCAACTTGTAGCGCGCATTCGTGAAGAGGTTGAGAAACGTAAGGATCCTGGACTTGATGAAGTCACTTTCGAGCGGAGTCGTAAGAAGAAAATTGGTAATTTCTTGCGGATGATGAACTCACCTGAATCCATTGCGAATGAATTCACTAAATACCGTTTCAAAGATATTGATTTATTCGATATTTTGCCTGTTTACGAGCAGATTACACTTGAAGAAGTGAACCGTCGATTCCGCGAGCATTTTGATTGGAGCAGACTTGCAATATCCATTGTGCAAAGCGGTAAGCCATCGTGACGTTCGATAAATCATTCAGTGAACAAACGGTTCTTATAACAGGAGCTAGCCGTGGAATCGGCGCAGCCATTGCGGAGCGTTTTGCCGCGGTAGGGATGAATGTTGTTATTCACTACCGTGAGTCACATGAAGCTGCTAATGAAGTGGCCAGATCCTGTATGAAACATGGCGCCAAAGTGTTAACCGTATCCGCAGATGTCAAATCTCGTGAGCAAATCAACAAAATGCAAGAAAAGCTGGAACAAAGAGACATGGTCCCTGATATAATCGTGAACAATGCGGGAATTTCTCACTTTAGTATGCTTTCTGATGTAAGCGAAGAAGATTGGGACCTGGTGATGAATGTTAATCTGAAAGGCGCCTTTCTTTGTACACAAACGTTCATGACGGCAATGGTCAAACAAAAGTATGGCCGCATTATTAACGTATCCTCCATATGGGGCATCTCAGGTGCCTCCTGTGAGGTTGTTTACTCAACAGCCAAAGGTGGATTGAACGCCTTCACGAAGGCGTTAGCGAAGGAGCTGGCACCTTCTGGCGTGACGGTGAATGCTGTAGCGCCTGGTGCGGTACATACCGAAATGATGGCAGGATTTCAACCGGAGGAGCGGGAAGCGATTGCCAATGAAATTCCGGCAGGTCGTTTTGCATTGCCTGATGAAGTTGCTTCGCTTGTGTATTTCCTAGCACTGCCTGAATCCGGTTATATTACGGGTCAAATCATAAGTCCAAACGGTGGATGGTTAACCTGAGTACAGAGTAGGAAGCCTCGCGCATAATTTTAAGCTGGGAAGCGAATATTACGTATGTAATGACCATTTCTCATAACTCAAAGGAGGCTTCTTACAATGGCTACTGTACTTAAAGTATTTGATAAGTGGAAAGAGTTTTTGGCTGAGCGTGTGAGTCAGGCTGGACATGCGGGGATGAGTGAGGAAACCATTTCTAAGCTCGCTTTTCAAATCGGTGAATTTCTTGCCAATAAAGTTGATCCCGAAAATGAACAAGAACGAGTGCTCAAAGAACTGTGGGATGCAGGGGATGAGCAAGAAAAGCGTACAATTGCCCGCCTCATGGTAAAATTAGTAGACAAAGGTTAATAACCGTTTTACAATTCAATAGGGTACTATGTGAAAGCCTCCTCTTTCGGAGGCTTTTGCACGCTTTATAAGGAAGAAAGGAAATGTAATTTCATGGTAATCAAACGTTTTGTGCTTGCATTTTTGCTCTTATCTTTTATCTTAACTGGTTGTGGAAATCGTGGGATTCCAGCGATTAAGCAAGAATTATTGGATAATAAATTATCTGTACTAATGCTGACGGGTGCTAGCATGTCTGCGCCAGCGAAAGAGTCGGTAGGAAATGCGCTTCAACAGTGGAGAGATGCGAATTTTATAGCCTTCGATTGGATCAAGGATTTGAATCAATTGGATGAAAGCATTATAACAAAGTTGAAAGAAAGCAAATATGATTACATATATGTCATTGGTAATGAATTGTTTCCTTCTGCTAACGGGGTGATCGGACAAGGGCTTTCGGCGGGTAAATGGACTTTATTACAAAGTCAGCTTGATACCAAAGGGATCACAAGTCAGGTAAATGAGCAAGCCTCGTTGTTGCAAATTGATTCTCTTCAGGTTGAGACCTTGAAAAATAAATGGATCCAAGACCTATTGGCACAAAACATTGTTGTGGAATGGGTGACTCGCAGCGATCGTCCCATACCTTCTGCTTGGGCACCCTCGGAGGAAGCGGATCATATCGTTTTACTTGATAATAATGAACAATGGTTTCAGCAATTATCTTTCCAAACGAGACAGCATCACTCCAACACTATAATTTTCTATACTCCAGTAGAAGATGCACAAGTACAAAAGGCTAAGTCTATCGGTGTATCGGTAGTTGATATTTCGGGAGCTGTATCGGCTGAACTCAACTGGGCTCAAATCATGGACAATCGTCTTGCTATGATGAAAAGCAGCTCATGGAAAAAGGGCGGTACGATTTACAACGAACAAGAGCTTAAAGAACTAAAAATGAAATAAATTTGTGAATATTTACGCAAAAAAAGAAGGACATTGACGGAAATTGTAGAAATTAATTATATAGGTAGCGACTTGTTCGTTACAGATATTGCGATGAGGTGGAAAGATTGGACGTTAAAGAGTGGTATATGGAGTACAAAATTCACAAAAACCGTCCCGGCTTATTAGGGGATATTGCTTCCTTAATGGGGATGCTGGATATTAATATTGTGACTATTAACGGGGTAGAAGATCGTACACGCGGTATGCTTCTGCAAACCAATGATGAAGAAAAAATTGACTTAATGGGTAAAATGTTAAGAAAAGTAGATAATATTACTATTACTGCTCTTAGACCCCCTAAACTTGTTGATATTTTGGCTGTCCGTCATGGCCGGTATATCGAGCGCGACTCGGATGACCGCAAAACTTTCCGTTTTACTCGTGATGAATTGGGACTGTTAGTTGACTTCCTTGGTGAAATTTTCAAGCGAGAAGGGAACCAAGTCGTTGGCCTTCGCGGAATGCCGCGAGTGGGTAAAACGGAGTCGATTATTGCAGGAAGTGTATGCGCAAACAAACGTTGGACATTCGTTTCCTCTACGTTACTCAGACAAACCGTGCGTAGTCAATTATCCGAAGATGAAATGACTCCAAATAATGTATATATTATTGATGGAATCGTTTCTACTATTCGTTCAAATGAGAAGCATTACAGCCTGTTGCAGGACATTATGGGAATGCCTTCAACGAAGGTTATCGAGCATCCGGATATATTTATTCGGGAATCCGAATACACTTATAATCACTTCGATTATATTATTGAGCTGCGAAATAGCCCGGATGAAGAAATCAATTATGATTCATTTACGTATACGTCCGAACCTTTTTAATGTCTGTAACGTCATTAAATAAAGTAGATCCCGCGGGGAGGTGACCATATGTCTGATCTCGGATACATTTTACGCAAAACACGCCAGGAAAAAAAGATCTCTCTTGACGATCTCCAAGAAGTTACGAAAATTCGTAAACGATACTTGGAAGCAATTGAAGAAGGAAACTATAAGGTTCTTCCTGGCAGTTTCTATGTACGTGCTTTCATTAAAAGCTACGCTGAGGCGGTGGGACTTGATCCTACTGAAGTTCTGGGCATGTACCAAACGACAAATCCCTCCCCCGCGATAGAGAAACCAGTTGTAGAAACGATTCGTAAAAATAGAACGAGTGTCCGTAATACTGAAAAATTGAGCCGCTGGGCTTCGGGTACGATGTTTGTCTGCTTCATTTTGCTTATATTCGGTATCGTATACTACTATACATACAAGAATTATAAGGGAACGCCAGCAGATGAAAAACCTGCTCAAACGCAATCTCCAAGAATCACTGATTCTACGAATCCAGCGACAAGCACATCTCCTAGTACGACAATGAATACGTCCGGTGACGGTAAAGTGGCGCCTCTTTCGACTCCTACACCGACACCAGTTCCGACACCAACGCCTTCTGTTCAGGTTAAGTTTAGCACCAGCGAGAAAGGTGTAGATAATTACACGATAACCGGTACTTCCAATCTGAATATTCAGATGAAAATAACAGGTTCTTGTTGGATTCGTGTGGATTCTCTTACTGAGGCAGGCGGTAAAGAAATGCTTAGACAGAAGCTTTACAAAGCCGGTGACACGGACACTTTTGACTTGACCAATTCAGCGTATTTAAATGTTGGTGCAGCAAGTGCTTTGGAACTTACTGTGAATGGCACAATCGTTCCTGTCGGGGATACACCAAACCCTAAGAGGATACAGCTCAATTTGCAAAAAAGCTAGCATTTTGACGTTTCCTGCGCTTTCCCGGGTAATGAATATGACCAAGAGATATCCTAAGCCGAGATGGCTTGGGATGTTTCTTTTTTTACAGCTTCTTGCTATAATGCTATTGTAATTTGATGGAAAGGATGTTTTGTCTAAGATGAGTTCAGAATGCTCGTTTGATATCGTATCCAAGGTGGATATGCAGGAACTAAATAACGCCATTCAGCAGGCAGAAAAAGAGATCCTTACCCGCTTTGACTTTAAAGGCAGTAAAAGCAGCATTAAATTGGATAAGGACCAGCTTGTTGTCACCTCCGATGATGAGTTTAAGCTTCAGAATGTCCTTGATATTATGCATGCCAAAATGACGAAGCGCGGTATCTCGATTAAAAATCTCGAGTACAGTAAAGTAGAACCAGCGGCTGGTTCCACCGTAAGGCAGAAAATTAGCATGAAACAAGGTGTCGATCAAGAGAACTCGAAAAAAATTAACATTTTAATTCGTGACTCCAAACTTAAAGTTAAGACGCAAATCCAAGGGGATCAAATCCGAGTAACCGGGAAGAGTCGTGATGACTTACAAGCCGTTATTGTGCTGCTGCGTAAGGCGGAAATTCCTCTTGATTTACAATTTGTAAACTTGAAATAGGCATACATACGATGTTCTTTGGAGAGTCTCCCCCTACATGTAGGGGGTTTTTACATTTTGACACCCTATAGGGCTTGTATTATACTGGTAGGGAGTGTTTTTTAGGACTATTGGAGGTTGTTTCTTTCATGACAGAAAAGGTTAAAGTAGTTACTCTCGGATGCGAAAAGAATTTGGTCGATTCCGAGATTATGTCAGGATTAATTCATGGCCGTGGTTTTCAGCTTGTTGAGAACAAGGAAGATGCCACTGTCATTATCGTGAACACTTGCGGGTTCATTGATGCAGCGAAAGAAGAATCCGTTAATACAATTTTGGATATGGCAGAATTAAAGCAAACTGCGAATCTCAAGGCGCTAATCGTCTCCGGATGTCTTACACAACGCTACAAAAAGCAGTTGATGGAAGAAATGCCTGAGATCGATGGCATCGTGGGTACCGGAGATTTCGATAAAATCAACCATATTGTAGATGAGGCGCTTCGCGGTAAGAAACCGGTTCTTGTTGGGAATCCGGTGTTTAATTATGATGCGGACCTGCCAAGACTCATGACTACTCCTCGATATACAGCCTATGTGAAAATTGCAGAAGGCTGCGATAACGCATGTACATTCTGCAGTATTCCAATTATGCGAGGCAGCTTCAAAAGCAGAAGTATGGAGTCTATCGTTGCTGAAGTTGCTAATCTTGCTGCTCAAGGTGTCAAAGAGATTAGTCTCATTGCTCAGGATTCCACGAACTATGGAACGGATCTTTACGATGGTTTCATGCTGCCTACTTTACTGAATAAAGTGAGTGAAGTGGAAGGCATCGAGTGGGTGCGTCTGCACTATGCTTACCCTGGATTCTTTAGCGATGAATTGATTGCTGTCATGGCATCTAATCCGAAGGTATGTAAGTACATCGACATGCCGCTTCAACACAGTGAAGACTCTATCCTCAAACGGATGCGTAGACCTGGCCGCCAGAAGGATACGCGTGAGCTGGTTCGTAAAATTCGTGAAGCGATTCCGGATGTAGCCCTACGCACATCACTCATTGTAGGTTTCCCAGGTGAAACCGAACAGGACTTCGAAAACTTGAAACAATTTGTTCGCGACGTTCAGTTTGACCGTCTCGGTGTTTTTGCATATTCTAAGGAAGATGATACGCCAGCAGCACGTTTGCCGGACCAAGTTCCTGATGATGTCAAAGAGTATCGCGCGAATGCGATTATGGAAATTCAACGTGAAATCTCGAATCTGCGTGGCGGACGCCGCATCGGGCAGGAAATTGATGTGCTAATCGAAAGATACGACGGTAGAAGTGATGTGTATATTGGACGTTCCCAATTTGATGCTCCTGAGATTGATGGGGAAGTATTCGTGTCGAATGCGAAGCTTAACATTGGTGAACTAGCTAAAGTTCGTATTACCCACTCTTATGAGTTTGACTTATCCGGGGAGGTAATTGCATGAACCTAGCTAACCGCATCACCGTGGCGAGGATTTTATTAGTACCTATTATCATGTTTTTTCTGTTGATTAAGGTGAAATTCCCTCATATACGGATAGAGGAATTTAGCATAACGTATAATCAAATTATTGCTGCTTTAATTTTCATTATTGCAGCGAGTACAGACAGTTTAGATGGTTACATTGCCAGAAAACGTAATCTTGTAACCAACTTGGGTAAGCTGCTTGATCCTTTAGCGGATAAACTGCTTGTTACGGCTGTGCTCGTCTCATTAGTGGAAATGGGTAAAGTAGATGCATGGATTGTCATTGTCATTATCAGTAGAGAGTGGGCTGTCACAGGACTTCGCCAAATTGCTCTATTGGAAGGCACCGTGATGGCAGCTAGCAAATGGGGTAAAGCAAAGACGGCAGCTCAGATTACAGCCATCATTGCACTACTTATCAATAATTTTCCTTTTACGTTTCTGCACTTCCCTTTTGATGTTATAGCTAGTTGGGTAGCAGCAATTATTACCGTGTATTCGGGTGTGGAGTACTTTGTAAAGAATAAGCATGTCATAGATTTTTCAGAAAAGTCGCAATAGGGCAACCTATTGCTTTTTCTACTACATACGAAAGCATAAGTTGAATGGCCTCGAAAGAGGTGTTCTTATTTTAAGGAGGGAATTTGAAATGAAAGCAGAGATAATCGCAGTTGGAACGGAAATTTTACTAGGCCAAATTGTAAATACGAATGCTCAATTTCTCTCCAGAGAATGTGCTGTGCTTGGCGTAGATATGTATTTCCAAACCGTCGTTGGTGATAACGAACAGAGATTGCTAGAAAGCTTCAAATTAGCTGCTTCAAGGGCTGATGTTGTTATTTGTACTGGAGGTCTTGGACCTACGCAGGATGATTTGACGAAGGATGTGCTTGCAGCGTTTGTAGGACGTGAATTGATTGTACATGAGCCCTCTATGAAAACAATTACGGATTTGTTCCAGTCGCGCGGGATCCATATGGTCGAAAGTAACAGACGACAAGCGATGATGATAGAGGGAAGTGATCCATTACATAACGAAACAGGGCTTGCTGTCGGTATAGCATTTACCTACGAAGGGACACATTTCATTCTTCTACCAGGCCCGCCCAAAGAAATGAAGCCGATGTTCACCAAGTATGCGGTTCCATGGCTGCGCGCAAGGATGACGGATGAGATTCCGCTTTATTCCAAGATGCTGAAATTTGCCGGCATCGGTGAATCTAACTTGGAACATCAATTACTTGATTTAATCCAGTCTCAAACAGACCCAACAATTGCTCCATATGCCAAAGAAAGCGAAGTAACGATTCGCTTAACAACACGTGCACAAACGGCTTCAGAAGGTGAACGGAAACTTCAAGCGACTGAACTGGAGATTAGAACCCGATTAGGAGATCATCTCTATGCGGAGCAAGATGTTCCCATCGAGACGATTGTGCTGCAATTGCTTGGCGAGAAGAGCCAGACACTTGCTGTGGCTGAAAGCTGCACAGGCGGATTGTTAAGTGATTTGATTACTGCGGTGCCGGGGAGTTCCCAATCTTTTCTGGGAGGAATCATTTGTTATTCCAATGCTTTAAAGCATAAGCTCCTCGGTGTTCCAATGGAAGTGCTGGAAGGGGAAGGTTCCCCAGGTGCTGTTAGCAGCGAGACAGCGACCCTCTTAGCGGAGCAATTGATTACTGTGACCGGAAGTGACTTTGGACTATCAGTCACGGGTGTAGCCGGTCCAAGTCCGTCTGAAGGCAAGCCCGTAGGGCTTGTGTATATAGGTTTTGCTCAAAAGAGCGCAGTAACAAGGGTTATCACATTGCAGCTTTCTGGTAATCGGGAGTCCATTAAGCATAGAGCAGCCAAAAGTGCGCTCTACCAATTATGGAAACAGTTGAAAGATTGCTAGAGTTCGCATATAATAAGACTAAGTGTTAACGGAAGAACCGTAGCAAAGCGATAACTTTGTTGCGGTTTTTTGTTTGTTCGCTAAAAAGTCGAATGTATGTTCGAAAAAATGCTTGGCAAACACCTGAAAACAAGTTATCATATACCTATAATGATAGAAGAAGGAAGTGAGTGTTTTGTCAGATCGTCGCGCAGCACTTGATAATGCTTTACGTCAAATTGAGAAACAGTTCGGAAAAGGCTCCATTATGAAACTTGGAGAATCTACACATATGCAAGTTGAAACGATATCATCCGGATCTCTTGCACTTGATATCGCTCTTGGAATAGGTGGGTTTCCACGCGGAAGAATTATTGAAGTATACGGACCTGAGTCTTCCGGTAAAACGACGGTAGCTCTACATGCTATCGCAGAAGTACAGAAGAATGGTGGACAAGCGGCTTTTATCGATGCGGAGCACGCATTGGATCCTTCCTATGCAAGCAAGCTTGGTATTAATATAGATGAGCTTTTACTCTCTCAGCCGGATACCGGTGAACAAGCACTTGAGATCGCTGAAGCGCTAGTACGAAGTGGTGCAGTAGATATTATTGTTATTGACTCTGTAGCGGCATTAGTGCCTAAAGCAGAGATTGAAGGCGATATGGGTGATTCCCACGTGGGTCTGCAGGCTCGTTTGATGTCCCAAGCACTTCGTAAACTGTCTGGTGCGATCAACAAGTCCAAAGTTATCGCGATTTTCATTAACCAATTACGTGAAAAAGTTGGCGTTATGTTCGGTAACCCAGAGACAACACCTGGTGGCCGTGCACTTAAGTTCTACTCATCTGTCCGACTTGATGTACGTCGTGTGGAAACAATCAAACAGGGTAATGATATGGTTGGTAACCGCACAAGAATTAAAGTCGTTAAGAATAAAGTAGCTCCGCCGTTCAAACAAGCAGAAGTGGATATTATGTACGGTGAAGGAATTTCACGCGAAGGCAGTATCATTGATATCGGAACAGAGATGGATATCGTTAATAAAAGCGGAGCTTGGTATTCGTATGAAGGTGAGCGTCTTGGTCAAGGCCGTGAGAATTCGAAGCAGTTTTTAAAAGATAACAAAAGTATTTCGGAAACGATTGAATTACGGATTCGAGAAAACAGTAATTTAATCAAAGCAATCCCTGTTAATGTTGACGAGGAAGATGATGAATTGGAACCAGATTTCGAATAAGTTTAAATGATCATACATGAAAGCACCTTAAACCTTGTGTTAAGGTGCTTTCTTCATGGAAGGAGTTGGTTAGTTGTGAATAATGAAGAGCAACCAGTATTGATTATAACTAAGGTTGAGAAACAGAAGCGCGGTAATCATCGCTACAATATATTTCTAAATGAAGAGTACGCATTCTCGGTTCATGAAGACATTCTAATCAAGCATCGATTAAATAAAGGGGAAACCATACTTTCACAAGAAATCGAGAGTATAACGCTTGATGAGGAACAGAATATGGCTTATATAAAAGCAGTAAGTATGATAGGCAGACGACCTCATTCATTAAGTGAAGTAAAACGCAAGCTGAAGGAGAAAGGCTTTGAAATGCCTATTATTGCATGGGCATGTGAAAAGCTAGTTCAGCAGAATTATATCAATGATGAGGAATTTGCGAAAATGTGGACAGATAATCGCATTATTTCGCAGCGAAAAGGTCGTAATCTCATTCGACAAGAGCTCCAACAAAAAGGCATAGATAAAGAAATAGTCAAAAATGCCATGGAGACTATCGATCCAGAAGATGAGTATTCGGGGGCAATGAAATTGGGGCAAACGAAATGGAAGCAAACCTCAGGAAAGACCGTGGATCGTAAAAGAAAGACGGGAGCTTTTCTTATGCGGAGAGGCTATACAGGCTCTATTGTAAACAAGGTTTTGGGGGTATTAAGCTCTGAATCGAGTGAAGAGGAATATGAAATCTTAGATGACTCGTTTGATTATTAATGCCATTAATTATAGGATCAATTAGTTAATGTCATTAAATTCCTTTGGGGTACTGGAAATACTTATTCCGTCATCGAAGGGACAATCGCTTGACAAGCTTCTTCGACAAAAGATAAAATAACAGTGTATATTTTCATAATGTATTCAAAATCATACTCATTTTCTTTGATTTTGAGGGGACAGATGTAGAAACCGCCAATTTTTACACTGTTGATTATGGATTATTAGCACTATAGTGCCTCTAACGCACGGTGCGCATTCATTTAAAAGCCATACTCTTAATAAGTAGGGTATGTATGACTAGTCAAACAATTAAAAATCGGATTAAAAAACCGAAGGGTATCCCAGGCTAACACCTTGGAGAAACCAACGAGGAGGTGAACAAGATGACTTTCATCTGGGTCGCGATCATTCTCATTGTTGGAGCTGCATGCTTAGGGATTGGTTATTTTATCCGTAAATCTCTTGCAGAAGCGAAAATTTCCAGTGCTGAAACAGCCGCTGAGCAGATTCGAGAATCTGCCAAGAAGGAAGCAGAAGCACTGAAAAAAGAAACGGTTCTGGAAGCAAAGGACGAAGTGCATAAATTAAGGTCCGAAGCTGAAAAAGACATTCGTGAACGTCGAAATGAAATTCAACGACAAGAAAGACGATTGTTGCAAAAAGAGGAATCGCTGGATAAAAAATTAGAATCTCTCGAGCGTAAAGAAGAGCAAGTTGCCAACAAAGAGAAGCGGATCGAGGATACACAATCACAAATTGATCAGCTTTATAAAAGCCAAGTTTCGGAGTTAGAGCGAATTTCTGGACTTACAATGGATGAGGCTAAGAGCATCATTCTTACAAATGTAGAGCAGGAAGTTCGTCACGAAACCGCACAACTTATTAAAGAAATCGAACAGCAGGCCAAAGAAGAAGGCGATAAGAAAGCCCGTGAAATCATCACGCTCGCTATTCAACGTTGTGCTGCAGATCACGTTGCTGAAACTACCGTTTCAGTTGTATCATTGCCAAATGAAGAAATGAAAGGCCGGATCATCGGTCGTGAAGGACGTAATATTCGTGCTCTGGAAACATTGACGGGTATTGACCTTATAATTGATGATACGCCAGAAGCAGTTATTTTATCAGGATTTGATCCAATCCGACGCGAAATTGCTCGTACATCTTTAGAGAAGCTTGTTGCTGATGGACGTATTCATCCAGCACGCATTGAAGAGATGGTTGAGAAATCCCGTAAAGAAGTGGACGAACGTATTCGCGAATATGGAGAGCAAGCCACGTTTGAGGTTGGTGTACACGGATTGCATCCTGACTTGATCAAAATTTTGGGTCGCTTGAAATTCAGAACAAGTTACGGTCAAAACGTGTTGAAACATTCCATGGAAGTAGCTTATCTGGCTGGTCTGATGGCCGGGGAGCTCGGGGTAGACGTAACTTTGGCGAAACGTGCCGGGCTGCTTCATGACATCGGTAAGGCGCTAGACCACGAGGTTGAAGGATCTCATGTGGAAATCGGTGTTGAGATTGGCAAGAAGTACAAGGAGCATCCAGTCGTTATTAATAGTATTGCTTCGCATCACGGTGATGTGGAAGCAACCTCTGTTATTGCGATGTTAGTAGGAGCTGCAGATGCATTATCCGCAGCAAGACCTGGAGCACGCAGAGAGACGCTCGAAACGTATATCAAGCGCCTTGAGAAGCTTGAAGAGATCTCGGAATCATTCGAGGGTGTTGAGAAGTCATATGCCATTCAAGCTGGTCGCGAAGTGCGCGTTATGGTTCAACCGGAGAAAGTGGATGATACCGAAGCGTTCCGTTTAGCCCGTGATATTACGAAGAAAATCGAGGGTGAACTCGATTATCCAGGACATATTAAGGTTACGGTCATTCGTGAAACAAGAGCTGTTGAGTACGCTAAATAAGATACCAATGCGAAAAGTGGCTGATATAGCCACTTTTCCTTATTTTCAGGCTGGTCATTGAATTTATGAATTGCTTGCCTTCGCATCTATGGTTTATAAAGGAGCTATATATTTGTTATGAAAATTGTATTTATCGGAGATATCGTAGGATCTGTAGGAAGAAAAGCTTTGAAAAATATTATGCCTAGATTAAAACAAGCTCATCCTCACGCAGTGTTCATTGCTAACGGAGAGAATGCTGCCGCAGGGAAAGGGATTACAGCGGCAATTGCTAAGGAAATCTATGAGATGGGCATTCAGGCTCTAACGATGGGCAATCATACGTGGGATCAGAAAGAAATTTTTGATTTCATTGATCGTGACGAGAAGATGGTTCGTCCCGCTAACTTTCCTCCTGGAACACCGGGGCGAGGACATACGGTCATTAAGGTCAAGGATCAGGAATTGCTGATCATTAATTTGCAGGGACGCACATTCTTACCGCCAATTGATTGCCCATTTCGCAAAGTGGACGAAATTCTTGAAGCGGATAAGAAAAAACATAAATTTGTATTCGTAGATTTCCATGCAGAAGCTACTTCTGAGAAAATTGCGATGGGCTGGCATTTGGATGGTAAAGTGTCAGCAGTTGTCGGCACCCATACACATGTACAAACGAATGATAACCGTGTTTTGCCGCAAGGAACAGCTTATGTAACTGATGTAGGGATGGTAGGGCCGCGGGATGGTATTCTTGGGGTTGAACGTAATGCCGTACTGCAAAAGTTCAAAACTCAGCTTCCAGTTCGATTCGTAACGGATGAGGGCAAATGGCATTTCCATGCTGTTGTGATTGAATTGAACGATCAGACTGGTTTGGCCAAAGGAATTAACCTTATCCGTTATGATGAAGATCAAGTCTTCATGGATTAGCAGATAATTCTAACTATTGTGAATATTTAAATTGGCTACGATAGCATGTTTGTTAAACCTTGAGAATATGATGGGTAATGGAATCTATCCATCATTCCCGAGGAGGTACTATTTATGGATGTATTAAAAGTTTCAGCAAAATCCAATCCAAACTCCGTAGCAGGTGCATTGGCAGGTGTTTTGCGTGAGCGTGGAGCTGCTGAGCTCCAAGCTATTGGTGCAGGCGCCTTAAACCAAGCCATCAAAGCAGTAGCTATCGCAAGAGGATTTGTCGCGCCCAGTGGAGTTGACTTAATTTGTGTACCAGCCTTCACAGACATCGTGATTGACGGGGAAGATCGGACAGCCATTAAACTTATTGTAGAGCCAAGGTAATAAACCGTACTATACTAAATACCGAGCCTGTTTACCCAGTAGACAGGTTTTTCACATTTCTAACAAACCTCTGCTTAGGGGTTTTTGTGTTGTCTAGAAGATGGTGTATAGGAGGCTGCCAGGATGAGAATAATGGATGGTCACTGCGATGCGCTTACGAAACTGTATGCGAACCCCAAGCTGGATTTCGATAAGGAAGAACAGGAGTTGGATGTCAGTTATCCAAGGCTTAAACAAGCAGGAGTTAAAGTTCAGTGTTTTGCCATCTACTTATCGGATTCCATTCAGCAGCCAACCTTCGATCATATTTTACAAATGGTTGATTTATTTCATCGGAAAATTATTCGTCATCCAGGAATGAAATTTATTCAAAATGTAGATGACTGGCGAGCAGTAGAAGCCGGGGAACAGATTGGCGCTATTCTCACGCTTGAAGGTTTGGATGCTTTAGCAGGAAACATGACGCATTTAAGGATTCTACACCACCTTGGAGTGAGAAGCATTGGTTTGACTTGGAACTATGCTAACTGGGCTGCAGATGGAGTTATGGAGCCTCGAAAAGGTGGTTTTACAAGAAAAGGCAAGCTGATGTTAAAAGAATTAGAAACTATGGGTATAATAGCAGATGTATCTCATTTATCCGGAGCCGCGTTCTGGGAATTGGTTGAGGTGTATACCAAACCATTCATTGCATCCCATTCGAACGCTCAAAAGGTATGTCCTCATCCAAGAAATTTATCAGACGATCAAATCAAAGCTATCATCCAGTGTCAAGGACTTATGGGGATTACGTTTGTTCCCTACTTTGTGGATAGCACTAATTTAGCTGTTCCCATTACGGCACTGTTGAAGCACATTGATCATGTTTGTTCATTAGGTGGGGAAGGGCATATTGGATTTGGTTCGGATTTTGATGGGATAGAGCAATGGATGAAAGGTTTGAGACATGTCGGTCAATACGGAAATATAATAGAAGCTTTATGTAAAAACTATAGGGAATCACAAGTGGAGGCATTCCTGTATGGAAATTGGCGGAATTTCATGCTTACCAATCTTCCGAAATGAAAGCTATGAATCATTCTAATATTGATATGGATTCGATCTAAAAACTCTATGTTTTAGAATCGTTTAAACCCCTTGCAATTTGGTCTGTAAAGGCATACAATTTTGGATGACAAGTGAAAGAAATTTTTTATAGCTTCATCTTAAATTTCTACAAATTAGCTTTATTAGATCTTCATGCAGCTACAATCAAAAGGAGTGGACGTACGGTGATTAGTCAGTTATCTTGGAAAATCGGAGGTCAGCAGGGTGAAGGGGTCGAAAGTACAGACCGCATTTTCTCTACTGCATTGAACCGTCTCGGTTACTATTTGTATGGGTACCGTCATTTCTCTTCACGGATTAAGGGGGGACATACAAATAACAAGATTCGCATCAGCACTAAACCGATTCGCGCAATTTCAGACGATTTGGACATTTTGGTCGCTTTCGACCAAGAAAGTATCGATTTTAATGCACACGAACTTCGCGACAACGGTGTTATCGTTGCAGATGCTAAGTTTAACCCTGTTTTACCTGAAGGAATTAAAGCGCGTTTGTTTCCAGTTCCAATCACTGCCATTGCAGAGGAACTAGGGACTTCCTTATTTAAGAACATGGCCGCATCAGGTGCATCTTGGGCATTGCTCGGTTTGCCGCTTGACGTGTTTAATAAAGCTGTTGAAGAAGAATTTGGCCGTAAAGGCGCAGCTGTTGTAGAAAAAAATATTGAAGCTGTTCGTAAAGGTGCAGAATCCGTTCTGGAATTGGCCGGTGGACCTATTGCTGACTTCCAATTGGAACCAGCTGACGGCAGACAAAAATTGTTCATGATTGGTAACGATGCAATCGCTCTTGGAGCAGTAGCAGCAGGTTGCCGCTTTATGCCAGCTTACCCAATTACTCCAGCATCTGAAGTTATGGAATATTTACAAAAAGCACTGCCTAAATTGGGTGGAACTGTTATCCAAACCGAAGATGAAATTGCAGCATGTACAATGGCAATTGGTGCTAACTATGCTGGTGCTCGTGCACTTACAGCATCTGCAGGTCCTGGTCTATCTTTGATGATGGAAGCGATTGGCCTCGCTGGTATGACTGAAACGCCTGTTGTTATCGTAGATACACAACGTGGGGGTCCAAGTACGGGTCTTCCGACGAAACAAGAGCAATCCGATTTGAACGCTATGGTCTACGGTACACACGGTGAAATCCCGAAAATCGTTCTATCCCCAAGCACGATTGAAGAATGCTTCTATGATACGATTGAAGCTTTCAACCTTGCTGAGAAATATCAAGTTCCAGTTATTTTGATGACGGATTTGCAACTCTCCTTGGGTAAACAATCCGCAGAGATGCTAGATTACAACCGCATTGTGATTGACCGCGGAGCGCTTGTAACAGAAGCTCCTGAACAAGAAGCGAATCAATTGTTCAAACGTTATGAGTTTACTGAGAACGGTGTTTCACCACGTGTGATTCCTGGCGTGAAGAATGGTATTCATCATGTTACAGGTGTTGAGCATGACCAAACAGGTCGTCCTTCAGAAAGCACTGAAAACCGTCAACGTATGATGGATAAGCGTCTTGAGAAATTGAAACACATTCAAGTTACTGATGCCATTAAATTCGATGCACCTCATGAGAATCCAGATCTTTTGATTATCGGAATGGGTTCCACTGGTGGAACGATCGATGAAGCAAGAAGCCGCGTTGAACTGGAAGGAATTAAGACAAATCACGCAACAGTACGTTTGATTCATCCATTCCCTGCAGAGCAGCTGAGACCTCTTGTTGAAAAAGCAAAAACAGTAATCGTTGTTGAAAACAACGCAACTGGACAATTAGCCGATCAAATTAAACTGCATGTTGGTCATGCAGATAAAATTAAAAATGTTCTTAAATACAACGGTAACCCGTTCTTGCCTGCAGAAATTGAACAAAAATGTAAGGAGTTGACTTTAGCATGGCAACATTAAAAGACTTTCGTAACAATGTAAAGCCTAACTGGTGTCCAGGTTGCGGAGACTTCTCCGTCCAAGCGGCAATTCAGCGTGCAGCAGCTAATGTTGGTTTAGAGCCTGAGGGCTTAGCAATCGTATCGGGTATCGGCTGTTCCGGTCGTATCTCTGGTTACATCAATGCTTATGGTTTCCACGGTATTCACGGTAGATCTTTGCCAATCGCACAAGGTGTGAAAATGGCTAACCGCGATTTGACTGTTATCGCTTCAGGCGGTGACGGCGATGGCTTCGCAATCGGTATGGGACATACTGTACATGCGATTCGTCGTAACATTGACGTCACGTACATCGTAATGGATAACCAAATCTACGGTTTGACGAAAGGTCAAGCATCCCCACGTAGTGCGGAAGGTTTCAAAACGAAAAGCGTTCCATCAGGAACAATTGAGTCTGCAATTTCACCATTAGAAGTGGCTATGGCTGCCGGTGCTTCTTTCGTAGCACAATCATTCTCCAGTAACTTGAAACAGTTAACGGCTGTTATCGAAGCTGGTTTGAATCACAAAGGTTTCTCTTTGATTAACGTATTTAGCCCATGCGTAACTTTCAATAAAGTAAACACGTATGACTGGTTCAAAGAGAATATCGTGGATCTGGATGAAATTCCTGAATATGATTACACGAACCGTGTGATGGCAATGACCAAAATCATGGAAACAAACTCCATGTTGACGGGTATTATCTATCAAAACAAAGAGAAAAAGAGCTACGAAGATTCCATTCCAAGCTTTGCTAAGGAAGGACTTTCGAAACAAGACCTTAAGCTTTCAGAAGCTGATTTCAGCAAAATGCTTACTGAATTCAAATAATAGTTATACATTGAAGGCATATGGAGATTTTCCGTATGCCTTTTTTGCTGAGCGGCAATACTGTCTACTATCACTAAAGGTAAAGGATGGATACTATGAAAACAGTCCCAGTAGGGGTTTCAGCTAGACATATACACCTATCTCCAGCTCATATCGAGGTTTTATTTGGTCAGGGATATGAATTGACGACGTTTAAAGATCTCTCACAACCTGGGCAATTTGCAGCTCAAGAAATGGTAACGATTGTGGGACCCAAAGGGAAGATCGAGAAAGTACGTATTCTTGGACCTGCACGCCCAAGTACACAAATTGAAATATCGCGAACGGATGCTTTTTCTTTAGGGATAAACCCGCCGGTTCGTGAATCCGGACACATAGAACACACACCAGGTCTCCGTGTCATTGGTCCAAAAGGCGAGATTGATCTGGAGAAAGGCGTAATTGTCGCGGCTAGGCATATTCACTTTCATACTTCGGATGCAGAGAAATGGGGCATTCAGGATAAACAGCTTTTGCGTGTCAGAGTGAGTGGAGAACGATCTTTGATTTTCGAGAATGTGATTGCTCGTGTATCTGATCACTACGCATTAGACATGCACATTGACACGGATGAGGGGAATGCTGCTGGTGTGAAAACTGGCGATTTCGCTGAACTTATAGATTAATTCATGCAAGTAAAATTTCATACATATGCTAATTTCTTTTTGTACTATGTAGCCATGTGATGCTATAATAAAAGTTGCGTCAGTTTACTACAGCAAAACTCAGTCGACTTATGCAGAATGTTTTATACGAAAACTCTGCCTATGCTTACGAAGTTAGTTTTGCTAAAGCAAAACTTTTAGGAGGAAAGAAAGTGGCTAACCAAGTGAAATCCGACAAGGATTATTCCCAATATTTTCAGCCTCCTTCACTGACAGATGCAAAGAAGCGCGGAAAAGAAGAGATCGCCGTACACTATGACTTCACCATTCCTGAGGACATGCAGGAGTTCGGCAAGGATAAATATTATTTGATTCGCACTTACGGATGTCAGATGAATGAGCATGATACAGAAGTAATGAAGGGTTTACTCGAGCAAATGGGCTATCAAGCGACTGAGGACAAGTTCCAAGCAGATGTTATTCTGCTCAACACATGTGCGATTCGGGAGAATGCAGAAGATAAGGTGTTCGGTGAGCTTGGTCATTTAAAAGCACTGAAAGCCCAGAAACCAGGCCTCGTACTTGGTGTTTGTGGATGTATGTCGCAGGAAGAAGCAGTCGTGAATCGAATTATGCAAAAGCATGCTTTTGTAGATTTGATATTTGGAACGCACAATATTCATCGACTTCCATCCCTTTTGAAGGATGCCTTCTATAACAAGGAAATGGTCGTTGAGGTATGGTCCAAAGAAGGCGATATCGTTGAGAATTTACCGAAAAAACGTGAAGGAATCCGTGCTTGGGTGAACATCATGTTTGGCTGCGATAAGTTCTGTACGTACTGTATAGTTCCTTATACGCGGGGTAAAGAGAGAAGTCGCCGACCACAAGACGTGCTGGCTGAGGTTAGAGACTTGGCTCGTCAAGGGTTTCAGGAAATTACGCTGCTCGGTCAAAATGTCAATGCCTATGGTAAAGATTTTGAGGATATTACCTATTCATTCGCTGATTTGATGGACGATATTCGTAAAATTGACGTACCGCGTATTCGATTTACCACATCACATCCAAGAGATTTTGATGATCGCTTGATTGAAGTGCTAGGTAAACGTGGTAATCTTGTAGAGCATATACATCTGCCAGTTCAGTCGGGTAATACCGAGGTTCTGAAAAGAATGAGCAGAAAGTATTCCAGAGATCATTATTTACAGTTGGCCGGTAAAATTAAAGAAACGATGCCTGATGTCGTTCTGACAACAGATATAATTGTTGGTTTTCCAGGTGAAACGGATGAGCAGTTTGATGAAACCATGTCTCTTTATGAGGAAGTAGGCTTCGATTTCGCGTTTACATTTATTTATTCGCCGCGAGAAGGTACGCCTGCTGCCGATATGGAAGACAATGTACCGATGGAAGTAAAGAAACAACGACTTTATCGCTTGAATGAGCTAGTAAATAAACACAGTAAAGCGAGCAACGAGAGATTGTTAGGTCAGACCGTTGAAGTACTTGTTGAAGGCGAAAGCAAGAATAACGCTGATGTACTAGCCGGTCGCACGCGGACGAATAAATTGATCCATTTTACAGGCGATAAATCTTTAATTGGTCAAATGGTTGAAGTGGAAGTGACGCATGCACAAACTTGGATTCTGAAGGGTGAGATTGTTCACAAACCCATGAAAATATCCATTTAATTTGAAGCTGAAATAGATAGGAGCGTGTTTAGAAGTGTCTCAATGTGATCATAAACATAACGATAATGAGCCTCATGCTTTTAAAGTAGAGGAGTTTACAAATACGGAAATGATTGTACGTGAAGATATTTTATCCAAAGCTAAGGAATTGGCTGAATTGTTAACGACTTCGAATGAGGTACAGTTTTATCAAAAGGCTGAGAAGCAAATCGCTACGAATCCTGATATCCAAGTACTAATCAGTGCGATCAAAAAGAAGCAGAAGGAAGTCGTTGCTTTCGAAACTTTCCAAAATGCTAAAATGATCGAGAAAATTGAGAATGAGATTGAAGTGCTGCAGGATCAATTAGATGAGATACCGATCGTGAATGAATTCAAGCAAACACAAGACGATATCAACTATTTATTGCAGCTAGTTATGTCGGTTATTCGTGATACGATTTCCGATAAAATTAATGTAGAAGCAGGTACGGCAGAAGCTCCGACATCTTGCGATTAAGATAACCTCCTTTGGGAATTAGAAAATCGCCCTCTACTCAGGCCCACCGCTTGAAAGGAGTGGCGATTTTTTCCCAAAAGGGCAGCTTATGAAATGAGTCTTTCTATCGGAAAGACGGAAGAAGACTTACTCGAAGGAGACATTGTCATGCTTACAGTTCGTAATTTAAGTAAAGTATATCCTCCGGACAATCAGGTACTTTCACAAGTGAGCTTTCAAGTTGATGAAGGCGAATTCATTGCGGTTATTGGGGGCAGTGGAAGTGGGAAAACCACGTTACTGCGCTGCATCAGTCATCAAGAGAAATGGACAAGCGGTCAGTTAATCTATAACTCCATTGATATATCAAAGCCAGGTCTATTGGAACGCTTCAAATTAGGTAGAGATTTCGCATTCCTAGAAGAAAAGCCTGCTTTGAATCGAAATAAAAGCGCTGTCAAGAATGTCATGATGGGGCGTGTCTATCAAACACCACTGCGTATTTTAACTGGCATGACTTCAAGAGATGAGCATGTAGACAGCATGGATTATTTAGAAAAAGTGGGTTTGCTTGATAAGGGAGATAAGAAGGTTGGCCAGCTAAGCGGTGGTGAGCAGCAGCGTGTTGCTATTGCTAAAGCGTTAATACTTGGACCCAAGGTACTTGTCGCCGATGAACCTGTATCTGGTCTCGATCCGAAATCAACGGAATATATCTTGCAGGATTTGAAATCGCTTTGCAAAGATCGGAATATGAGCGTTATTGCTACACTACACCAAGTTGAGCTTGCGGAGAGATATGCAACTCGTATTTGGGGACTCTCTGAAGGTAAAATTGTGCTGGATATCCCGGCTAGGTCACTCACCATGCGTGAAAAAAAGCTCATCTTTGGTGAAGTATGATCCAGGTCTTATTCGTCTGTTTAGGAAATATATGCCGTTCTCCCATGGCTGAAGCCGTTTTTCGTCATCAGGTTAATAAAGCGGGTTTAGATGCTGTAATTGCTATTGATTCTGCCGGAACCGGAGATTGGCACATTGGACATCCGCCACATCAAGGAACTAGGGATATATTGGATCAGTATCAGATTAATCATAAGGGTCTAATAGCAAGGGAAGTTAAGTCCGATGACTTTGTACAATATACATATATCATCGCGATGGATCAGAGTAATGTAACGAATCTGGCATCATTTGCGCCTGCGTTAGTAGAAGGTGAGAAACGAGCTGCTATTCATAAATTGCTGGATTTTGCACCTGATCGCACCGATAAAAATGTTCCAGATCCTTATTACACGGGTAACTTTCAAAAGGTGTACGAGATGGTAGAGGAGAGCTGCGAACGCTTACTAGCCTTTATTGTCGAGAAAGAAAATTTGTAAGAATGAACTTCTTAGGTAACAAAAAAGCAAGGGTAAGAAAAGAAGCTTTTCTTTTCACCCTTGCTTTTTTAGTTGTCGAGAAACTCTAAAATATAGTTATACCGACACGCTGAATATGATCAGATATGGCTTTGAGCATACTCGGATGGATCGGAATGATGATATCCGTTGGCCCTATTTCGAACAGCCCGCTGCGGTTATGGACGGTAGCTGCTTGGACATAAATGCGGTAGTAATCAGAGCCCGGAGCTACATGTGTGAATTCTTGATTAGCGAACCGCGAGTTTACGAAGGTGACAGCCTTGAGAGCAGATTTATCGTATGGAATCATGCTGATTATATGTTCCAACTTGAAATAATAATTAATGTGAGGTTTGTGAAGGATCAACTCTTTGGATGAGACGGTTAGACCGAAATCCCTCTTCTTATGCGACATTTTCAAGTCGCCCTCAAGTGATTTAATCGGAATGAAATCTGAATTCATTGCAAAGCCCTCCTTACCAATCCTGATGATCGCTTGTCTTAACAGAATAGCACAGATTATCAAGGTTGTTAATGGAGAGCGCTGGATGTTCATTTTTGATGAAATAAAATGGAGCACTGCGTGCCTTGGTTTAAATGACTGGAGAAGGAGATTTTTCCGTTCATCATTTTGATAATACTCATGACCACGACGAGCCCAAGTCCAGTTCCTTGTTCTTTGGTTGTGTAGAAAGGCATACCGAGCGAATTTAATTGCTGCTTACTCATCCCCACGCCAGTGTCAGAAATAGAAATTTGCACCGCGTTAGGCAGCTTAGAGGTCCTTAAGGATATTCTACCGCCGTTAGGCATGGACTCAATCGCATTTTTAATAAGATTCATCAAGCATTGGCGCAGCTTTTTGGATTCGCCTAGAATGTAAAGGGGTTCTTCATTTTCATGACAAGTATGGATAGCAACCTGGTGATCTGTAGCAAACGGTGTGATGAAACGCAGCATGGCTTCTATCTCTTCCTTGAGTTCTAATTGTTCCTGCAAGTTAGAAAACGGCTTGGCATAGTTCAAATAATCACCCAGAATGGCATTCGCTTGATCCACACCTGACAATGCTAGGTCGACATATCGCTTGTGATCGTTGAAAGATAGCTCTTTCTGATCCAGTAACTGAAGAAAGCCTTTTGTTGATGTGAGAGGATTACGTATTTCGTGAGAGATGGTGGCTGCAAACTGGCCGAGCATTCGATCCTTTTCCAAGGCGACAAGTCGTTGTTTGTGAATTTCATGCTTCCTGACAAAAAATTGTAAGTATGTAATCATCCAAAGAGAAAAAAAGGAAAAAATTACGGTGTATGCAGCATACATCGTAATATGAGATCGTATGTATAGTGCTAATAGCGCATACAATACTTCGTACAAGAGCAGCATACCTGTTGCATATGTTAATTTCATCCTAAGTGTTTGATTTGAAGTATTTGTGATGAGAAATCCGCCTAATAATATTACAGCACTGCTGATTAAAGCGGGCTGCCAATAGTAATTCAGAACAACCATGCAGCCTATGTTAAATAAGGTCCAGGTAATAAAAGCTGGTATAAAGCCAACATACAGAATCACAGCAATCAAGCTGATCGGAAACAAATGGAGGGAATAAATTAAGGGATCAATGTCTTCAAATTTCCAGTACAAAAAGATTAGTACGATTAAAATCAGAGCAAATAGCAATCTACGTTGATGTTCTTTGTAAATGAAAATTGGGGTAAGAACTAGATGGATTAATATAGCACTCATGATGTAGAAGAGACCATGTAGTTCATTGGAAATAATTGAATGGAACAAATGAATGCCATCCTTTCCGCAGTCCGACAGTATCTTTATTTTTTCTACATTATCTCACATAAACTGACCTTATCAAGAGAAATGGGGCATTTTGAATGCTAAAGATTTGATAAAGACTTATGGTGTTATTCTTACAAACCGCGGTATAATAAAGGAAATCGAAAGTGCAAGCGTTTACAATCTAAGTTGCTTGGTATACAAGGAGAGATGAGGATGCGGGCGTGCTCACAGGTTTGCGGTGTTGTCTTTAATCCGATTGATGAAGATTATGTGGACGTATGTGAGGATTGTGAGGATGCCAAGAAGGATAATTCTGATCAAGATGAGAATTTAGGGCCCAGAAGCTACTACTTGGGAGGGTGCGGCCTCATAATCGATTATTTGCTATGAAGGGACCCTTCAAAAAAAGGTTGATTACCAGAGATTTCTTGTTACAATGAGAGTAGATTTACTATTCATACTATTCATTTTTTATGCAGTTCATTTTTGAAAGGAGACCTGGCATGGTAACTTTACCTAAATTGAACGATCTCGGTTTTTTTGAGATTAGACTGGAATCCATCGGTGGACTCGGCGCAAATCTAGCGGGTAAGATGCTGGCGGAAGCGGGAGTCGTAGGGGTGGGTTTGAACGGAGTTAGCTTTTCTTCCTATGGTTCAGAGAAGAAAGGATCGGCAGTGAAAGCACATATTAGGTTTTGTGACATGGATACGCGAATTAGGGATACTTCACCCGTCGAACGACCGCATGTTGTAGGAGTTTTTCACGAATCGCTTTCCAAAACTGTAAACGTTATCAGTGGCATCTACGAAGATAGTACAGTATTAGTAAATTCGACAAAAACACCGGATGAGTTGAAGGAAAAGATGAAGCTCCGTGGCGGTACCATTGCCGTTATCGATGCTATTGGAATCTCGCTAGAAGAAAAGAACCGCGTGAATATGGCGATGCTTGGCGCGCTGTTCCGGTTGTGTGATTTCCTTGATCCTGATGTCATGAGAGGCGTTATTCGTAAATCGTTAGAAAAGAAATATCCGCTTGCGGT
Source organism: Paenibacillus alginolyticus DSM 5050 = NBRC 15375 (assembly GCF_000422905.1). Lineage (GTDB taxonomy): Bacteria > Bacillota > Bacilli > Paenibacillales > NBRC-103111 > Paenibacillus_E > Paenibacillus_E alginolyticus. The sequence continues at coordinate 68,726 of NZ_AUGY01000027.1, forward strand.
TGCACCCGCCTTGCGAACTTTTGACCGCGGTTACAATGAAGTTAAGTTCCAAACGTATGCGCTTCCAGAAGGGGAGACGATGCCCGACTTCGTTCGTTTCGATACGCCAGTGCTTGGCTATGAAACACAGTCCATCGGAGGAGTAATTACGAATCCTGGAAACAGTATTCTGAAAGATTTAAGTATTTCACGTGCGGGGATGATGCCGCATTTCCATGAAGATAAATGTATTCACTGTGCTTCCTGCGATAATGTGTGTCCGGATTTCTGCTTCGTTTGGGATGAACTCCCTGACAAAAAAGGGCGTCCGCAAATGTTTTTGCAGGGCATTGACTATCAATATTGTAAAGGTTGCCTTAAATGTGTACAGGCTTGTCCGACCGAAGCGCTCACAAATGAGCGGGAAGAAGATGGCTATGCAGACTTAAATCGCATGCCGCATCGATTCAATCTAGCTGTAAACTCTTAGAGAGTATTTATGGGAGAAGGGTGGAACTACTCGCATGTCCATTGATATCAAGAAGGAATTAGGGCAAGCCAAGGTCGAACAGCGCATCGTATATGAATCAGGCAACGAGATGGCAGCATATGCGGCTCATCAAATTAATTATCATGTTATGGGATACTTTCCGATATCTCCATCTACGGAGGTTGCCCAATTTCTAGATCTTATGAAGTCCAACGGACAGCATGATATCGTGCTCATTCCAGCAGACGGTGAACATGGTTCGGCAGGCATATGTTATGGCGCTTCAACTGCTGGCGGCCGCGTATTTAACGCGACAAGCGCTAACGGTTATTTGTACATGTTGGAACAAATGCCAGTTCAATCCGGGACACGCTTTCCCATGGTGATGAACTTGGTATGCCGCTCCGTATCCGGCCCGCTGAATATTCATGGGGATCACTCTGACTTGTATTATGCTTTAAATACGGGATGGCCGATTGTGATGTGTCGTGACCCGCAGGCGGTTTATGACATGAATATCATAGCTTTAAAGCTAGCTGAGGATCCGGAAGTTCGTTTGCCGGTTTTGGTTGCTTCAGACGGTTATTTCACGTCCCACCAAAAGCGCAGAGTGCAAACGTTCGCGCATCGTGAGGATGTGCATGCTTTCATCGGAGAGAAGCCACAGGGCTTCCCGGATACGCTGGATCGCAATAATCCGATTACTGTAGGTCCTTATATGAATGAGCCGGATTATATTAATAACTGCTATCAGCAGTCCATGGCCATGTATAACGCCGAGGGTGTTTATGATCGTATTCGGCAGGAATACGCTGAGCTGACAGGCCGTGATTATCCGATTCTTGAGCTATATCGGATGGAGGACGCGGAAGTCGCGGTGTTCTTGATGAATTCGGCTTCCGAAATCATCAAAGACGTCGTCGACCAGCTCCGCGAGAAGGGCATTAAGGCCGGATCGATCGCGCCGAATATCATCCGTCCATTCCCAGCAAAGCAGATCGCTGAAGCTTTGCAGCATGTGAAGGCGATCACCGTTGGCGATCGCGCGGATTCCTATGGCGGCCATGGCGGCAATATGGTCAACGAAATCAAAGCGGCCCTGTTCACACATGGGAACAGAGATACGCTTGTCATAAGCCGAATCTACGGCTTAGGTGGCAAGGACTTTTATGCCGAAGATGGGCATAACTTGTTCCAATTTGCCATTGACGCTGTACAAAGCGGCAAGGTGGAGGTTCCCTTCGATTACTACGGCCACACGCCAGGTGACCCTTCGAAAGCGCCGAAGCGGGTGTTGACGCCGATGAAGTATGAGGATTTGAAGACGGGACTCATCACGGTAACACCGGATGAGAACACAGGCAAGCTGAATGTGCGCATTCCGCCACTGCGAGCACTGACGAAGAAACCGAAGCGTATTGCTCCGGGGCATGGCGCATGTCCAGGCTGCGGCATTTTCTCCGGCTTGGAGCTGTTTTTCAAAGGGATTGAAGGCGATATTGTCTCGATCTTCCATACAGGCTGCGCCATGGTTGTAACGACGGGTTATCCGTATTCAGCGCACAAAGCGACGTATATTCATAATCTGTTCCAGAATGGCGCAGCGACCCTGTCAGGGGTTGTGGAGATGTTCTGGGAGCGCAAGCGGCGTGGCGAGCTCGACCATTTGGGTTTGAAGGACGATTTCACCTTCGTGATGATCACTGGTGACGGCGGAATGGATATCGGCATGGGACCAGCGATCGGAGCGGCTTTGCGTAATCATAAAATGATTATTCTCGAGTACGATAACGAGGGATACATGAATACAGGGGCGCAGTTGTCCTATTCGACGCCAATGGGTCATCGTACATCGACTTCGAACGTGGGGAAACATCAGGGCGGTAAAGTGTTCCATCACAAGGATACAGCGCAAATTATGGCCGCTACCCATATTCCGTATGTATTTACGGGGTCGGAAGCGTATCCGCAGGATCTTGTGAAGAAAGCCGCGAAAGCACAGTGGTACGCCCAAAATGAGGGATTGGTGTATGGGAAAATTCTCATTGCCTGTCCGTTGAACTGGCTGTCCGATGACCAGGAAGGCTCCAATATCGTCGGAGCTGCGGTAGATTCCTGCTTCTTCCCGCTCTATGAAGTGGAGCACGGGGTTACGTCTATCACGTATAACCCAGAGGATAAGAGCAAGAAGATTCCACTATCGGATTGGCTCAAGACGATGGGGAAAACGAAGCATATGACGAAGCCCGAGTATGAGGGTTCCCTGAAATCGTTCGAGAAGGAAGTTGAGCGTCGTTGGAATATGTTAAAAGCGAAGCATGAGAATGCTTATTTATAAGTCGTCATCATAAAAAATGAAGGCACTTCACCCTTGTGGTGAACGTGCCTTTTTATCGGAGGAATGAAAGATGCCCTATGTGTTGCAACATAAAATATCGCACCAGATTTTCACATGTACACAAGTCAATCACTATGGTTTAGCCTATTATGGCGTAAAATTTTGGCCGGATATAGAAGAGGCTGAGCAGCAGTTTCCTGCTTTTCTACAGAGCTTGGAGGGAATGGAGCCGGATGCTTGGCATGTGATTGAACTCGAGGAAGGGGAAATGAAGCTCTGCAATGTGAAGTTGAAAAATGACCCTAATTTGCATGTGTTTTGGCCTCCCACACGAAAACCGGAAGTTCGTAAACTGGAAAAATAAACTTTAGCGTATGTTTGGCGGCAGTGTTTTACAATAAGTGATGGTTCAAGCAGAGGAACTTTGCCATATACTATAGATAGGGGCGGATGCAGCTTCGGCATCTGCTTCTTCCTCATTCTAAGGAGAAAGGAAGAACCTTATCTTTGAAACCTTTGACGACGACCCATCCACTGGAATTTCGGAACACGACGGAAAGAGGACTAAACCTAGATACCGTACATGAGCGTATTCTCCATTTCATGCGTCACGACCCCGTAGCTACCTACAAATTTATTATTGGTACGGATTGTCAGGTACACACAGGTCATACGAAATTCATTACTGGTGTAGTTATCCAGCGGCTAGGAAAAGGAGCGTGGGCGTGTTATCGTCAAGTCATCGTTCATCGGGCCCTACATTCGATTAGAGAAAAGCTTTCGATGGAAACTGCTTTGAGTGAAGAGATTGCGATGTATTTTGATGAGTCTAAGCGACAGGATATGGAAAACATCATTCTTCCACATCTGTATCAAGGTGCATCCTTCGATATGTTTATTCATATTGATGCTGGCGACGATGAAAATAAGAATCGGACGGCAAAATTCGTCCAAGAGATGGTGCGTAGAGTGGAATCCGTCGGTATGGTTCCAGTTATTAAACCGGATTGTTATGTAGCGTCAGCGTATGCCAATCGTTTTTCGAAGAAGCCGTATCAGCCAATTTATGAGAATGATGAGGTCATTGATGGGATCCTATAAGAGTAATCGAAACCGTTAGTTCAAAGTGGTCGCTTCGATCATAGGAACTGACGGTTTTGTTTGGCCCGAGAAGGTGGCGAAAAGAGGATTCCTCAGCTTCTTAGCGAAATAATGCTTATACAAGGGCAGATAGAAAGGGAGAACAAGATGAGCAAAACATTTATAATCGAAGCCGTCATGCTTGCCGTACATGGTCAATTAATGCTGCCAGAGCAGCCTGTTACTTATTTGATACCTTATACCAGCATTCAGGAGTTATATGAGCTTCAAACAGGCAGTGAGCCGATCATGTTAGAGGAAGAAGACGACGGTTTCGTGAAGCAAATGATTGGTGAGCTGATTGCTTTCTTCGAGGAATCATTTAATAAGAAAAAAATTGAAAAAGCGTTAACAGTTCCATGGCGGAAAAGCCCGCCTTTACCTATTAATGAGAATGTCACCTTGATGATTGTTTTTGCGATTGACAATGAGGAGTATGGGGACAATTTCGACCCGATTGAAACCGAATTAATTCTGACCGCGATTAAAGAACAGGCTGCTCTTTTAACAGACCAGTTAGATTTCATTGAACGCATAGTTCAAGCAGGAATTCAAGTCCAAGCATATGACGTAGAGGATTTTGAATTTGCGGTAGAAGGTGACAATCTGGTTTAGAAAGAGGAGTTGAGGAATGCAATTATGCGTGTCAAAGATCAAGAAGAGCAGTTAACCTCCCTGCCTACTTATTGGTTTCCTACTCAAACGTGGTCCATGCGTGTTGGTGCGGGAGGTATGAATAATACGACCCGGTTCGTAGACGTGGAAGGGACATCCTATGTTCTTCGATTGTACGAAACTCATCGTGATATGGACAAAATTAGGTTCGAACATGGTGTTCTTCTGGCTTTAGATAAAGAAAAAGATAAACTTCCATTTCGTATCCCTGTGCCAGTGGAGCTTCCATCAGGGGAGACTGTTGTTCGATTAGAGGCAAAGGAAGGCAAACTGGCTGCCTTATTTACGTACACAGATGGCTGCAACCCAACTTGGGGGAATACGGATCAATTGCTTCACTTCGGAGAAGCTGTCGGACAATTGTCGTCTGCGCTGGCTGCAATTTTCATGGATATTAATCCTGTCTACCCGCCTTATTATGAAATTGAACATATCCATCCTCGCTGCACACCAGATGCAATTCATGAGTTCTGCCTTCATCCATCAGAACCGTTCTGGCAGCAGCACGATGAGCTTTCCTATATATTTGGACGATTTGCTGCTTTTTATAAGGCTATTCCGGAACTTCGAAAGCTTCCTCATCAACTCGTTCATGGGGATATTAATGGGTCTAATATGCTGATTGATGCGGATGGACTAATCACGGCCGTACTTGATTTTGAGTTCGTAACGCTAGATGTTCGAGTGATGGAGCTAGCAGTCTGCTTATCTGATCTCATCGATCCTGCTATACCAGCAGAAGAACTGCGACGCAATTGCAGAGCCTTCTATGAGGGGTATCGCCAAACTGTCTATTTGGAAGAGGAAGAGATTGCCTTGTTGCCACTTCTGATCGAGCTTCGTCGGTTAGATGTATTTATCCATTTTCTAGGTAGATATTTAGATGGTGTGGATGCCCAAGGCGTGCTCGTTGATATTATTCATAACACGTTTGAGAAAACAAAGTGGCTGCAGATGAATGGCTCCGAGCTTCTGCTTACTTTGCTTAAATAGCTTGAAGACGGGGTAATCGTACAAGCGATCCTACTCTCGTTGGAATACCATATAGCACCAATTGAAAAGGTGGTGTTTAGGTATGCCTAAAGGTGTTTATCAGGGCAATGCTCTCGCTTTTCCTAACTGTGGTCGTTTTTGTACTAATGTGTGTACACGATTATTTGTAGTTGGGCGCAATCAATGTATCGCGGATTGTCTACGGTGTGGTGGATTACGCGGAGCTGCAAAGTTCAATGTGAAAACAAAAGATAAGATGGGTCACAAGTCAAAACGCAAATGTAACTGTGGTTGTGGGAAATGTAAATAATTTTGATAAAACTGTCGAAGGAATTCGGCAGTTTTGTTTCATTATGGAGGTAAAATAAAGACATGACTAACCTTGAGGTAAGTAAGACACGTTTTTTTCAGTTCTTTTTTTGTTGCCTCGGTTAACCTATACTAGAACTTAAGAAACCAGTTACTGGTGAAACTTTGGTAGATGCTTTCGAAGTAAGTTATCTACGAAAACACAAGTGGATGCTTACGAAGAAAGTTTTCTACGAAAACTCTAAGGAGGACAAAAATGGTCTATCAAGCAAGCTCAACGCGTTATGCAGAAATGAAATATAATCGTGCTGGTAAATCGGGTCTTAAGCTCCCGGCTATTTCTCTAGGATTGTGGCACAATTTCGGGGGATTGGATATTCATGAGAATGGGAAGGCGATGCTTCTTCGCGCTTTTGACTTAGGGATTACTCATTTTGATTTGGCTAATAACTACGGACCGCCGCCAGGCTCAGCTGAGGAAATGTTCGGTAAGGTGTTGAAAAGCGACTTGGCCGCGTATCGCGATGAGTTGATCATCTCAACCAAAGCGGGTTACCACATGTGGGAAGGTCCTTATGGAGAGTGGGGCTCAAAGAAATATCTAGTATCCAGCTTGGATCAAAGTTTGAAAAGAATGGGATTGGAGTATGTTGATATTTTCTATTCACACAGACCGGATCCGAATACGCCATTCGAAGAGACCATGGCTGCACTGGATTTGATAGTTCGTCAAGGTAAAGCGTTGTACATAGGACTTTCCAATTATACGGCAGAGCAAACCAAAGAAGCAGTATCCATTCTGAAAGGTCTGGGAACACCGCTTTTGATTCATCAACCTTCCTATAGCATGTTGAATCGTTGGATTGAAAATGGCCTGCAGGATGTGCTGGATGAGTTTGGTGTAGGCAGCATCGCGTTTTGTCCGCTTGCACAAGGCTTGCTGACGAACAAGTATGTGAGCGGGGTACCTAGTGATTCTCGCGCTGGTGGGAAGAGTCAATTCCTAAATACGAAGGATATTACGGAAGAAAAGCTTGCTCAAATTAATCAACTGAACGAATTAGCAAGCACTCGCGGCCAAAGCTTGGCCCAAATGTCGCTAGCTTGGGTTCTCCGCGGCGAGCGAGTCACGTCTGCGTTGATTGGCGCAAGTCGTGTTTCTCAAATTGAGGAGAACGTAGATGCACTTAAAAACCTAGAATTCACGCCAGAAGAATTGGCTAAAATTGAAAAAATCCTGAAGTAACCTTCAGGATTCCAGCCGTTTATCAATCGCTTCGGACATTGTTTTATCCGTGAGATGCGCATAGATTTGTGTTGTTTCTGGAGAAGCATGTCCGAGCTGCTCTTGTGTTTTGTACAAGTCATTCTGTAAGTAATAATCTGTGGCGAAGGAGTGCCGCAGCTTATGAACAGACAGGTAGGGCTTGCCGAAGCGCTTAGCGTACTTGATAACGAGTTCTTGGATAGCCCGTTTCGTCATACGTTCGCCCTCTTTTTTGCCATTAGCAATGGCAAGGAATAGGGCTTTTTCCTTTTTGAGCGGCTTATAGCGTGTTGAGCGGATGGTGATATAGTCAGTTAGAGCTTGAATAGCTTCATTACGGAAGTATACGGGAGTTTTGAACGTATCGTCATTCTTACCTTTGCGATATACATACGTAAGCTTCTTCTTGAGGTCAATATCATCGACGTTCAGATTGAATACTTCAGATACGCGAAGCCCCGAATTTAAGATGAGTGTAATGATGCAAGTATCTCGTATTTTGTTCAACTCATAGGAGTAGAGAGCTTGCTTATTGGCAGCAACATCGTGCTCATAGCCATGCTGCACATACGCAATAAACTCAACAATTTCCTCTTCTTGAAGCAGTTTGCCCTCTAGCTTAGCGGCACTGTCCTTGGGCCTGTGCGAGCGTTTGATCTCTACTTTGGCCATCACATTCCGCTTCAGAAGCGGGTAGAAATTATCGTCCTCGGCAATTTGGCTTAAATAATGGAATAAGGAACGCAAAGCGGAAAGCTTGCGGTTAATCGTCGTTTTCACATTAGCCTGAACTTTACGAGTAGCTAGAAACATGCGAAAGTTGTCAACGCTATCCATATGTAATTTCTCCAAATCCTCCAGAGGAACTTGGTTCATAGAGGGAGCAGAACTTAATCCTTCAGCCAACAGCCAGGATAGAAAGATTTCGTAATCACGCACATACTCAAGTAATGAGGATGGAGAGAGGTCTGGCAGCTTATAATTAATAAATTTCTCTATATACCACGGCATGGTAGGGATTCTTTTTTCTAATTCAAGGCGATCTTTGACTTTAATGATGTTCATGGGTATATGTCACCTCACTAGCTTCTCTTGCTGTTAGTATAGCAGTGGGTAAGGGAAATTGGTAGAAGAAGGTCGACTCGAAGTATATGACCATGTGCTAATATGTAGTGTACCAAACTATTCTACGCACTCGACCGTCATAGCATATACAAGACCAATTCTTATACGCGCGTAGAAAAAGGAGCGTCTTTTAATCTCATGAAGATGAATGGAAAGCTAGAAAAGTTGCTTATTGCATGTATGACGGAACATAAAGATAATGTTTATCGATTAGCTTACAGTTACGTGAAAAATTCGGAAGATGCCCTCGATGTCGTTCAAAACGCCATACATAAGGCATTTGCTTCAGCAGGCTCACTGAAAGACACCGCATCTATGAAGAGCTGGTTTTACAGGATAGTGGTAAATACGTCATTAGATTTCTTACGGAAGCATAAGAAAATTCAAGTTGTCGATGAAATCACGATGGAATCGTATGCACAAGGCAGTGAAGATGCTTATCCCAATATTGATCTGGAAAGGGCACTGGATGATTTGCCCACAATCTATAGAAGTGTGATTGTACTAAGATTTTTTGAGGATCTGAAGATTGATGAAATCGCCGAGGTTTTACAAGAAAACAGCAGTACGATAAAAACACGATTGTATCAAGCCCTTCGATTACTGCGGATTAAACTGATTGACGATACGTTAGAGGAGGTCAACTAAATATGAATGAGAAAATAGAACAAATGAAACAACACTATATGGATATCCCGATTCCAAAAGAACTGGATTATATCGTTAACCGAGCCATAAAGCAAAATAAGAAAAGAAAAAGTAATTTTAAATGGGCTTTTGTAGCGGCATCGGCAGCAATCTTATTTGTAGCAGGTATAAATACTAGTTCATCTTTGGCCCATGCTTTATCTGAGGTGCCTATCGTCGGTGACCTCGTTAAGGTGCTAACTTTTAGAGAATATAAGTTCAATGAGGGAACCTATAATGCTAATTTAGAAGTGCCTGCAATCACGAATTTGGATAATAAAACCTTAGAAGAGACCCTGAATAACAAATATTTGGAAGAAGGCAAGAAATTATATTCGGATTTCACCATCGAGATGGAAAAATTGAAGCAAAATGGCGGCGGCCATCTAGGTGTAGATAGCGGTTATGTAATAAAAACGGATAACGATCAAATCCTTTCAGTGGGAAGATACGTGGTAAATACGGTCGGATCCTCCTCAACCACATTCAAATACGACACGATCGACAAGAAGAAGCAATTGCTGATCACTTTGCCAAGTTTGTTTAAAGATGATGCATATATTCGTATAATTAGTGAAAATATTAAGGAGCAAATGAAGGAACAGATGAAGCAGGACCCGAAGAAGATTTATTGGGTTGAAGGTGTTTCGAATCAGGTAAATTCATACTTCAAAACGATAACGAAAGATCAAAATTTCTATATCAACGCTAACGGTCAACTTGTGATCTCATTCCAAAAATACGAGGTCTCTCCTGGATATATGGGCGTTGTAGAGTTTATCATTCCTACTTCTGTGCTGTCCGATATTTTGATGATGAAAGACGAATATGTTCATTAGGAATAAAAAAAGGAACATTTACTAAAATTAATCGGGTATGGAAAATTTAAGCTGGGGGTATCTCTATGCAACAACAAACGCCGCAACAAAATCAACAAGGCTTTGAGCAAATAAAAGAAGCTGCCCAAAAGGCTGAGCAAGCCGCTGAACAAACTCTGCAAGTTGCTCAGGAAATTTATTCACAGGCGACTGAAGCTGCACTGTCCGAAGCAGAACAACAACTGCAAGATCTTCAAGGACAAATCCAGCAGGCCCAGCAAAAGACGGAAGATTTAAAACAAGAATTACAAACGACACAAGAATCGCAGCAATCTCAACAATCTCAACAATCTCAGTATTCGCAACAATCGCAGCAATCTCATCAATCCCAATAACGTAATATCAGAGAGTTCTCGCAAAAAGTCTGTGCACTTGCAACAGGCTTTTTTTGCTTGGATGAGTCGCAAAAAAATGTGTTGTCTGTACATGACATCTTGTGTTAATTTGTGGAAAATAAACGGAAGGGCTTCTAGGGATCCGAACCTGCAAGGGTGGCGAACCGAGCGAAGCCGACACGGATACATGACGTGTTACACCGTAAGGGATAAAAGACCTTCGGAAAGTTCCGCCTGTTTAGGCGAAACGGACTGAGGTCTTTTTTGCTTTACCGAAATAAAAAGTGGAGGGAACAGAGATGGCATCGATCCGTGTGGAACAATTGGGGAAATCCTTTCGACAGAAGAAAAAAGAAGAAGGCTTTATGGCGAGTGTTAGGGCACTGTTAAAGCCGGAGTTTGTAGACAAGTCAGCCGTAGAGGGTATAACGTTCTCTGTGGATCAAGGGGAAACACTTGCCTTTCTCGGACCGAATGGTGCCGGGAAATCCACGACGATTAAGATGCTGACTGGCATCCTGCATCCTACAACAGGTCAAGTTGAAGTTCTAGGCTGTTGTCCATGGAAGGAGCGTACGAAGCTGAGCTATCGTATAGGCTCTGTCTTCGGGCAAAAGTCGCAGCTTTGGTATCATTTGCCTCCCATCGATACCTTCGAGTTAATGAGCCGTATTTACGAACTGCGGCGCAGTGAGTATATACACCGGCGTGATGATCTCATAGAGAGATTTGAACTTGGGCCCTATTTGCATACAGCAGTGAGGAAGCTCTCGTTAGGTGAACGGATGCGCTGTGAGATCGCAGCATCCTTGATGCACCGGCCGCAGGTTCTGTTCCTTGATGAACCTACGATTGGGCTTGACGTTGTCGTTAAACAGCGAATACGCGAACTTATTCTAGAGTTAAAACGTGAAGAAGGAACTACAGTATTTCTTACGTCACATGATGCTGGTGATATTGAGCGGCTATGTGACCGGGCGATTGTTATCAATCATGGACGGATTGTCTTCGATGACCGTGTTGAGGTTATGAAGCAGCGCTATCCCAGATTATGGCTGAGCACCGGATCATTGACGTTACGGTTGAAGATCCACCGATGGAGGACATCATCACACGTATGTACGGGAACTTCGGTAAGGAGGAGAAAGGACATGAACAACTGGAGAAAATCGGTTAAATATGCCTTTATCGGCAAAATCACACTTCGCAATCAACTTGCTTATGTGGCCGATTTTCTGATCCGCTCGCTGTTTCTGCTGTTGATTCTTTATATTTTTCTTCAACTCTGGCAGACAACGTTTCATGGCGAAGGAACGGAAACCATAGCAGGCTTCAGCTTCAAGCAGATCATGTGGTATCTCGTTATAACGGAATCGATGATTCTTGCCTGTCCAAGTCTTTGCTCACGCGTAGAGGAAGAGGTGAAAAGCGGAGATATCGTGTTCAAATTTGTCCGTCCTGTCAGTTTTGTCGCTTTTCATTATGTCGAATACATGAGTGAAGCTGCGGTTCGTTTTCTCGTCAACGCGGCGCTTGGCGGTTTGTTAGGATTGTTTATTATGGGTCCGCCAGATTTTGGTTATGGATTACTATGGTTGCCAATTGTGGCATTGTGCGGTTTCACGGTTAATTTCATGTTGAATATGGTTTTAGCGCTGAGCTCTTTCTGGGTGGAGGAGACACGCGGACTGGAATTCGTCTACAATAAGTTTTTATTCACGATTGGCGGTATGCTGATGCCTCTTGAATTATTTCCCGACATGCTGCAGAAGGTAGGACGTTGGCTTCCGTTCCAAGCCATTGTCTACATTCCGGCGAAGACAACCGTGACCTTTGATGCAGGTCAATTGCCAAGTATGATCGGTACACAACTGATATGGGTTGTTTTCATTGGCTTTATTGTCACATTTGTTTATAGAAAAGGAGTGAAAAAGCTCAATGTTAATGGTGGATAACCGCAATTTGACACCCATTAGTGAAGTTGATCAGCCAGGTAAATTCGGGCGTTTACTCCGTTTCGTTTGGCAATGTTGAAAGCTTAATCTTGCTGGCGCCATGGAGTTTCGGATGAGTTTCTTTCTCACGGCGGGTATGATGATCATCAATAATGTGGTGTGGATCGTGTTCTGGGGACTTTATTTTGGCCGATTTCCTGTATTGAATGGATGGGAACTGCAGGATGTGATGATGCTATGGGCAATAGCAGCTGGCGGCTTTGGTGTTATGGCGACATTTTTCGGTAATGCTATGCGAATTTCGAATTTGATTTCAACTGGACAGCTTGATATTTACTTAACACAGCCTAAACCAGTGCTGCTTCATGTTCTCATCAGCCGTATGTCGGTAAGCGCTATTGGGGACGTCTTATTCGCATTATTAATTTACATTGCATTTGGAGATAAATCGATCATAGGCTTCATAAAATTTGGTTTAGCCATGCTGTTATCGACGCTGATTTTTTTATTTTTCACGGTTATTGTGAATTGCCCTGCATTCTGGTTAGGGAGTTCAGATGGGCTTAGTTTTCAGCTATATAATGGGCTTCTTACATTCACCACATATCCAACGAGCATTTTTCGGGGGCTGGGCAAAATCGTACTGTTTACTGTGTTGCCAGCAGGGTTCATTAGTTACTTACCAATTGGAATGTTACGTCAGGTGGACATCCCTTTTATATCAGGTGCCATAGCTATGACGGGTTTGCTTTGTTTGGGAGGTATTTATTTGTTTTACACAGGACTTCGGCGATATGCCTCTGGCAATATGATGGGGCTGCGGCGTTAATTGGGTTCATAGGGATAAACTTCATATGGGTGACGCATGCTATAGGTGGAAGCCGCTATATAGAATTAAAAAAGGAGCTGATATCTATGGCGCGACGCCGACGTGGACAACAACCGATGCAACAACCGATGATGCAGAATCAACCGTATGGGTCGATGAATACACAGTTTGAACCCTCACCCAATTATAGCAATGCGGTTGAACCTATCCACAATGCAAATTATGCATGGAATGGTCAACCAATTCCAAACGCTCAGATGTACCAGCAAGCGGCACAAAGCGGGCAGCAGTCATTTATTCCACAAGCTCGTAACAGTGGAACCCAATCTTTCCAAGGTGGAATGCCAGTTCCAGGCTCGTCAGGCAACATGAATGCCGAATATGGCCAGAGAAATACGGGAATCAATAATGCTGATGCGAGAAAAGTAGGCTTTCAGGGGGGATATACCGGCTATGGTGCAAATGGCCAACCAACCCAGTATGGCACATTTATGCGGGATGGAACGCAGTATGGTGCAGGTCCACACACGATAGACCCCAATAAGGCTATCATTCAATCCGTCCATTATGGAGATGGTGGCATCAGTGCGGTTCAATTCCAAGATGGCAGGGTGGTTGATATTGCTAATGCTATTGCCATGACTGAAGCAGGACTGATTGAAGATGTGAATACGGGCAGAAATCGTGAAGGTCAAAAAACGTTAAGATCGTATCCGGATGGCGATCCAAGCAACAATTTATCTAATTTACCTCGATTTTAAAAAGATTATCTAAAGCAGTTTGCCATAATGCAAGCTGTTTTTTTTATGTATAGGTTCTTTTCCAAATGAAAAAGCCGCCGTTACAAGTCGGCAGCCTTTTTGCTCTAGCGTTCTATTGAGCTGATATAATAGCATTCTTTGAATGCGGATACATTTATTTTTTGAGTTGTGCCAGATATTTGAGTACAAGTCCAAGTGCGCCGATGTAATAAGCAACTAATAATAAGAAGCCTGTTGGATCAAGGGACATCATGTTGGAAATTAAAAATAATGGGAACACATAGTACAGCATATCTTGCAGATAAGTCAGAATCAGAGCGCTGGAGAAGCTGCCAGCTTTGAGTGCTTTATACAAGCCTAGTAAAAAGCTAAGCCCCATTAAGCCCAGAACTACCCACATCGAATAGAGCATCCAACCCGTAAGTGTAAGTGTCATTTAGATTCACCTCCCCGTAGGAAGATTTTCTTTCTACTTTATCATATGCTGCCACATGACAAGTCGTACTAGGACGACACACTCATTTTTAATGGAAAAAGGAAATCGAAAAGGATTCATGCAAGACATTATCCCCTATTAAATTCTTATAATGAATCCTACCACCCAAAAAGTTAAATGTATAAAAGTGGTTGACATTATATAGGGGCTATAATAACATAAATGATAGACAAAGGATTTACAGAACGCAGTTTTATATTATAGAACAAAAATGAAAAGGATTCATCCTCGGTGAATAAGTTTTAAGAATGAAATCATTCTCCATATCATATCTATTCACCAAGAAACAAAACTTAGTTTTATAATATAGTACAAAAAAAGAAGTATCATCTAACGAAACGAAAATGATTTAAATTATTTTTAAAAATAACAGCGCTTTCATTTTAGGTATTAATTAGAAAGCTGTTTATAAAATGCTTTCTATGAATTTTATACATAATTCTAAGGAGATGTCGTTATGATGCTGAGAAAGAATTTAGCTATTTGTGGCAGCATTGTGTTTGCCAGTTCTGTTGTATTAGCTGGCTGTGCAAGTAATAAACCAGCAAATACTTCACCTGCAGATGAGGCAACCACCCCAAAAGATGTAAAAGTTCAAACATTAAAGATTGCGAACTATTTTGCAACCGATCATCCACAAAATGTGGCGCTTCGTGAGAAGTTTAAACCGATGGTGGAAGCAAAATCTAACAGTACGTTAAAGGTTGAAATTTATGATAACAGTAAACTGGGGGCTGAACAGCAATTCTATACCGGCGTTCGTAACGGTACCATTGAGATGGGGATTCCAGGATTAATCATGCAGGCTGATATTCCAAAAATGAGTGCAGGCGAATTTCCGTTCTTGTTTAAAGATTTTAAATCCACCAAGAAAGTGTTTGACGGTCCCATTGGAAAAGAGATGACAGAGGAATTAGAAAGTAAGCATGGCGTACATCCTTTGGCATGGAGTGCGAATGGTTTTAGAATGTTTTCATCTAATAAAACAATTAATAGTATGGCGGATTTTAAAGGCTTGCGCTTAAGGATGCCCAATATACCAAACTATCTTAAATTAGGTCAGCTATTGGGAGCAAACGTAACGCCAATGCCCATATCAGAAGTTTTTACTGCTCTTGAACAAAAGGTTGTAGATGGCCAAGATAACCCTGTTGCTACATTAAGAGCTTCTGGTTGGCATGAAGTGCAAAGTGATGTTTTGGAATCAAATCATATGTTTAGTCCCAACATTTATATTATTAACAGCAAACTATGGAAGCAATTATCTCCAGAGCAGCAAAAAGTGATTGAAGAAGCGTCAAAGGCCGCTGCTGATTTAGAATGGGAATTGCTAGAAAAGAGCTATGAAGACGATAAGAAGTTCCTGCAAGAACATAAAATCAAATTTACAACACCTGATGACAAGTTCAGAAAAGACATGGAAGCCGCAGCAAAACCTTTATACGACGAGATCTACAGTAAAAATCCATGGGCAAAGGAAATGGTGGAAAAGATTAAAGCGGAAATTAAATAATTTGATTATCCAACTAGCTCAGGATAGGTAATCGTCGTAGACGATAGGCAACAATGAACTAACCTATTGAATAACTCGCTTTTGACCTCACGGCGGTTGAATCGATAGCAAAACTCATCGAGATATGCTTGTAGGTGCTTAGGATCTAAGCCGTGGTAGGTACCACCAATAAAAGCTTTCGCATTAGAGATGATCGTATGAAGCCACTTTAGATGATCTGGATTTTCTTTCAGGTCGTACTTTTTGGCTTCATGGTGGAAGCCATTTTTGGCCAAAGCTTGATAAGAACGATATCTATCGCTG
>NZ_AUGY01000028.1 GCF_000422905.1 Paenibacillus alginolyticus DSM 5050 = NBRC 15375
GAACGACGAAGCCTCATCATTACGACCAATCTCGAATTCTCCAAGTGGGGAGGCATCTTCACCGACGACCAGATGGCTGCGGCGATGATTGACCGTCTTGCTCATCACGGACAGCTCATTGTTTTTGAAGGAGAAAGTTACCGCCTTAAGCACGCATTAATGCGTCAAAAGTGACCGATTAACTGGAAATTCCACAGGGAATTTCATGATAAAACCAGGGAATTTCATGATAAAACCAGGGAATTCCTGATGATAAAACCAGGGAAAAACCGATGATTATACCAGGGAAAAGCTGTTGATAAAACCAGGGAATTTCACTTGACAAAACACTGTATATGTCTGCGTCATAGTCGATTTCTTTTGGCTTCGGGACCCCCTCCATAGGGTTGTCCTTTATTATTTTCCATTCCTTTGCCCAGTGAAAAATGCTTTTTAGGACCCGATAGTATTTTACAATGGAATTAGACCCTAAGCCGTCGTTCCCCAGCTTGTCTATAAAATCCATAACGTGTAAAGACTTTATCTTCTCCATATTCATGCTGCCGAAATGCGGTATAATGCGTTTTTCTACAATGTTGTTGTAGTTCTGCTGAGTCTTTTCCTCCAGCTTCTTTTCTACGAACCGCTTTTGCCACTCACGTACGAAGGATTCGAAATGCATTTTTTCAAGATCAATGTACTGGCCTGTTTGTACTTCCGCTGAAAATTTTTCGAGTTCTTTCTGTAATTCCCGCTTTCCTAAATCCTCTTTACAGAAATCCTTCGCATGTATCATCTTTCTGCGCCGAATTCGTTTTCCATCTGGGCCGTAGCCTAATTCTACTGTAAGACGGTACGAACCTTTACCGCGGTTTTCAATAGTCGCCATTTTTAACCTTCCCCCTTAAATAACAGCTGGAGCATAGATTCTACACGCTGGCAGTCGTTTTGGCTTAGCTTCTTATTTCCATAACCGATATTTGGAAGTTTAAGCAAATCCTCTAAATTTAACAGAGACGTTTCACGTTCCCAGTCATATTCCAATCGCCCCAGTTCCAAGTTTAATAACATGCGCCTACGGCTATCAAGGGATAGTACCCCATCAATATAAGTACGGGGTGTGAAGTTTTCTGTGGTTATGTGCATTCCATAATTTTGGGCGGTTAACCATAAGGGCTGTAAAAAAATTTCCTTGAATTTGTTGCTCTCCATGTCGGCGAACTTAGTTATTTCATGTGCAAAATATTTTTCTACTTCCTGGTCGTTCTCATAAAACCGGGTGTCGAGCGCCCCGGCAAGCATAGCGGCGTCTTCAAAGTTGGAATCTGACTTTTTAATCAACCCGGCTTTCTCAAGCAAGCTATCAGCGGGAACGTCCAGCGCTTTAGCCAGATTCTTCAAGTTTTCAAGTTTCGGTACGCCCCTAGAACCGTTTTCAATCCTAGAAATCTGCGCATCACTTACCCCCGAAAGTTCGGCCAACTGCTTTAACGTGTAGCCCCTTTTCTTACGCAATGTTTTCACAAAATCCCCGAAACCTTTTAAGTTCTCCATACGCGAACTGCTCAACTCCTTTGAAATAGATTTAATTAAAACTTACTATACAGCAATACAACCAAAAGGTAAATAATTAACTTTAATATATTACCATTTAGACAATTTTATCATTGCCTAGTTGCATCTACTGTGTTATTGTAAAATTACCAAATGACAATTTTAGTTTAAAACTTTACTACCAAAATGAAATGGAGAGGTTGGAAATGGAGAGAATCACATTAACACCCGAAGAAGCTGCTGATTTCCTGGGCTTGAAACGGACGAAAATCTATGAGTTGGTTCGACAAGGCAAAATCCCGCATATCCGACCAGCTGGCCGTCTCATTTTATTCCGTCGGGATACTTTAACCGACTGGCTTGAGAAGCAAGAAAAGGCGAGCATTAGCAACTGCTAAACGCATTTATGGAGGGAAGCATATGGAATACAGCCGCCGCGCTGTATGGCTGGCCGTAGACAGCGAATACGGCGACCGTCTAACTGAAATCACGCGGGAGCATGTCGCGCTGGCAAAGGAACTGATTGTAAACCGGGAAGGCAGTACATCATACACCGGGATATATATACCACCCGGCCCAGCTGCGCAAGGAACGCGACGCAATTATTTCTAAATTTGAAGGGAGAACTACCAATGAAGCCGTCAACACTTGAACAACAAGCAGAACAATTGGTAAAGGTAAAGCAGGAACGGAAGCAAGCGGAACGTGAAAAGCGGGCAGCGGAGGAAGAAATGCAGCGTATTCGGGAGAAAATCCAGGCCCTTGGTTTTGACCCGAACAACCTGGACGAAGCTGTAAGGAAATTGGAAACAGAAATCGAAGCCGAATTGAACAAATGGGCGGCGTGAATGAATAGGGAACTGATACAGGTCTTCCAGCTTTTTAGCCCCCTAGGAGACTTAATAAAAAGAAAGCCTTACGGTGAGAGGTTAACCGGGAACCTACTGGCGGCGGTGAGCCAGGCATAAGGAGGTAGAACTTAATTTTTAGGGGAGATCAGCTATGAAAGAAAAAGAGAAAGGCCGCCCCGAACAGGGCGACCTAATAACTACGGAACTGGCTACACCAATTATACCACAAAAACAGCGGACCGTAGCAAGTTTTGATAATATCCCAACAGAATTGAAATCGCTGAAACAGTGGGTTGTATGGGAGTATGAAACGCGCAACGAGAAAGCAACGAAAGTACCGAAGCAGACCGACGGAAGAAATGCAAGTACGAACCGACCGAATACCTGGACGACGTTTGCCACAGCAGCGGAAGCCTACTGCACGGGCAGTTTCGATGGTATAGGCTTCTGTTTCAGTGAAAACGACCCTTTCGTAGGTGTGGACCTGGACAAGATCGACGGCTGGAAAGACAAAGTCGACGGTATTATCCGTAGTCTGGATAGCTATACGGAAGTAAGCCCGTCGGGTAACGGCTACAGGGTATTCGTGAAAGGTAAGAAGCCGGGAAAAAACGAGCGAAAGGCCGGGCATAACCTAGAGATTTACGACCATACCAGCACTCGCTTTTTAACACTGACCGGGAACCACGTACCGGGGCTACCTACTGTCATAGAAGAACGCCAGGAAGCGGTTGAACGGTTGTATTACGATTACCTAGGAGTGAAGGAAGTAAAACCGCCAAAGCCTAATACGCCTCCTGTGAATAAATTGCCCGATAGCATCACAGATGAGGAAGTATGGCAGGCTATGTTTGAAAGTGAAGCCGAGGAAAGTATCCACGCCCTGTACGACGGCGATCTATCCGGGTATAACGGGGACCATTCTGCGGCAGACCTTGCCCTATGCGCATACCTTGCCTGGTTCACCAAAAAGGACGAACAGCGCATTGACCGCATGTTTAGGCAGACGAAGCTGTATCGTCCAAAATGGGACGAATACCGAGGCGAACTGAAATACGGGGAAATGACAATACAGAAGGCCGTAACGGGTACGGAATTGCCCGAAGAACGCCTGGCAGCAGCCCGGCAGACGGTAGCCGACACTATGGGAAAGGTAGCCGCAGGCGATAAGAAGGCGGCCCTGGGCGGTGAAATGATAGGCGCTCTAGCCCTGCTGCAAGATAAGGCCCCGGCTGATTTCGCTAAGGTGAAGATCGACCTAAAGCAGTACGGGCTTCCGCTGCGTGACATAGAAAAGGCTATAAACCTGGAGATGTCTCAACTTCGCCTGGTTAAGTCGGGTACAGCTGTTGCCCAGCCGAAGAGGGAAAATACGCTGAGAAGGGACTGGGTAATTGATGCGAACGGTTGCCTGTGCCGCCGTAAACTTTTGGAAGAAGGCTGGCAGAATATCCTGATAACCCGAACCGCACCAACGATTCAAAAAGTGCTTATTGCGGAACAGTCGGGTCTTGAATACTGGGATATTGGGTTTAAGACGGTACGGGGCCGCCAGATATCGGTACACGTATCTAGGGAAGGCATTTCGACCCGGCGGGGCATTATTACAGAACTAGCCGGGCATGGCTTCGATATAGGCGAAGATAACGCCAGGGACGTTATCAAATATCTACGGGACTACGCGGCTGCCTACGCCCAGGAAACCGAGGAACAGCGCTTCGTAGAGCATTTCGGTTGGTCCGAAGGTTACAGCAGCTTCGTAATCGGTAATGACGTAATAGGTAGCCAGGACGTTATTTTCAAAGCGCCAGGGACTGGGGAACAACAACTGGCCGACGGCTTTACGATAAGCGGGACCTTCGAAGGTTGGAAGCAGCTAACACGGCTGATCGGGAATAAGCCCTGGTCCATGTTCAAATTGTACCAGGCTTTCCTGCCACCACTTCTGCCGATACTGCGAACGAACGGTTATGCGCTGGCAAACTGGGGCGAATCTAGCGAAGGCAAGACGTTAACAGACCAAATCGCCGTCAGTGTGTGGGGGAACCCGAATTATAAAGGCGAAGACCCTAGCATATTACAGCAGGGTAGGGGAATGACGAACGATAGGCTGGAAAAGGGGCTGGCAGTTTCTAGGCATTTGCCGTATTTCCTGCAAGACGCACACGAAGCGCGGGCCGATATTGCAGCTGCCCTGCATAATGTCGAAATGGGGCAGACCAGTCCGAAGGGCGACATATCGAACGGTTCGCGGAAGGTTAAGCAAATAAGAACGGTATGGTTCATTACCAGCGAAACGTCTATCACAGGGTTAAAGCCCCAGGGCGGCATTGCGGCCCGCGTAATCGAGAAAAACGGTTCGCCGCTGGCTGAGAAAAACCCGCTGCTGGCGCACCAAATCGAACGCGCCATACTGGAGCATTACGGACACGCAGGCAGGCGGTTTATCGAATATCTAATTGCTAACCGGGAGCGCTGGGATGAGTGGCGGCGGGACTTCATGGACATGCAGGAAGAAGCCATACAGCAGACCGCCGACTTGGATAATAAGGTTAGCCGCATGAATAAAGCGTATATCGCTGTTCTAATGGCTGGTGTTCTAGCCGACGAAGCCCTTGGGCTGGGGCTGGGTCAGGAAAAGATCGAACAGGATATAGGCATCTGCTTAAATGAATCGCGGGAAACGATGGATACCCGGCCCTATTACGATAAGGCGCTGGACGTACTGCGAGAGTGGATTGTATCGAACCGAAACGAGTTTTACATAGTCGGCAGCAATAGCGACTTCGGCAGGAACGTTCCGGGGGTGTGGAATGAAAAAGAAAAATTCGTAGCCATGTTCCCGGAACGTGCAAAGGAAATCCTGGAACTTAGGGATTATGATATTCGCCGTTGTTCTACCGAATGGCGGGACAAGGGTTACATAAACCCGGACCCCAAAGGGAAATCGACTAAAGCTACCTGGTATCCACCAGTGAAAATTACGCAGCGAATGTACCAATTCACTTACGCGGCACTTGGATTCGATGATCTTACCCCTACTTAAACCAACCTTATACCTAAAACGCAGAAAGGTGTAAGGCTGAAAACCATTGGTATATAAGGCACTATCACAATTGTTATATGAACCTTACACCTATTACACCTAAAAATAATATATATGGGTATTTATATAAATCTCATCTGTGATATGAGGGGGGTGTTAGATATGAATTAATTTTATTTTTAACTGTAATATACGCATACGCAGAAAAAATGGTGTAAGTGTGTAAGGTTCGTCTGTGAAAGTGCTCTAAACCCTTGATACGACTGGTTTTTTATCATTACACCGGAAGGCTGAAAAGGCGTAAGGAATGGTATAAGAACTTGTGTAAGGTGTAGGGAAACTCCGCCTTCCGGGCGCCGCAGGCCCACTTTACGGAACGAACTTAAGAAAGGGGTTTTAAGCAATGACGTTCGACGAAGAAATCCGGTACTTAATGCGGCAAGAATTAGACGATGTTACCACGCTGGTAGCTAGTTCCGCCGATGCTAAGTTGCAGCTTCATGAGAAGCGTTTAGCAGCTGCGCAGGCCAGGTTGGAGGCATCTGTATTTAATTCAGCATTTCCCCGGTATGCCAACCTTCTAACAGGGTCCGCTAGAAAAGAATACTTAGCCAAACTAAGACTTTATGACAAGGCGATCAGCCGTCTTATGTCGGTAGAAAGCGAAAAGCGCGAAGCCCGGCGTCAGGTAATCGAAGCTTTAACCGATCTACGGACACGCTCTGCCTGGTACTTAGAGCGTAGAATTGAGATTGAGAAAAAGCATTGGGCCGATATGTTAGAAAACGATCCGGATCTATATCCATACGACCCTGATCACTTTGAACTGCATATGCAGGACATAGAAAACGGCATATTCGATGTATAAGCTTCCCAGCTAGATTCATCACTGGGGGGGAGGTGATATGCAATGGTTGATTCAGAGACAGAGGAAAAAGCGAAATTCCATCCTTCGGCTGACGAAAAAAACTGGATTATCGAAAGGCAGGGACGCCGAATTCTCGCGTGTGGTGCGCAGCGCAAACGTGTTAAGGCAAGATGTAGAAATCGGGCGGGCATGGGGACAAATCACACAGGCTGGGGCAGGTGTAAATTTTGTGCCGGACTAAGTACCGGGCCGAAGACAGAAGAAGGCAAGGCCGCAGCTGCGGCAAATTCCAGGAAGCACGGATTCTACAGCAACGTATTAAGTCCAGCGGAACGTATAGCCTACGAGGAACAGCGTGCGGTAAAGTCATTAAGTTTAGAGGATGAGATCTATTTACAGAAAGCGAAGATAGCCGTTTATTTAGCGGACTGGCGGCGTAAATGGGATTCGTACTATAAG
Organism: Paenibacillus alginolyticus DSM 5050 = NBRC 15375; assembly: GCF_000422905.1. Taxonomy (GTDB): domain Bacteria; phylum Bacillota; class Bacilli; order Paenibacillales; family NBRC-103111; genus Paenibacillus_E; species Paenibacillus_E alginolyticus. The sequence continues at coordinate 6,758 of NZ_AUGY01000028.1, forward strand.
CGCAAGCTGGCCGAAAAGTACGTAAAGTACCGCTGTACAGCGCCCGACTGTGACGGTTTCCACGTACGGGGCGACCTGGAACAGAAGCCGGGCTATTGTAACCGCTGCGGCGAAAAGCACCTGGAAGAAGTCGAACGCTGGGTAGCGAATCGCACCCCAGAAGACGCGGAACGGTACGCCGACAGCATGACGAAGGTTTACTATTCCGAAGGCGAAGGGGCGCGCAGCTTCTACCACGCTGGAAGCCTGGAAGACAGAACGCTAGACCGGGCATTAAATACCCTGAGCCGCATGGTAGAGAAACACGCCAGGCTTAATTCCGATCAAGGAGACGACTTGCTGGGCGCGATTAACGCAGAGCTTCGCGCAGCTTCAAGGGGCAAGGTAAGTATTTCCTGGGGCGGCCCGGCGCAGAAGCGTTTAACCACGGAAAACGCAAAGTAAGTAACCGCGTAAAACGGAGAAAACACGAGAAAAACGAAGTTCGTTAGTGTCGGTTTTTGGGCGTTTATTGCATTGTTCCACGGAAGCTAAAACGCCTGCTACGGTCAAATTTGCCTGAATTTGGGGAAAAGTTTTCCAGACATATGTACAAAATCAGATATTTTATACATATGTCTGGGGCAAATCGGTGGAAATGGGGGCTAGCATGCGGATAGAGGGCTACATTTCGAAGAGGAACATAAAGCGCTGGTTGGAGAATTACGAATCCCTGGCTGCTGGTGACAGGCCTTACGATGCTATACCGGGAAGTAGCGGCCCGAAGAACACCGACGGAGTAGTAAGCGGCGGGCGGCTGAATAAAATTATGTTGGACGATGCGCTGGAGCAGCTGCGGAAGGAAATGTCCTTTTCTTATTATTGCGTTCGGTTTACATATATCAGACCGATCCTACAGAAAGAAGCCCTACGCAAACTTAACGTAAGGCGGCCCGTATTTGTCCGGGGACTGGAGCAGGGCGAAGAATTCATATACCGGGCAATAAACGGCGGCGCTGCCGAAGAAAAGGAAAGCCTGCAAGCTGCGCCAGGCTACAAACGACTTGCGGAATTGATAACTCGTTAACGTTGTAAAGTTGCCAAGAAATAAAGAAGTCTTTACTTCTGCAAGACCCACGACCATTGGGTTAGGTCGGCGACCTCTACGGCTGGTGGTTAACAGTCGGCGTAGAGCCTTGACGGTTTATAGGTCAAACCGATTCTAACTTTATGGTGGTGATGGAAAATGTCACGCGAATTTACAATGGGTATTCGTCTTAATTATTTTGATAACGACTTTACGCGGGGGATTCGGGAAGCGACACGGAATACAAACAGCTTCCGGGATGGGATGGCGGCAGCGACGCGCAGCGCCACAGGCTTAACTTCTGCGGTTGGGGCGGCAGCAGTAGCCCTGGGCGGCATGGTGGCAGCTAAAAAGGGCTTCGACTGGCTTGTAGGCGCTAACGCCGATATGGAAACCTACCAAAATACGTTAACCGTCGTAATGGGGAGCGCAGAAGAAGCGACGAAGACGCTGGCCTGGGCTAATAAATTTGCTACACAGACCCCCTTCGAAATTCCTCAAATTGTCGAAGCGACTACGAAAATGGCTTCGTACGGAATAAGCGCACAGAAGACGCTGGGCGTCGTCGGTGATATGGCTTCGGTAATGGGTAAAGATTTAATGCAGGCCGTCGAAGCTGTAGCCGATGCACAGACCGGGGAAGTAGAAAGATTAAAAGAATTCGGTATTACAAAAGGCATGATACAAGAACAGGCGAAGCTGCTGGGAAGTAACCCGATAGATAGTAAGGGCAGCATAACCGATATGCAAGGCTTTAACGCGGCGCTATTCTCGCTTATGGAAAAACGATTCCAGGGCGGTATGGCAATGCAGGCTAAAAGTTTTAAGGGAATGCTTTCGAACGCTTCGGACTTTATGGGAAGCCTGGGCCGAAACCTGGGTAAGCCACTTTTTGACCGAAGTAAAAAGCAGCTGGAAGGATTCTTAAACACTCTTAACCAGCTGCAAAACGACGGTAGCATAGACCACTTTATAGGCAAAGTACACAAAGTCGGGGCCGTAGTCGGTAATGAAATGGCCTACGCCGGGAAGGTGTTACGCGCAGCTTTCCGGGGGATGTGGGCCATAGCAAGCCCTATAATAAATGGGATTAGAAGCAACTGGGCGAAGTGGCAGCCCGTTATCCAGACGCTGGGCTACTCATTAGCTGCGTTTGCCGTCGGTCTAGGCGGCTTAAAGACGGCGCTTACGACTGCAAGTATAGCTATGAAACTACTGAATGTAACAATGCTGACTAACCCGGTAGGCTGGATTATCTTAGGCGTCGGCCTTCTTATCGGGCTTTTTATCAAAATGAACGGCGGTATAGACGGTTCTAAAAAGAAGCTACTGGAAATATGGGATGTAACTAAGCATTTCGGCCAGGCTATTGCTGACATTTTTACGAAATCCGACCCGACCCGCCTTATGGATATGGGATTTAGCCGTAACTTTAACGTAGCCGTATGGAAAGTCGTTACCGCTGCCCGGTTTATGGCCGATCAGCTGGCGAAAGGCTGGGCATGGATACAGCAGCAAGCGATTAAATACTGGCCGACGATAAAGTCTACTGCGATTACTGTAATCAATTCGCTGGTAGCTGCCTTCAGCTGGCTTCAATCCCAGGCCATTAAATACTGGCCGATGATAAAGGCAGCTATTGTAACATCCTTCGATTACGTTAAAGCAAACGTACTGCCTGTACTTACGCAGCTGCTGACTGTAGGTAAAAATACCTTTATGCAGCTATGGGCGGTAATTAAGCCCTTCGGTATGACCCTGTACAATCTTTTCAAGGCCGTACTTCCTACGGTAATACCTGTAATACTGGGCTTAGTAAAAGGCGCAGCCTGGGCATTCTCTAACATCCTATGGCCCGCTATTCTAATTATCGGTAAAGCTATAACCAGCATGGTAGGCGCTGTACTGCCCGTCGTAATGAGTGTCGTAACCGGGATTATTAAGGCGTTTACGGCTGTACTAAATTGGGCGGCGGTAATATGGCCCGCAGTAGTGAAAGTCGCGGGGGCTGCCTTCGTCTTCTTACAATTCTGGTGGGCGGCTATGGGGCCTTATATTATGGCGGCGCTGCAAGTCATTACTTCGATAATCGTAGGGGCCTTTAAGGTAATCATGGCCGTTATAAAATTTATCTGGACGACGATCAGCAGCATTATAAGTACCGCCTGGGCGATTATATCCGGGATTATACAAACGGCTCTAGGGTTGCTTACTGGTGACTGGAAAATGGCCTGGGATGGTATAAAAACCATTTTCGAAGGCATATGGAACGGTATTATAGACTTCCTAGGCGGCCTGGGTAGCCTGTTCTATGATTCGGGTAAAGCTATCATTACGACGCTGGTAGACGGTATAAAAAGTATGGCAATGGCCCCGGTAAATGCGATTAAGGGCGTAATGGAAAAAGTACGCGAATTTCTTCCATTCTCCGACGCGAAGAAGGGGCCGCTTTCGCAGTTAACGTACAGCGGGGGCGCTATCATGACGACTCTATCGGCTGGCGTCGATATGAAAGCTGGGATGCTACAAGATGCCGTAGGCGGCGCATTCTCTAATGCGGGTACAAACATCACCCCTAACCAGGTAAACGCCGTGGTAGCCCCGCCAGCGAAGGCAGAAGCATTAGCCCCAGTGTTCAATATCGGGGACATAAACATAAACGCAGCGGAAGGCATGGACGGAAAACAATTGTACCAAGAATTTATAAACGAACTTTATAATCAGGCTAAAAATGCAACGGCCCTTTTGAGCAGTAGTAATAAGGCAGCATTAATTTAATCCGAAACACAGGAGGGTATCTGAAAATGAAAGAAAAAAGAATTTTATTAGAAAATGCGGTGCTAAAGCAAGCTGCTACACTTAATCCGATTCACATGAAGCAAGTTGTACTGGCGCTGGAAGACCGGGAATACGCAGAATTACTGGAGTACATTGACCAGGACGAATTGAATCCGACCAGCGTAAACAGGGCGTTAAAGCACCTGGCCGCAACTGAACCGAATTTATTCTACTCGCCTGAAAAGGCGAAAGACCTGGACAACGGTAGCAATTAAAATAAATCCAAAGTAGGGGGAATTTAACCATGATTAGAGCGTATGAAGAAATGGTAGAGAGTATTAAGGCGTTTGACGCCGCACAGGGGATGGACAACGGACAACTGGCAGCAGCAGCTGCGGAAGTGGAGCAAGCCCGCCAGCGGTATAATAGCCTGCTGGAAGAAGCCCTGGAGAACCCGGAACTGGCCGCAGATGTAGCCAAGGCTCAGGGAATGGTAACTATCATGGAAACGAAACTGCAACGTCTACAGGCAAAGCTGGATGCTGGAAAGAAGCCGTACCCGGACGGCATGGCGGTAGCCTTTATGAACGTCCAGGGGGAAATTCGCCGCAAAATCGCAGACGGTAGCCTGCTTCGAGAGGAATTCCAGCCCCACCTAAACGACATGGCCCAGCATAGGCAGGCCTACCTGGGAAAATTAGCTACTGTGCTTGTCAAGATGCACGAAGTAAATAAAACTTTAGAGCATATCCAGCACAGCACAGCAAGCGCCGTACTTCGTTACACTGGCAAAGAAGTAAGATACGGTCTTTTCGGCTCCGAAGCATTGTCAGAATCGGACTTCAAGGAATGGGCCTGGGTTTATCAGAACGCTTACCACGAAGACCTAGGGAAAATAAGAAAAGCAGCCCTGGAGGAAGCACACCCCGAAACAAAGCTGCACCCGGTACGCAGTACGCCGAATGTAACGGTTAAAGAAGAAAAGGCCCCAGAAGCAGCGGTACACATGCAAACGCAACAATTGCAGCAATCGGACAACGGCAGTTATGTTCATCATATGCAAACAACTTAACTTACAGGAAAATTCAAAGCCGCGTAGGACGGGATACAGCCCCGCTACGCGGCTTTCGTTTAGCCTGGTACGCTAATTAATTTACTGCTTCCGCGTCATGGTTTTCAGCCGCAGCTTGCGATTAATCATGACTGTGCTGTTCTATAAGTTTTAAAGTGTTATTCCATAAGTGCCTTATAGGCTTCGTGCGATTTCCCCAGGCTTTTAGAAGTTCTAGTGCCCCGGCTGGGTTCTTTTCAGCTAGTTCGGCTAACTTAACAGGTAAGTACTCCATTTGGTGAAGTAATTCGACATCAATCGGGAAACCATCATTTACTTTTTGCATTGTGTATCCCGCCTTTCTTATTTGTTGTTCTAAATATTTAATACAATTGCTGAAATTCCTGGTCTATTACGGGGCTTTTGTATACATGGCTAATGCTGCTGTTACTTCATCCCATAGTTGGGGAACCTCTTTTTTCTTCGCGCCCCAGTCACGTAAATAACCAATGGCGGCTTCCTGGTCGCGGTAGGATAGTTCCGCTAATTTAACTGGCAAATAGGCCGTCATATGAACTAGTTCCCAGTCAATCGGCCATGGATAGTTTGAAGGTGGTGTTCTCATTCCTTTAATATTCCGAGACATTGGATTTCCCCTCGTCTATGGCTATTAGGGTTTCATTCCAAAGGTGGGTAATGGGCATCCTACCTTCACCCCATGCCCGCAGCAACTGAAATGCGGCTTCTTCGTTTACATACGAAAGTTCTGTTAGCTTACAAGGTAAGTAGGCCAGTTGCTTTATACGTTCGATAGGTATAGGCAGTTTATTTGTTGGCATGAATATTCAACTCCTTTTTATGCTAGAGTACAGTACGCCAACGCATACCGCTAGATTTATCTCTAGATAACACCATTAACTTTAGATAACAATATGACGGTATAAAAAATAGCGTGTATAATAGTAAAGACATCTTTACTACTACTAAGTAGTTATTTTTTAAGTACTAGAATTCACATAACTGGAAGCCTTAAGTTAGCTTTATGAATAAAGGGGAAGTAGGTTCTGTAATATGAGATTCGAAGCGAAGGGTACTATTCAAGGCCACGAAGTTAACGTAGCCTGGAAAGACGGCAGCTTAACCGGGAACGGCCAGGCTATATGCATGGTATTAACCGAAGCGGCTAACCTGGAAGGCGAACTGGTAGGCCCAGTAGGGCAGCAGACCGATACGAAACACTTAGACGACCCTTTATCTGCAATGATTATTATTGACAGGGTACTAGCCGACGCGGTATTTACCGGGGAAGTACCCAAACCAGGTAGCGCGCCTCCTTGGGCTGTTATCTAGTTCACATGATGAAATTAAGAAGCTTGGAGCGGAAGAGGCCGTTACGGTGGTAGGCTGAAGACGTCACAGAAGAACAACGTTTATAGTGTCATGAAGATTGAGGAATTAACAGGTGCAAGAAAGCCGACACTGACTGGAACTACATACAATGTTGGCTGTCTGAGAAAACTAATCTGTGGTAAATCTAGTATAAATACAAGGAATTAAGCATTTTCTGTCGAATATGGCTATGATTTAAGTTGTAACGATTGACGAGAGTAGCCTTTCTAAGCTATGTTAAATTAAAAACCGCCCGGATAGGTAAATAAAGGGAATTGGCCCAGGTTGTATGATCATATAAATTGTATAATAAATTTAGAACATCTTTTGGAAAGGAGGGGAGTACATGAACGGAACCTTGCTTAAACGTCTGTTCAAAGCAATTAACATCGGCAGTAACGACGATCTTCAAAAGATAGCTCAAGCAATTATTGATGATGAACTAAAAAAAGGGCATACACAGTTAGCTAAAGAGCTGTCAAACGCAATGTTAGCTAGCGGCCGATTGATAAAGCCAGAAGCAACTTTTGAAATGAATACAAATTCAATGTCAGTATTACCAAAGAGTAAGAGATATGAAACGCCCCTTGCAACATATATACCAAGTGATAAGCTACAGCATGACATGATCTTGCCTAATACAGTTGAAGAAAAGTTTATTAGAATTGAAAAAGAATACGCGGCCAGAGAACGTTTAGCATTGTATGGATTTACTCCAAGAAAAAAAATATTGCTTTTTGGGCCTCCAGGCTGTGGGAAGACATTAGGGGCACAAAGATTAGCTTGGAGAACCGGCTTGCCATTGATAAAGGTAAGATTCGATTCTTTAATTTCTTCATATCTCGGTGAAACAGCTTCTAATCTTCGTTCTATTTTTGATTCAGCTGCCCATTCACCTTGTATTTTGTTTTTTGATGAATTCGATTCAATCGCAAAATCTAGAACAATGGACCAAGATGTTGGAGAAATTAAGCGTGTAGTAAACAGTTTTTTGCAATTGCTGGATGAGTACGAGTCTCCCGGGCTTTTAGTTGCTGCAACAAACTTGAATGATCAAATTGACGCCGCGATATGGAGACGATTTGACGATAGTATCGAAATTCCTAAACCTGGTCCTGAGGAATTGAAACAGATTATTGTTGTAACGCTTTCGGGTATGAAAACTGAACGCTTTGATTGGAACATTTTATTGAAGGAAGCAGAGGGTTTCTCTGCCGCTCAAATAGTAAGAGCATCTGGTGATGCGGCTAAAAAAGTAATACTTGATTCATCTGAATTAGTAACACAAAAAGTGCTACTGTCAGCAATCGCCGAAAATAGAGGAGTTAACTAAGAAGACATGTCAAACCCATTCCAGCATATTAAACTATCACTTGTAAAAAATGCACCTCAAAAGAAGCCAAAGCCTAGAGTAATACCAAAAAAGCAGCAAACAGCAGATAATCTTCTAAATAGGAACAGTCATTATAAAAACTTAGAGAATTCACGACATCTAATCACTCAGGATTGGTTACACAGCACAGAAAAGAGACAACTAGACAACCTGCCAGAAATGCCTGGTGCGTTGTCTATTTTTTTGCAATTAGATACAAGAGATTTTTCATTAGAAAAACTCAGGGCCTATGGTATAGAGGTTATTGGTGAATTTGAAGACGGGTTTATAATTGGTTCCTCTACTGAAATATCCTTAGGGACTCTGGCAGAAAAAATAAAAAAATTTGCTGCGGGAAGTCAACATGATGTTGCAGGACTGTGGAATATAATAAACGGTATTTCTTGGAGGTTCGACAGAATACTATCTGAAGAATTAAGGAAAGAATGGCCGTTTAACCCGAACCATATTTTTGTTGTAGAAGTTGGCGTTGCATGTATGGGGATGGATGACGTTCCTGAACATCCAAGTAAACGTAAAAAGAGTTATAAAACTGAAGAGGATTATCGTAAGGCTGTAGAAAAGTGGGAAACAAAGAGGGATGCTATTTATCAAAAATGGGATGACTTAGCAGATACAAGATATTCTCAGTTGATGAAAGTTGTTAATTTCTATGGTGGTGAGGATTTATCAGGGTACATGGAAGGGGAACATAATTCTGAGACAAGCTTACCCGATTGTTTTACACTAAAAATACGTATAAACGCTAAAGGCTTGATCGATATAGTCGAAAATTACCCTTACGTTTTTGATATTTCGGAAGCAGACAGTATAGAGTATGATATTTCGGAAAACTCTCAAGAAGAAGTAGTCTCAGGCAATTTAACATTCAAAGAACCTGCAGAAGATGCACCAGCAGTGTGTGTTATTGATAGTGGTATTCAGGAAAGACATCCTTTTCTTAGATCAGCGTTGGATGATAGTGCGTCTAGAAGTTGGATTGGTAGTTCTACAGATGTAGCGGATTATGTTCAAAATGGAGGTCATGGTACATCTGTTGCTGGAGCAATTTTATATCCTAGACAAGTTCCAAAGCAAGGAAATGTTGAATTTCATTGCTGGATACAAAATGCAAGAATCTTGGATGGAAATAATAGTATGCCCGCTAGTTTATTTCCGCCAAAAGTTGTTAGAGAAATTGTAGATCACTTTTATTATGGGGAGAAAAATACAAGAATTTATAATCATTCGATAAATAGTAACCATCCGTCTAGAATAGTCCATATGAGTGCTTGGGCAGCACAACTCGATCAATTATCCTGGGAAAAAGATATACTTTTTGTTGTTTCTGCAGGAAATCTACCAAAAAGTTCTCGATACAGATCATTAATACGATTAAGTATTAGCGAACATGTTCAGAATGGTCGTTTATACCCTGATTATCTACTTGAATCATCGAGTAGAATAGCAAGCCCGTCTCAGAGTCTTCAGGCAGTAACAGTTGGATCCATAGGTTTATCTGAATTGGTAGGGTTGTACACCTCTTTTTCAAAAGAAAATGAACCCTCATCGTTTTCTTGTACTGGTCCGGGAATATGGAATTCAATTAAACCAGAAGTTGTAGAGTTTGGCGGATGTTACGCCTTTGATAATGGAAATCCAAGTAACATTTTACTGCGGGATGATTTAAGTCCTGAACTTGTTAGTTCGACCTTAAACGGGGGAGCTACCGTGAGAAAGGATAAAGTAGGAACATCGTTTTCTACTCCCAAAGTTTCTAGTATCTTAGCCCATATTCAACAAGCATTTCCGAATGAATCTACACTACTATACAGAGCATTATTAATACAATCGGCAAGATGGCCTAATTGGGCGAGTAACAGGGGCGATAAAAATAATGTAATTAGACACATTGGTTATGGTATTCCAGACGTTATCCGTTCAACTGAAAATTCCCCCAATAGGATAACTTTAATAACTACTGGTGATGTTCAAATTAAAGGCAAACAAGTGCACATTTATGAAGTTAAGATTCCTGAAGAGTTGAGAAGACCGGGAAATTCATATGATATTCGTATTGATGTTACTTTGTCTTACAAGGCACAGCCAAGGCGAACAAGAAGGAATCGTCAAAGGTACCTTTCCACCTGGTTAGAGTGGGAAGTTTCGAAGCTAGATGAATCATCAACTTCCTTTGCTTCCAGAATGTTGGAAATAGCTTCAGATGACGTGAGTTCAGATGAAGATGAATTTGAAGAAGGTAGTTCTAAAATTAAATGGTCTATTGGAAAACAAGGAAATCATGGGATTGTGAAAGGATTTCATCGGAATAGTGGTACGGTCCAAAAGGATTGGGCGATTGTTAAGTCTTATGATCTTGGAGAAAAATTCTGTTTAGCGGTAATAGGCCATTTAGGTTGGAATAAGGATATTAATTCAAGTGTGCCATATGCTTTAGCTGTATCATTTGAAGACTTAGATCAAACAGTTGAAATATATACACAGATGGCTTTAGAAAACCAACTTGAAGTTGAGGAAGAACTGGAAATCCATTTTTAATATATTATGGTCTTTAAAAACAAGAAGAAGATCGTTTGGAACCTTTATGGGGGCCAACGATCTTTCAATTTATTTTTAGATTTTCGGTCCCCAAATGGTCCCCAAATCTGAAAAACACTTCTGTTACAATTTGATATAAGCAACTGTTGTATATTGAAAACCCTCATATAATAAGGGTTTTAGAAAACTGTACCATAAATTAATAACGACGGCCCTTTTACAGGCCGTCTCATGGGAGAGGAGAAACCGGACGAAGAGCTTATGGGGAAACGTAAGTCTTCTCCGCGGTTGTCTACGACATTCTCTGATGTCGATAGTTCAAGGATGACCTTTTTACGGAAAATTTATACATCACAGGGATAAAGTTTTTGTGTCCGATTAGAGCTTGTGGTACGATAGCAAAAGAATGAGCCAGCTAGAAGGGAAATACGTAAGATGAGAGTGATTTCAGGCACAGCCAAAGGCAGGTCGTTAAAAGCTGTACCCGGTACCAGCACGCGGCCAACAACGGATAAAGTGAAGGAAGCGATCTTCAGTATGATCGGTCCTTATTTTGATGGAGGACAAGTACTTGATCTATTCGCAGGTACCGGTGGACTCGGGATTGAAGCACTTAGCCGAGGGATGGATAAGGCAGTCTTCATTGATATTGAGAAGAAAAGTATCGACACGATTGGGCACAATTTAGTTATCGCAGGTTTCAAGGACCAAGCTGAGATTTACCGAACGGATGCCACGCGGGCGTTGAAAGCGTTAGCGAAGCGGGAGCAGCGATTTGAACTCGTTTTCCTCGATCCTCCGTACAAAATGAAATTTATCGCGGAGCTAATAAGCACGATGGAAGAGCAGTCGATCGTTCCAATGAATGCCACGATCGTTGTGGAACACGATGCTAAGGATGTCCTCGAGGATACGATCGGTGGATTTAAGCAGCAGCGGAGATCCGATTACGGAGATACCGCTGTCACGATTTACAAAGGATCAGCAGAATAAATATGAGCAAGTTTTAAGGAGATGAACAGCATGATGAGGCAAGAACATGGTATTACAGTTGCCGTTTATCCAGGCAGTTTTGATCCTGTTACACACGGCCATCTTGACATTATACATAGAGCGGCAAAGGTGTTTGATAAGTTGATTGTAGCTGTACTGAATAACACGTCCAAGAACCCTCTGTTCACATTGGAAGAACGGATGGAGCTCATTCGGAAGGTAACCAAGGATCTGCCCAATGTAGAGGTGGACGGCTTTAGGGATTTGATGGTCAATTATATGAAAGCTCGCAATGTGCGTCTAATTGTTCGCGGACTTCGGGCGGTCTCTGACTTTGAGTATGAATTGCAGATGGCTTCTACGAATCACAAGTTGAATCCAGATGTAGAAACTTTCTTCATGACTTCGAAGCCTCAGTTCTCGTACTTGAGCTCAAGTATTGTGAAAGAGATTGCTAAATTTCACGGACCGGTGGAAGATCTAGTTCCGGCTGAGGTGGAAGAAGCACTGAAAAAGAAATTCCCTCGAATTTAATGGAATTACGAATCAATCGCTTTCTTATTGAAAGTTCTCAGAAACGTTGAAATAATCAGCATCAAAGTGAATAATAGAAGGAACTGCGTCAGCATAGGTCCCCACAGGCCCCATGCCGATTCGCCGTTCAGTGGAAAGGCAACCGTGGAATATTCGTTTTTGACTTTGTCTAACCAAAGAAAACTAGGCTCAGAATCCAGCGTAAGCAGCTGCAGCGGCTTCCAAAGCAGAACGGTTAATACCAATGCAATGACTGCATGCAGAGTACGGGACTGGAAGAAGAACAGATAGCGAGCATCTGTTTTTTGATGAAAGCCAGCTACTTGCGCGTGGGCAGACAAGCCTCCCCAGCCTAGAAAAGCGCTTAGAAGCGCCATTTGCGGGAGTAAGGAGAGGCCCTGTGCCTGGCTAAAAGCATAGGCGCCCAGATGAATTTCCAAAAACCCCTTGAGCCACAAAGGTGTGATATCGGTGTGGACATTCATAAAGCCAAGTAAATAATGTGTGACGGGCCGAAATACATCTGTAAGATGAGTAATGTTCACTACATTAATCAAAACGGAAAAGATCATCATATATCCGCCGATTAGCATTAAAGTTTGCACGGAAGAGGTTACGGAATCCCCGAGCAGCTTGCCAAAAGGACGTCCATCTTGTAAATAAGCTTGGCGCATCGTGGATAAGGAAAGTTTCCAAACGGAAGTGGATGAATGATTAGTACGCTTCAAAGCGCCTATTTGAAGTTCATGGGAATTAGTTAAAGGTTGCAGTGCTTTTTTTGGATTTCTCATCAAAAATCCTGTTATAATAGCCGAGGCATAATGTATTACTGCAAGTATGAAGCCTAGCTTAGCGCTGTGCAGAAAGCCAACACCTACGACCATAATCAGGAATAAGGGGCTGCACAAATGGGATAGTGCGGTTAATCGTTCTGTTTCTGCTTGGGAGATGAGGTTTTTTTCCCTCAAGCTAGCTGTAATTTTGGCCCCGGTAGGAAATCCTACTATAAGACCTGATGCGAGCGCCCACCCACTTATACCGGGAAGACGGAAAACAATTCTCATCAGCGGTTCTAACAGGATGCCTAGCCCTTGAAGAACACCAAAACCGATCAACAGCTCGGTCATAATGAGAAAAGGCATTAGTGCCGGAAATACAAGCTTCCACCAAATTGTAAGTCCCTCGAGCGAAGACTGAAATGCTTTGTCCGGGAATAAAATGATAGACACGACTACAAGGGCAGCCAAAGACCCCAGTACAAGCGTTGTTAGTTTGGAGTTGGATCTTACTTTCTTAGGCTGCATAATGATCACCTCGTCCTTTAAACATGCTTCAATTGTACGCTGGAGGATGAGGGTTTAGACCAAGCTTTCGCTTGGCAGGTATAGGAAGAGACACCATTTGTATAAGGCATCAGGAAGGGGAACCTGTATGGAGAACGAAGAAGAGAGTACGATTCGTCCATGGTCGAATGATTCGTATCGATATCCGAAAAGATCGGCGACTAGGCGCTATTTAATATCCGCGATTGTTGGAGTTGTCATTGTTTATTTGTTGTTTTTTGTAAGACTTCCATTTTTTATATTCATGCCAGGGACAGCAGAAGAAATTAAACCAATGGTGACAATCCCCAAAGGCTCAGCTGACGAAAAGGGGACGCTGATGCTAACAACTGTACGAGTTGCTGATGCCAATATGGTCAATTATTTGATCGGTCTCGTACATCCTTATGAAGAAATTCAGCCCAAAACGAGTGTTTTGCGCAAAGGTGAGTCGGAGCAGGAGTATTCACAGCGCCAAGAGTACGTGATGTTAACATCACAAGCGAGTGCAATTCAAGCGGCCTATAAGCACGCCAAAATTCCTTTTCATATCAATCATGAAGGAGTTATGGTACTCCAGACGCTGCCTGGTCTATCAGGAGAAAAGGTACTCAAACCGGGAGATGTGCTTTTAAAAGCTGGAGATAAAGAAGTGAAAGTCGCTCAAGATTTACTGGACTCACTTAAAGGTAAAAAAGCAGGGGATACAATTTCTATCACGTATTCGAGGAAAAAAATTGAACAGCAAGCTACGCTGACGCTTGGTGCGCTTCCTAAACAGAATGGTGAGCAGGGCGAGCCGCGGGCAGGCATTGGTGTTGTGCCAGCGGATATGCAGGCAGTTAAAGCGGACCAGGAGGATCAACAAGTAACCATTAAGGCTGGTGAGATTGGCGGTCCTTCGGCAGGATTAATGTTCTCCTTAGAGATTTACAATCAACTCGTGGCTGATGATATTACCAAGGGTTATCGTATTGCAGGGACGGGAACGATCGAGAGCGACGGCACCGTAGGTCCAATTGGCGGTATTCAGCATAAGATCATTGCCGCGGACAAGGAAAAGGCTGATTATTTCTTTGCACCCAAAGATATGATTTATAAAGATGGTACCAAAGTCGAGAATTACACAGCAGCTGTTGAGAGAGCCAAACAAATTAAGACCAAAATGAAAATAATTGAAATTGGCACAATGGATGATGCGCTCAAATTTCTAGCAGCGTTGCCTCCGAAATAAGCTAGATCTAGTAAAAGTAAGATAATTTAAATTGACAAAAGGAATGCAAACTGGATATAATAATCTTTGTTTGTTTGGGGTGAAAAACATGCAAATTCGTTTTAGAGAGCTATCTCTTAAAGGGAAGGCTCATATGACTGAAGAATTGAACTTGACTGATCCTTTTGAAGGACGTCAAGATATCATTGGTCATGGTCCCGTACACGTCGATCTTCAAGCCGTGTATGAAGATGGAGAAGCAAAAGTTAACGGTACGTTAACGCTAGACTTGGAGTTAATTTGTTCTCGATGCTTATCGCACACTAACCAAACAATCGAACTTCCTTTTGAGGAAGTCTTCATGCAAAAACCAGAAGAAGAAGATCCAGATCTAGACGAGGATATTCACTTGGTCGTTGGAGATAAAGTCGATTTGGAGCCTTACGTTGTAGAAAATGTAGTGGTCGGTTTACCGTACATACCACTTTGTGACGAAGCGTGCAAAGGTCTCTGTCCCGTGTGCGGAGAGAATCGCAATCAGCGTGATTGCGGCTGTAAGCAGGAGAAGATAGATCCTAGGCTTGCAGGTCTCGCGGACTTTTTTAACAAAGAATAAGGCATTGCCCGAAATTCGTATAAGGAGGTGTTTTGAATATGGCAGTACCTCAAAGAAGAACGTCCAAAACTCGTCGCGACAAGCGCCGTACTCACTTTAAATTGGAAGTTCCAGGCATGGTGAAATGTGAACAATGTGGAGAACTGAAGCTAGCACACCGTGTGTGCAAGTCTTGCGGAACTTACAAAGGTAGAGAGATCGTAAAAGCATAAGATTCGACATAGTACTTCATCCTAGTGTGAGGTGCTATTTTTTTTGCTTTCTTTTTGGCTATAAATTTAATATACTACAGTTTAGTATCTGGTAATAAGATGAGATCTCACGAGATAAGGTGGTGCTCGCCATCGAACGCCTTCCTAAACGACAAAGGCAGCAGCAATTGCTTCAAGCCATTGAAGCTAATCCTTTTATGACAGACGAGGAACTGATGCGAACGTTTCAGGTCAGTATCCAAACCGTCCGCTTGGATCGGTTGGAACTCGGCATTCCTGAGCTGCGGGAACGAATGAAGCATATGGCCGTCAAAACGTATGATCATGTACGCTCACTGCCAATTGATGAAATTATTGGTGAAGTGATTGATTTACAGCTGGATCAAAGCGGTATCTCGATTTTTGAAATTAAAGAAGAACATGTTTTCTCAAGAACCAAAATTGCAAGAGGACATCATATTTTCTCGCAAGCGAACTCCCTGGCGGTTGCCGTCATCGACGATCCCATAGCTTTAACAGCTTCTGCAGATATCCGTTTTATTCGCTCTGTAAAGCTTGGAGAGAAATGTATCGCCAAAGCCTATGTGCGTTCCGTTTCCAAAGGGAAAGCAAGAGTCGAGGTGTTTTCATATGTTGGCGATGAAACGGTTTTTCGAGGCAACTTTGTGATCTTTCATTCGAAGAAAGAGCAACATCTAGATAGGGAGGACAAGCTGCATGCGAATCGCGATTGATGCAATGGGTGGCGACAATGCCCCTAAAATCGTAGTGGAAGGTGCACTCGCAGCGGCCAGAGAATGGAAAGATGTACATATCATTCTGGTCGGCAATAGCGCCGCGATTGAAGCGCACCTCACAGAAAGACCAGCAAACTTAACGATCCGTCACACGGAAGAAGTCATTGAAGCAGAGGATGAGCCTGTTAAGGCCGTTCGCCGCAAAAAAGACGCTTCTATGGTGGTAGCAGGTAGGTTGGTACGTGAGAAGGAAGCAGAAGCCATGATTTCCGCAGGAAATACAGGTGCTTTGATGACGACTGGACTGCTAGTCGTAGGAAGAATTCCAGGGATTGAACGTCCTGCACTGGCGCCTATGATTCCAACTATGGATGGAAATGGTGTTCTTGCGCTCGATCTGGGAGCTAATATGGATGCAACAGCCGAACAGCTGATTCAATACGCCATTATGGGCAGTATTTACCGCTCCAAAGTACATGGTCTTGCCAAGCCTCGAGTAGGCCTGCTGAATGTGGGTACAGAAGCGACCAAAGGGAATGAATTAACGAAAGCGGCATATCCTTTAATGGAACAAGCTCCTATTCATTTTGTTGGGAATGTCGAATCCTCACAAGTGCTTCGTGCCAAATGCGATGTCATCGTATGCGATGGATTCGCAGGAAATATCATGCTGAAATCATTGGAAGGCGCTGCGTCTACCATTTTTTCAGCACTGAAACAAGAGTTCACCAAAACCATTTTTACTAAACTTGCAGCGGCAGTCTTGAAACCAGGACTTACACAATTCCGCAAAAAGTTGGATTATAACGAACATGGGGCGGCTCCTTTTTTGGGTATTGATGGATTAGTCCTGAAAAGCCATGGCTCCTCCGATGCGAATGCCATTAAGAACGCAGTTCGTCAAGCGAGAATTGCCTTACAAAATGATTTGGTTGGCACGATATCTGCCGAAATTAGCCACGGGAAGAGAGATATAACAACATGAATTTAATACCGGTTGGGGTACTCGGAACGGGTAAATATGTACCAGAACGAATTTTAACAAATCAAGAATTGGAAACCATGGTAGAAACGAATGATGAGTGGATCGTGACCAGAACGGGTATACGTGAGAGACGGATAGCCGCAGAAGGACAAGCCACGTCTGATCTTTGTTATGAAGCCGCACTGATTGCTCTGAATAATGCAGGGATTACGGCAGATCAACTTGATTTAATTATAGTAGCGACAATTACACCTGATATGGCATTCCCTTCCACGGCATGTATTCTCCAGGAGAAGCTGGGAGCCAAAAAAGCAGCAGCTTTTGACTTGTCTGCAGCTTGTTCGGGTTTTGTATATGGACTAGCTAATGCTTCAAATTTCATTGCCACTGGTACATATAAACATGCACTTATCATTGGCGCGGATTGTTTATCCAAAATTACTGACTATACAGACCGTAACACATGCATTCTTTTTGGCGATGGTGCTGGAGCCGTTGTTATTGGAGAAGTGCCTGAACATAGAGGTTTTAAATCTTTTGAGTTAGGCGCTGACGGTACTGGAGGTCCCCTCCTAAAAATTGAAGGTGGCGGGTCACGCAATCCTTCCTCCCAAGCTTCTATTGACCAACGTTTGCACTACATCTACATGGCCGGAGCCGAAGTCTTCAAGTTTGCCGTCCGGATCATGGGCAATGCCGCTGATGAAGCGCTTCGCAAAGCAGGCTGGGAAAAAACAGACATCGATCTGCTCGTACCGCACCAAGCAAACATGAGAATCATTCAAGCTTCTCTAAATCGTCTAGAACTGACTGACGAGAAATGCATGATCAACCTAGACAAATACGGCAACATGTCCGCGGCCTCTATCCCTGTAGCTCTCGCAGAAGCGGTTGAGCAGGGAAGATTGAACGAAGGCGACCGCCTCGTGCTAGTTGGCTTTGGCGGCGGCTTAACTTGGGGCGCATCTGCTTTGGTTTGGTAGGAGTTAGTTTTACTATCTTCACTATCCCTAAGGCTCAGGTGCTTAGAAAAAGCCAATTCTTTTCATCAATTTGGCTGAACCAGAGGGTTGTGTTGGATAAATGCACGATTGATTGACAAATCTTGCAGCTGATAAAAGTTTTTCGGGTGATGCTTTTGGCACTATCCCTAAGACTCAGGTGTTTAGAAATAGGCCATTTTTATTCTATTTACTGAACCCGAGGGTTACGCGGGATGAATGCACAATTGATTGAAAAATGTTTCAGCTGATAAAATGTTTTCAGGGTGAGCTAGCGGCACTATCCCCGAGACTCAGAAGACAAATTAAGTAGGCGCAGAAGAACACAAGAATTGAAAAACTGAAGAACTGAAGAACTGAAGAACTTAAGAACTTAAGAACTGAAGAACTAAGGAATGAGCCAAGGGGATAGTGTCAATAAGGGTTATAGAAAAATAATGACTCGTGAAAAAAATGGAATTTTAAGCAAAAAATATAATTAATTACTGAAAATTATCGCGGAAGGGGATCCTTTTCTCGTATGGGTAAAATAGCATTTGTATTTCCTGGTCAAGGCTCGCAATCCGTGGGTATGGGGCATGATTTATACACGAATCATCCTGCTGCTAAAGCATATTTTGAGCGTGCTAACGAAGCGCTAGGCTTTTCGTTATCTGATCTGATCTTCCAAGGTCCAGAGGACCAATTGAAGATCACGTATCACACGCAGCCTGCGCTGCTGACAACAAGCATCGCTTGTCTGGAAGCGTTCAAGGCTGCTGGCATTATGCCTGACTATGTCGCCGGACATAGTCTCGGTGAATACAGCGCGCTGGTTGCAGCGGGCGTGCTTGCGTTCGAAGACGCGGTACGCACCGTGCGGGCCCGCGGCGAGTTCATGGAACAGGCCGTCCCTGGCGGCCTGGGGGCAATGGCAGCTGTGCTGGGAGCCGAGCGCGAAGCGCTTGCGGAGCTGTGCGCAGCTATCACAAGCGGCGGCTCCGTCGTGGAGCTCGCCAATGTGAACTGCCCGGGACAGATCGTCGTCTCGGGCAGTAAAGAGGGCGTTGCAGCGGTTGTTGAACGCTGCAAAGAAGCTGGAGCGAAGCGTGCCATACCGCTCGAGGTGAGCGGGCCTTTTCACTCTTCACTCATGAAGCCAGCCTCGCAGCGCCTCGCAGAGGTGCTTGCGTCGATCGAGATGAGTGATGCAGCCGTGCCCGTTGTGGCCAACGTAACGGCTCGTCCTGTCACGCAGCCCAGCGATATTCGCGGGCTGCTCGTAGAGCAAGTGTACTCTCCTGTTCTGTGGGAGGACACCATTGTTTATCTGATCGGCCAAGGCGTTGATACGTTCATTGAGCTTGGCTCGGGAACCGTTCTCGCCGGTCTGATTAAAAAGGTAGACAAAACGGTGAAAACCGTGTCGATTGGTAGCCTGGAAGCTTTGGATAAGTATATGCAGGAGGTACACAATCATGTTAACGGGTAAGGTTGCACTGGTAACAGGGGCATCACGAGGTATTGGCCGAGCGATTGCTTTGCATTTGGCTGAACATGGGGCCGATGTTGTTGTGAACTATGCAGGAAGTGAAGCTGCTGCTGGAGAAGTTGTAGCGCAGATTGAAGCGATGGGACGTAAAGCTATTAAGCTGCGTGCCGACGTAAGCAGTTTTCAAGAAGCTGATGATTTAGTGAAGCAAACGCTAGAAAGTTTTGGTAAAATTGATATTCTTGTGAATAATGCTGGCATAACAAGAGACAATTTAATCATGCGGATGAAGGAAGAAGAGTTCGATCAAGTCATCGCTACGAATCTCAAGGGTGTGTTCAACTGTGTAAAAGCCGTTACTCGCCCGATGATGAAACAGCGTTTCGGTCGAATTATTAATATATCTTCTGTAGTAGGCGTGCTCGGTAACCCGGGTCAGGCCAACTATGTAGCAGCAAAAGCAGGCGTTATTGGCTTAACTAAAGCGACTGCAAGAGAACTATCTTCTCGAGGCATTACGGTGAATGCTGTAGCGCCAGGTTTCATTGAAACCGATATGACGGACAAGTTGTCATCCGAGATGCGAGAGCAAATGTTGAAGCAAATTCCGCTGGAGCGACTTGGTCAACCAGAGGAAATTGCCAAGGTTGTTCGCTTCCTAGCATCGGACGATGCGTCCTACATGACAGGCCAAACACTCCATGTGGATGGCGGCATGTACATGTAAGTTTTACCAGAAAGAGAATCTCAAAATTGACTACTGGCAATCTGTCAGAGATTCTCGTATAATACCAAAGAGGAGGTGAACCGGATGTCCGACGTATTGGATCGTGTTAAACGAATTGTTGTCGATCGTCTAGGGGTTGATGAAGCTGAAGTCACCCTCGAAGCATCTTTCAAAGAAGATCTTGGTGCTGATTCTCTCGATGTAGTTGAATTAGTAATGGAATTAGAAGATGAGTTCGATTTAGAAATTTCAGATGAAGATGCTGAGAAGATTACGACTGTAGGAGAAGTTACGAATTACATAAAATCTCATACGTAATAGTCTACCGAGTCCCGTTTCTAATCAAGACGGGACTTTCTCTCCATTTTCAAACAATGAGAAACCTCACTCGAGGCCATTCAAGGATGAGCAACCGCGTTTAGCGAGGAGAGAATTTGGTCTAGACCAAAGATCCCTATAAGCGGAGAGACTTTGGTCTACGACCAAAGATCCCTATATTAAGTTTTAAGCCAATAAGAAAGCTGTTTTCGGGAACCGAAAACTTGTACTTTCTTATGTGGAAAAAAATGATGCTTTACTACATAGAAGGTGGTACAAATGAACAGAGTTGTAATTACAGGTATGGGCGTAGTTACTGCCCTTGGTCAAGATTTAGAAACGTTTTGGGGCAATCTGACTTCCGGTAAATCCGGGGTTAGTTTGATTGAGAATTTTGATGTCAGCGAGTATCCGACTCGTATTGCAGCTGAGGTTAAAGATTTTAATATTGAAGATTATGTGGATCGTAAGGATGCACGTCGGATGGATCGTTTCGTTCAATTCGCTGTTGCTGGTGCGGTTAACGCGCTAAAAGACGCGAACTTGAATGTAAAGGAAGATACGGATCCTGAACGTGTGGGCGTATCGGTTGGATCAGGAATTGGTGGATTGAATACATGGGAAGAACAGCATAGAATTCTTTTGGAAAAGGGCCCGAAACGCGTATCTCCCTTCTTTATTCCGATGATGATTGCGAATATGGCATCTGGTCAAGTTTCAATGATTACTGGGGCAAAAGGGCCGAACTCCACGGCAGTTACTGCGTGTGCGACAGGTACACACTCCATCGGTGATTCCTTCAAAATGATTCAACGCGGCGATGCTGACGTGATGATCTGCGGTGGAGCTGAAGCAACGATTACACCGATTGGTGTGGCTGGCTTCTGTGCTTTGCGCGCGATGTCAACTCGCAATGAAGAGCCGCATTTGGCTAGCCGCCCGTTTGATACAGACCGCGATGGTTTTGTCATGGGCGAGGGAGCAGGCGTGATGATTTTGGAATCACTCGAACATGCGCAGAAGCGTGGGGCACGCATCTATGCGGAAGTGATCGGTTATGGGATGAGCGGTGATGCTTATCACATGACAGATCCAGATCCGGATGGGGCAGCACGTTGTATGGTCAAAGCGATTAAAGACGCGGGCATTAGCCCAGAGTCGATTTCTTACATCAATGCTCATGGAACGTCTACGCCAGTGGGAGATAGATCGGAGACAACGGCGATTAAGAAAGCATTAGGCGAACATGCCTACAATGTAGCTGTTAGCTCTACAAAATCAATGACTGGCCATTTACTTGGCGCTGCCGGCGGTGTAGAGGCTGTTATCTGTGGTTTAACCATTTCTAAGAGCTTGATTGCACCGACCATCAATTTGGTCAACCAAGACTCAGAGTGTGATTTGGATTATGTGCCAAACACAGCCCGCGCGGCGAAGGTTGACATTGCGATGTCGAACTCATTTGGCTTTGGTGGACATAATGCAACGATTATCTTGAAAAGGTTTGAAGCATAATTTGCCTTCCTACGAAGAAAGATAACGGAATATCATTCTCTCTGGGTGGTGAATTAAGGCAATGAATCGTGATATTAAAGAGCTGCAGCAGCGGATTGGGATTACATTTCGGAAAAAAGAGCTGCTTCAGCAAGCTTTTACCCATTCTTCATATGTCAATGAACACCGTATTGCTGGGCATAAAGATAACGAGCGTCTGGAGTTTCTAGGGGATGCTGTCCTTGAACTAACGGTTTCGGAATTTTTATATGATACTTATCCAGGGCGTTCAGAAGGTGAATTGACGAAGCTCAGGGCGTCTATCGTTTGTGAGCCGTCACTCGTTACTTTCGCTGAAGATTTGGATTTCGGTGCTTTTGTATTACTCGGTAAAGGGGAAGAGCTTACTGGAGGGCGGTCACGCCCGGCGCTTCTCGCCGACGTTTTCGAGTCCTTTGTTGGAGCTTTATATCTTGATCAAGGCTTGGATATCGTAAAAGGTTTTCTCAAAAAGCACATATTCGCCAAAATCTCCAGCGAAGGTAAACTGCTAATTATTGATTACAAGACTCTATTGCAGGAGCATACCCAACATCACAACATGGGTTCGTTGGAATACCGCATTGTGAATGAACGAGGGCCCGCTCATGAACGTGAGTTTGTCGCTGAAGTGCATATGGATGCCGACCTTCTGGGAACCGGAGCAGGACGTTCCAAGAAAGAAGCTGAGCAGCAGGCTGCTGCTGGGGCTTTGTCGAAATTAAATGTGACTGTTCAGCGGTAATGCATATGGCTTTAAGGGGCGGCTGAGGCCGCCTTTTTTGTTTTTTTCTCTTATTTTTTAAAGGGATATGTTACAATAATTTCTGAGGTGAGACCATGTTTTTGAGACGGATTGAATTATCCGGGTTTAAGTCTTTCGCAGACCGTACGGAATTGGAATTTGTACGCGGTATTACCGCGGTTGTAGGTCCTAACGGCAGTGGAAAAAGCAATATTTCGGACGGAATCCGCTGGGTGTTAGGTGAGCAAAGTGCGAAGTCCTTACGTGGCGGTAAAATGGAAGATGTTATTTTTGCGGGCAGTGATGCGCGCCGAGCTGTCAATTATGGGGAAGTCTCGCTGACGCTTGATAATACGTCACAATCGCTTCCACTTGACTTCAATGAAGTGACAGTTACTCGCAGAGTGCATCGCAATGGGGATAGTGAGTATTTAATCAATAAGCAGCCCTGCCGTCTGAAAGATATAACGGAATTGTTCATGGACACGGGGATAGGGAAAGAAGCTTATTCTATTATTGGACAAGGTCGGATCGAAGAAATTTTAAGTACCAAATCCGAAGATCGTCGAGGAATCTTTGAAGAGGCTTCGGGGATTGTTAAATATAAATCGCGTAAACGTGAAGCGGAGAAGAAATTAAGTGACACTGAGCAAAATTTGCTGCGGATTCACGATCTTGTTTCTGAGCTTGAGGATCAAATCGAACCGCTTCGCGAGCAGTCTGAGAAGGCGATTCGTTATAAAGAGCTTCGGGAGACGCTCAAAAGCAGTGAGATTGCTATGTATGTACATCAAATTGATCAAATTTACATTTCATGGAATGATTCGAAACAGCTGCTAGAGAAGCTAGTGAAGGAACAAACGGAGCTTTCAACGATTGTGAATCAACATGATGCGCACTTGGAGAAGCATCGATGGGAAACTCGCAGGTTAGAGGAGGAGCTGGAAAAGCTTCAAGAGAGTTTATTGCAGCTGAGCGAAGATTTCGAGAAGTGCGAAGGGCATGGTGAAGTGCTTAAAGAACGTAAAAAGAATTATGTGGCTAATCACCAGCAGCTTAGCACTACAATCGCTATGCAAGAGCAGCGCAAAATAGATAAAGAAGATGAGCTAAGTCAACAGCGGGAGAAAATCATCCAAATTGGCGCCCAGCTCTTTGAGTTTCAAGCGAAGCTGACCGCGGAAGAACAACGGTTGCTTGGGGTTAATGGCGGTATCAGTTCCTCACCTGAAGATCAGTTGAAGGGCGAATTGTTGGAAACGCTAAACCGAATGGCTCAAGCGAGGAACGAGATTCGTTATGCTGAGCAGCAAACGGAAAGCATTGTTCGTAGATTGGAAAGGCTCGATGAAGAACGTCAGAAATGGGCAGAGCAGCGCGAGAAGATTTCGATCCGTAAGCAAGAGTTGACGGCTAAATTGGAACTAACGGTTAGTGAAATTGAGAATGAACGACAAAGGTATGTGCAGCTAACCCAAAGCTTGAAAAGCAAGCAAGGACTGCTTGATGAAGCACAAGGCATGGTCCGCAAATGGGAGCAGAAGCTCGATGCACTGACATCACGCCGCGACACGATGAAAGAGATGGCCAACGATTACGATGGCTTCATGCAGGGTGTTAAAGAAGTACTTAAGGCGAAGAGTCGTAAGGATTTGCGCGGTATTCGCGGAGCCATAGCCGAGCTTGTAAAGGTGCCGGCAGACGTTGAGATTGCCATTGAGACGGCGCTCGGCGGTGCCTTGCAAAATATCGTAGTTGAGACCGAAGCGGATGGCCGTGAAGCTATTGCCTTCTTGAAGCGCCGTCAAATGGGACGAGCTACGTTCCTGCCTATGAATGTTATTCGCGGACGCTCGATTTCCGACAATGAGCTTACTTCTTTGAAATCTTCCAAAGGTTTTGTCGGCCTTGCAGTTGACCTCGTTTCATTTGACTCTACCTACCAGAACATCTTCTCAAGCTTGCTTGGGAATGTTGTTGTGGCGCAGAGCTTAGAAGATGCGAATCATATTGCTGCTAAAGCACAGTATCGCTATCGGGTTGTGACGCTGGAAGGTGACGTCGTGAACCCAGGCGGTTCGATGACAGGCGGAAGCTTGCAGAAGAAATCAACGAATCTGCTTGGGCGTCAACGTCAAATTGAGGAGCTGGATCAGGAGATAAAGACTTCTGAGCAGCAGCTCAGCGGCTTGCGCAGCCAATCCAGCGTGATGAAGCGCGAGATTACAGAAGATATGATGACGATCGAACAGCTGCGTCAACAGGGTGAGCAAAAACGAATCACTGAGCAGCAAATTCGGGCAGAATTGAATCCGCTTGAGTCAGAAAGCCGCACGGTTGAGGAGCAGCTAACGCTGGATAGTCAAGATCGAGGCTCGCTGCTTGAAGAGCAGGCAGATCTTGGACGGAAAAAAGTGGAGTCCGAAGCAGCGCTAGCTGAGCTGCAGCAAGAAGAAGCTTCTTTGCAGCAAGCGATTCGGGATGCCGAGCACTCCCGCAAAGCAAGTGAGTCGGAAAAGGAAGAGCTGCAAAGCCAGTTGACGGATTTGAAGGTCAAGGTAGCTTCAATTTCGCAAGAGAAACAGTCACTCCAAGATCAGCAGCGTCGATTGCAGCAGGATCTTGGTGAAGCTGACCGTGAGAAGGAAATGAACCGCGGACTGCTCCAGCAGCTGGATCAAGATATGGCAGCACTTGAGCAGGAGACTGTGCTACAAGTTGAATTACTTAACGATCTCAAGCTCAAGAAGCAGCAATGCTCAGAAAACATTGATTTTAAGCGTGCTGAGCGAACGGATTGGTTACATAAGCTCGAGCAAGAAGAGAATGAAACCCGGACGCAACGTACTCAGCTGAAGCAGGTTGAAGAGAATTTGCATCAAACTGAAGTGCGCGTTACTCGATTGGATGTTGAGCTAGAAAACTTGCTGAAGAAGCTGGCGGAAGAATATGAGCTTAGTTATGAGTTAGCCAAAGAGCGCTATCCAGTTCCTGATGATATCCAAGGTACCCAGAGCAGAGTGCGTGAACTTAAACGCGAGATTGCTTCGCTTGGTGATGTGAACCTCGGTGCTATCGAAGAATATGCGAGGGTTTATGAGCGCTATGAATTCCTGGATTCTCAGAAAAACGATTTGATCGAAGCCAAAACGACGCTTTATCAGGTCATCCGAGAAATGGATCAAGAAATGTCCAAACGCTTTAAGACCACCTTTGATGCGATTCGCTCGCATTTTGGCGTCGTATTTGCTAAATTGTTCGGTGGTGGCCGTGCGGATTTGATTCTATCGGAGCCGGAGAATATGCTGGATACAGGTATTGAGATCGTTGCACAACCGCCTGGCAAAAAGCTGCAAAATCTTCAACTTCTTTCTGGTGGAGAACGCGCTCTCACAGCGATTGCGCTGTTATTCTCGATTATCCGTGTAAAGCCCGTTCCATTCTGCGTACTAGATGAGGTAGAGGCTGCTTTGGATGAAGCGAACGTATCTCGTTTTGCCGAATACTTGCGTGAGTTCTCTGAAATGACGCAATTTATCGTGGTTACGCACCGTAAGGGAACGATGGAAGAAGCGGATGTTCTGTATGGGGTAACGATGCAAGAGGGCGGTGTTTCCAAGCTCGTTTCCGTTCGTTTGGAGGATGAAGAAGCCGCGATGTCCGCATCATAATTAGGTTGAATGTTATTTTATTAGGAGGAACCATGAGCTTTTTTAAACGATTGAAGGAAAGTATTTCCAATAAGGCCGAAGCGGTCACGAATAAGTTCAAAGAAGGACTAACGAAAACAAGAGACGCCTTCGTCGATCGTGTGGATGATTTATTTAGCCGCCGCAAGAAGATTGATGAAGACTTTTATGAGGAACTTGAAGAAATTCTCATTGGCGCTGATGTAGGTGTGAATACAGTGCTTAAGCTAATCGATCAGCTTCGCGCCGAGGTGAAGAAACGCAAAATTGAAGATCCCGCGGAGCTGCAGCCGATCCTTTCCGAAAAGTTGATCGAGCTGTTAAAGGGTGACGCTGACGCAGGACTGAAGTTAAATCCAAATGGACTGTCTGTCATTTTGTTTGTTGGTGTGAATGGTGTTGGGAAAACAACGACAATCGGTAAAATGGCACACATGTTTAAATCTCAAGGGAAAAAAGTTTTAATGGCCGCTGGCGATACATTTCGTGCCGGTGCAATTGAGCAGTTGGAAACTTGGGGCCAGCGTGTTGGCGTGGATGTAATTAAACAGCACTCAGGCTCTGATCCTGCCGCTGTCATGTTTGATGCCGTGCAGGCGGCGAAAACGCGTGGCGTAGATATTTTGTTATGCGATACGGCGGGCCGTTTGCAAAACAAAGTGAATTTGATGGAGGAACTGAATAAGATCTATCGCGTTATCCAGCGTGAGGTTCCAGATGCTCCCCATGAGGTAATTCTCGTGTTAGATGCTACGACAGGACAAAATGCACTTAGCCAAGCCAAGCTTTTCGGTGACAAAACTGGTCTGACGGGATTGGTACTGTCCAAGCTCGATGGAACGGCTAAAGGCGGTATCGTTGTTGCGATCCGGCAGGAATTGTCACTTCCTGTGAAATTCGTTGGACTCGGGGAGAAAATGGATGATCTTCAACCTTTTGATTCCGAGCAATTCGTTCACGCTCTCTTTGGGAAATGGATCGGTGAGCATAAAGAAGAGAATGCTTAATCTTATTTTTCTCTGATACGTGAAAAATTCTCCTCAGCCGTTTGTTGGTTAGAGGGGAATTTTTTTGTTCATTACTGACAAGGTCAAATGCTTGACATTAATCTTGGAATTCAGTATGATAGGTTCTGTTGTGCTGCTGTCAAGCGTGCAACCTTTACGGAGGTGGAACATGTCTATCGATCAAATGCTTGAGAAAACGAATCGCGTTAACTTGCTATTTGATTTCTATGGACCGCTGTTGACCGATAAACAAAGAACGTTCCTCCAATTGTATTTTCATGATGATTACTCACTAGGAGAAATCGCTGAGAATTTTGAAATTAGCCGCCAAGCGGTTTATGAACATATTAAACGAGCAGAGTCAACTCTTCAGGATTATGAGAGTAAATTGCATCTGGTACATAAGCACGAACAACGCATGAAGCTGCGTGCGGAACTGGTTCAAGTGCTTGAAGCTTGCGAACCGGAGCTAAAGAGGAAAACGACGGAGCTTTTTGATACAATAGTAGGGATCGATTAAAATATAGAAAGTCCAGAAGCAGGAGGTGAAGCGCATGGCATTCGAAGGATTGGCAAGCCGGTTGCAGAACGTTTTCGGTAAGCTGAGAAGCAAAGGTAAGCTGACGGAAGAAGATGTAGGCGAAGCGCTTCGCGAAGTACGATTGGCGCTGCTTGAAGCGGACGTTAACTTTAAAGTAGTCAAAGACTTTATTGCTAAGGTGAAGGAACAGTCCATCGGACAAGAAGTATTGAAATCCTTCACACCAGGCATGGTCGTTATCGATATCGTTAACAAAGAGCTAACCGCACTTATGGGCGGTACACAAAGTAAGTTAGCTCGATCGAATCGACCGCCAACTGTCATCATGATGGCAGGTTTGCAAGGGGCAGGTAAGACAACAACCTCTGGTAAGTTAGCGAAGATGCTCCTAAAACAAAACCATAGGCCGCTACTTGTAGCCTGTGACATTTATCGTCCGGCTGCCATCAAACAACTGCAGGTTCTTGGAGAACAGCTCAGTGTTCCGGTTTTTTTCCTTGGGGATCAAGTAAATCCTGTCGATATTGCTAAAGCAGGACTTCAACATGCCAAAGATAACGGTAATGATTATGTCATTATCGATACCGCAGGTCGTTTGCACATTGATGAAAATCTGATGGACGAGCTGAAGAATGTTCGAACGGCTGTAGAACCGGATGAAATCTTGCTCGTTGTCGATGCGATGACTGGGCAGGACGCAGTCAATGTTGCAGAAAGCTTTCATCAGCAGCTTGAGCTTACGGGTGTTGTACTGACTAAGCTGGATGGCGATACTCGCGGTGGCGCGGCGTTATCAGTTAAAGCTGTTACAGGATGCCCAATTAAGTTCGTGGCTAGCGGTGAGAAAATGGATGCTCTAGAACCATTCTTCCCTGATCGTATGGCTTCAAGAATTCTTGGTATGGGCGATATGCTTACCTTGATTGAGAAGGCGCAAGCTGGTATCGACATGGACAAGGCGAAAGAGATGGAGCGCAAAATGCGCAACGCCGAATTCACCTTCGAGGATTTCCTTGATCAAATGGAACAAGTGAAGAAGATGGGACCTCTGGATCAAATTCTTGAAATGCTGCCAGGAGCTAATAAGATCAAGGGCATGAAAGATATGAAGGTTGACGACAAACAAATGGCACGTGTTGAAGCTATTGTGAAGTCGATGACAACTGAAGAGAAGCGCAAGCCTGAACTTCTTAATGCGAATCGCCGCAAACGGATTGCTTTAGGCAGCGGCAACTCGGTGCAAGAGGTTAACCGTTTCATCAAGCAGTTTGACGATATGCGCAAAATGATGAAGCAGTTCTCCGGCATGATGGGGCCTAAAGGTGCCAAAGGAATGAAGAAGCTAGGCAAGGGCAAGGGATTTAAATTCCCCTTTTAAATAAGTGTTTTATTCTAAGTAGGAGGTGATTTTCATGGCAGTACGTATTCGTCTTAAACGTGTAGGCGCTCATAAAGCTCCTTTTTACCGTGTGGTGGTTTCGGATTCCCGTTCCCCGCGTGATGGTCGTTTTATCGAAGAAATCGGTACTTATAACCCAATTGCTGAACCAGCAGCTGTAACTCTTGATGAGGAAAAAGCGCTGAAATGGCTTCAAACTGGCGCTCAACCGTCCGATACAGTTCGCAGCCTGTTCTCAAAAGCAGGTCTGATGACTAAGTTTCACGAGCTGAAATTACAGAAGTAATCTGTTATCTTTCGGAGGGCGGGTTCATGAAGGATCTTATCACCGTTATTGCTAAGGCTCTTGTCGATCATCCGGAAGAAGTGCGTGTCACTGTGGTGGAGAAAGAAGACAAGATCGAGTACAGGCTTTCTGTCCACCCCGACGATGTCGGGAAAGTGATTGGCAAGCAAGGCAAGATTGCGAAGTCGCTCCGCACAGTTGTCACGTCGGCAGCAGTGAAAGAGACGAAACGGGTAGCCGTTGAAATCGTTTCATAAGAAACTAGGTTAGGATTTAGTTCCTAGCCTTTTTCTTGTATGGTTTTGAAGGTAAATTAATGTGGAGGTTGGGCAAGCGTATATGAGCGAAAAACTAGTGACAGTTGGTCGAATTGTGAATAGCCATGGTATTCGTGGAGAACTAAAAGTGGTTCCGGAAACTGATTTTCCTGAGCGATTTGATAAAGGAAATGCATTAATTATTGTAGATTCTCAAAATAAGCAAACGCCGGTGACGGTGAAAACCTCCCGCTTACATAAAAATATGTTTATCTTGCAGCTTGAAGAGTTCTCTAACATTAATGAGGTTGAGAAATTCAAAGGCTCACTTCTTAAAATTGAAGCTAAGGATCAACAGCCTCTTGAAGAGGGAGAATACTATTATCACGAGATCATTGGTTGTAAGGTCGTTACGGAAGAAGGCCAGGAGTTAGGACTTGTTTCTGAGGTTTTGACACCAGGGGCAAATGATGTATGGGTCGTTGCTTTGCCGAAAGGCAAACAGTTGCTGCTTCCAGTTATTGATGATGTGATACTCGAAGTAGACATTGCCAACAAAACGATTCGTATTCATCTGATGGAAGGATTAATGGAATGAGAATCGATGTATTGACCCTATTTCCGGAAATGTTCGAGGGCGTGTTTTCGTCCAGCATTTTAGGGAAAGCGCGTGATAAAGGGATTGTTGCTCTTAACACGGTTAATTTTCGAGATTATTCCAATAATAAGCATAATACAGTAGATGATTATCCTTATGGCGGCGGTGGAGGGATGGTTTTAAAGCCAGAGCCGATCTTTGCTGCTGTTGAGAGTTTGCCCTTACATCAAGAAGAAGGACAAGATCCTGTTAAACCACGAGTCATTCTTATGTGCCCGCAAGGGGAGACGTTCACACAGAAGAAAGCGGAGGAGCTGTCTAACGAGCAGCATCTCGTGTTTATTTGTGGCCATTATGAAGGATATGATGAGCGCATTCGGCAGTATTTAGTGACGGATGAGCTGTCTATCGGTGATTACGTGTTAACAGGCGGTGAGCTACCCGCTATGGTCGTTATTGACAGCGTAGTAAGGCTGCTTCCTGGTGTGCTCGGCAATGAGATGTCAGCCGTGACAGATTCGTTCTCAACAGGCTTGCTGGAGTATCCCCACTATACAAGGCCTGCTAAGTTTAGGGATTGGGAAGTACCTGAGATGTTGTTATCAGGGCATCATGAGAATGTGAAACGTTGGCGCCGCAAGGAGTCTCTGTTCCGAACGTTAGAGCGCCGTCCTGATTTGCTTGAAGGAAGAGAACTATCCAAAGAAGAAAAAGCTTGGGTTGTTGAATGGAAAGGGCGGAAGCAAGAGGAGTAAGCCCCCCAAAAACTTCTCTATTGAATTTCTTTCCTGTCTATGATATTATATATTCTGTTGTGAATTTTTCAACAGTTCGAGTCTGGTGGTCCTCTACGCATAACAACTAAGAACGACTATGCCAATAAGCGGAATGAACACCTGTGTGGAAGGAGGGAGTCAACTATGAATCTTATTCAAGAGATTACGAAAGAGCAACTCCGTACGGATATTCCTAATTTCCGTCCAGGAGACACACTTAAAGTACACGTAAAAGTTATCGAGGGTACACGTGAGCGTATTCAGCTGTTCGAAGGTGTTGTTATTAAACGCCACGGCGGTGGAATCAGCGAAACGTTTACAGTTCGTAAAATTTCTTACGGTGTGGGTGTGGAAAGAACTTTCCCATTCCATTCTCCGAAGATTGACAAGATTGAAGTGGCTCGCCGTGGTAAAGTTCGTCGTGCGAAACTTTATTATCTGCGTGGTCTTCGTGGTAAAGCAGCAAGAATTAAAGAAATTCGATAAGAAAACGGGGGGCTTGTTCAGGCAAGTCTCCTTTTCATTTTCATGGTACATAATAGAGATAAACCAAAACTGGAAAAGAGGCAATCAGTGATGGAACACAATAATCAAGAACAGCCTTACATAGAGCCGGATAAGACAACAGAAACGACTCCCGTTAAAACAACGAAAAGCGAAACATGGGAATGGATCAAAGCATTAGTGATCGCGGGAGTGCTCGTGATTATCATTCGTTGGTTCTTGTTCTCTCCTTTTATTGTTGATGGAGACTCCATGCGTCCGAATTTTTTCACAGGTGAGCGACTCATCGTTAATAAAATTGTGTATGATATTCGCGCACCAAAACGTGGAGAAGTTATTGTTTTTCATGCACCGGAAGGTAAGGATTACATTAAACGCGTAATTGCTCTCCCAGGTGAGACTGTAAAGGTTACTGGTGACAAGGTGTTCATTAATGGTCAAGAGATTGATCAGCCTTACATCAAGGATGCGATTGAGCAGGCGAAAAAAGAAGGACATGCCTATAATACGTTATCCGATTTTCAAGAGAAAAAAGTGCCTGATGGTGAAATATTCGCAATGGGAGATAACCGTGGTAACTCCAAAGACAGCCGAGCGATCGGCTTCATACCTTACAACAAAATTGTAGGCCGTGCGGAAGTCATTTTTTGGCCAGTGAGCA
Source organism: Paenibacillus alginolyticus DSM 5050 = NBRC 15375 (assembly GCF_000422905.1). Classification (GTDB taxonomy): domain Bacteria; phylum Bacillota; class Bacilli; order Paenibacillales; family NBRC-103111; genus Paenibacillus_E; species Paenibacillus_E alginolyticus. Next base: position 39,098 of record NZ_AUGY01000028.1, read on the forward strand.
AAATCAGTTTCATACATTTTTGAGGTGAAGAAGAATGACCATTCAATGGTTTCCCGGTCACATGACCAAGGCTCGAAGACAAATTGAAGAAAAGCTTAAGCTGATTGATGTTGTGATCGAGCTCTTGGATGCCCGCATACCTCTCTCCAGTCGGAACCCGATGGTTGATGAGATTTTGAAAGATAAACCGAGATTGGTACTGCTTAATAAGAATGATTTGGCAGACCCGCAAGTGACGGCAGACTGGATTAAGTATTTCGCTGATCAAGGTCTCCCCGCATTGCCGATCGATGCAGCAACCGGAACGCATGTCAAAGAAATTTTGCCGCGTGTTAAGCATCTTTGGGCCCATAAAATTGAACGGCAGCTAAGTAAAGGGATTAATCCTCGTGCTGTAAGGGCGCTCATTGTAGGTATCCCGAACGTTGGGAAATCGACGCTGATTAATCAACTGGCAGGTAAGAAGATTGCGGCTACTGGAGATAAGCCAGGTGTTACGAAGGGGCAGCAATGGATTAAAGTTGGAACCGAAATGGACTTGCTTGATACGCCAGGTATTTTGTGGCCAAAATTCGAAGACCAAATGGTTGGAATGAGATTGGCAGCAACAGGTGCGATTAAAGAAGAACTGCTTCATTTAGACGAGATAGCACTCTTTATCGTTAAATACATGGTTCAGAATTATGGGGCCGGTATTCAAGAGCGGTTTGGGGTTCAAGACCTCCCTGAGGATTTGGACGATATACAGGAAATGGTCAAAGTCATGGAAGCTATCGGTCGTAAGCGTGGAGCGATTGTGAGCGGGGGCAAAGTGGATTTGGACAAAGCCTCTTTAATCATTATTCGTGAGCTTAGGGCTGGCAAGATGGGGCGTATTTCTTTGGAGAAGCCTTCAGATAAAAGATAAGTGGAGATAAAGGAACGGTCACTTTTGGGCTCAACTGATCAGGCGGGTCCGGGGTGGCTTTTCTTTTTATACAGAGAATGTGAAAAAAATGGGTGTGGCTTGACTAAGCGCCAATCCTTTATAATGAGGAGATGGAAAGGGGCGAAAGCCATTGCTAGAGCATGAAAAACAACTGTGGGAGCAAGGTTTTACTCTTATAGCGGGTATCGATGAGGTAGGAAGAGGTTGTTTATTTGGAGATGTGGTCGCAGCTGCGGTTATACTTCCGATGGGATATGTGCTGGAAGGTGTAGACGATTCCAAAAAGCTTTCTGAAAAGAAGCGAGATGTCTTCTATGATCAGATCATGAATGAGGCTTTAGCTGTGGGCGTAGGCATTGTAGACGTGGACAAGATTGATTCGATTAATATAAAACAAGCAGCCAGACTTGCTATGAAACAGGCTGTGCAGCAGTTAACTATAGTACCTGATTTTCTCCTCGTTGATGCGGAAAACGTCGAGCTGGACATCGAACAATCCGCGGTCATTCATGGAGATGCACTTAGTCAATCTATTGCAGCTGCATCGATCATTGCAAAGGTTACCAGAGATCGCATGTGTGTGGAATGGGATGCAAAGTATCCCGAGTACGGACTTGCTATACATAAAGGATATGCAACAAAGCACCATAGAGAGATGCTTTTGCGTTATGGACCTACACCGCTGCATCGAAAATTATTTATACGTAATGTGATGGCGCAATTAGAAGAGAAAGAGAATGTTCTAGAGTCTGAACAGCTGGAATTGGATCTCATATAACTTATTTTTGTAACGAAAAGGCAATCAGCCGCCGATAATATACATAAGTGTTAGGAAGATTTGAGGTGAGCACCCTGAATATTAGTGGTTTAATTCGCAGTTTAGTCGGTGATTTAACAGCATCTGAAAGTAAGGTGCTTGAATTAAAAGTAGGACAAATTGTTAAAGGTGTTGTGCTTCAGTTGCTGAGCGACCAGGAGGCGTTGATTAATATTGGCGGTGTGCAGGTTCGGGCCAAGTTGGAAACACCCCTTAAGCAGGGGGATGTCACGATGCTGCAAGTACAGCCGGAATCTAACGGGGGTCAAGTCCTGCTCAAGCCGCTAACGGCGTCAGATGTTCAAATAGCGGATGATTCGCTTAGCGAGCTGTTAAAGGCATTCACGATGAAAGATACGGCTGGGAATCGTCAAATGGTGCAGCAGATGCAGCAGGAAGGCGTTCCGGTATCGAAGGAGAATGTGAAGGCTTTTGAGGCAGTAATGCGCAGCGTGCCTGAGGGTGTCAATAAGGAAGAATGGGCACAGGCAGCTGTACTTGCCTATAAAAAGGGTTTGCCGCTCACAGAGGCGACTGTGGGGGCTTTGAGGCAGGTTACCACGGGGCCGCCTGTCGGAAAGGTGCTGGAGCAGCTAGAGCAGCAGGTCGCAGCCCTGCTTGAGCAAGATTCGGCACATCCGGCGGCTGATACTGCGAAGCAGGTGGTATCGCTGCTCAAGGAGCTGCGGGCTTCCGCCGCAGCTGCATGGCCTTCTGCGCGACCGCCGGAGGCGCCGGCCGCGGCGGTTGTTGTTGCGCCAGCTGCTCCGCAGGCTGGCGGTAGTGGTAAGGCGGCTCCCGCAGGGTCGCCGCCTGCTGTTGTGCCCGGCAGCGCGCCTGCGCCTGCTGCCGTTACGGCTCCGCCCGCTGCAGCAGCCGCTGCGGGCGCGGAGCTTCCCGCGGCGGCTGCGCCACGCGCGGAGAGCCCTCCCGCCGCCTCGGCGCAGCCGGCGGCGGGGCTTCAGGCCGCCGGCGCAGCGGAGGCGGCCACGACTGAGGCTCAGGCGCGCAGCGCTGAGCCTCTAGAAGGCGAACCGCCCGCGGCGGGTTCGCAGATACATGAGCCGCCTGCGAAGCAGATGGCGGCTCCAACAGAGGCGCAGCAGCGCAGCGCTGCGCCAAGCGTGCCTGCGGCTGATCCAGAGCCAAACTGGATCAGTCGCATGCTCAAAGCCGTAGGCGTTGAGCACGAGTCTCATCTAGCGGTAAAGCTAGATGAGCGCGCAGACGCTATGCTACGGGGGCGCAACAACACAGACGATCAGCTGCCTAATCTGATCGCCACAGCAACTCAGCAGGACGACTCCGTCAAGCCTGCTGCTGATACACTGAAGAGTCTGCTGCTGCAGCTTGCAGCCTCTGATGACACGCCAGCGCCGCTCAAAGAGGCGGCGCAGCAAGCTATTGGGCAAATTACAGGACAACAGCTCATGTTGACAGGTGACAAGAGCTCTATGTTTGCACATATGACACTGTTTGTCCCCTTCATGGATGGCACTGGCCAGCAATCTGCCGCCATTCACATCCAATCCCGCAAAGGAAAGCGCGGGGAAGTAGACGCGAGTAATTGTCGTTTGCTGTTCGACCTGCAAATGAAAGTAATGGGCAATACGTTGCTCGATGTACATGTCGTTAACAAAATCGTATCCTTGAATATCCACAATGATCATCCTGCGTTAGCTCCCTTAATGGAGGAGTCCAAAGAAGAAATAACAGCAGCCATGAATAAAGCGGGTTACCAATTTATCTCATTGAAATGTTCGCCATATCCACAGCCACCTGTTGTGGAGAATGAAGCTTCCAAGCAAGGGGCATCGGACGGTAGAGTAGATCTTCGAGCGCTCTATCAGCCAAAAGCCTATAAAGGGGTGGATTTCCGAGCATGACCACGCAAAGGAATGCATCTGGGGAGTCGCAGCCGACTCCTCTTAAGAAGGCTGTAGCGCTTCGCTACTCACCTGAAGCGCAAAAAGCCCCAACCCTCATTGCAAAAGGGAAAGGGTACATGGCAGAAGCCATTCTGCAGAAAGCCAAGGAGAATGGGGTCCCCATTCAGGAGGATTCCTCTTTGGTTGAAGTGTTGTCTAAGTTGGATTTGGATCAAGAAATTCCCCCAGAACTGTATCAATTGGTCGCAGAGGTATTAAGTTTTATTTATCGTTCAGATAACCGAATGAGATCGTCGAGGAATGAAAGATGACAGAACTTCGTAAAGATGATCGGAAGCAGTTGGGGAAGCTTGGCGAAGAGTTGGCTGAAGCATATCTTAGTGAGCAGGATTACCGAATTGTGGAACGGAATTGGCGCTGCCGTTCTGGCGAGCTTGATATTATTGCAGAGAAAGCCAATAAGTTAATTTTTGTTGAGGTCAGAACAAGGCGTCCTTCAGGTCGATTTGGCTCAGCCAAAGAATCCGTCGACTATCGCAAGCAATTGAAAGTCAAAGAAACGGCACAATTTTATTTACATCGTTTTCAAAAATACGAGCAGTCCATTCAATTCGATGTGATCACTGTAGAAGTATCCGTGGATGGAAACGCACCTCATATAGAACACATACAAGGAGCCTTTTGAGAACCGTCTGTCGATAAGACAACGCGTCAAATGGCTCTTTTTTTATTGGGGTGTGATAGTTTCAGATTTCAATCTCCTCAATTCGCTGCTTCTTATCCAAATTACGATATTGAATCGCCTCTGCCAAATGCTGTGGCTGGATACTGTCACTTTCCTCAAGATCAGCTATGGTTTGAGCTAGCCGCAGGATGCGATCATGGGCTCTAGCACTAAGTCCCAAAGCTTCGAAAGAGGCACTAAGGAGTTGATCACCTTCTGGAGTTAGATGGCAAACTTGTCTCATTAGCTTGCCGCTCAATTCATTATTATACTGAATGCCTGTTCCGACATAGCGTTGTTGTTGTCTTTCATGTGCGCGCATAACTTGCAATAACATTTCTTTGGAAGAAAAGTGATCGGTTCGTTCCTTTAGTTGTGTGTAACTCGGTTTAGGTACTTCAACATGAAGATCGATACGATCAAGCAGGGGACCAGATATCTTAGAACGATAATGAACAATTTTAGCTGGACTGCAGATGCAAGCATTTGCTTCTGTTTGGGCTCCATAAAACCCGCAAGGACATGGATTCATGGCTGCAGCCAATATAAAGTGGGAGGGGAATTTGTAAACCGCTCTTGCTCTTGCAATTGTAACATGACGATCCTCAAGCGGTTGTCTAAGTACTTCGAGAGCCATTCTCGTGAATTCCGGCAGTTCATCTAGAAAAAGTATGCCGCGATGAGATAAGCTAACTTCCCCAGGTTTGGGTATTGTTCCTCCCCCGACAAGTCCGGCTGGCGATATGGTATGGTGAGGAGCTCTAAAAGATCTTGTTCGCATGAGAGAGGAGCGATCAATAAGCTTTCCTGAGGCACTGTATATCTTCGTGACTTCTAAGGCTTCTTTATCTGTCATAGGAGGCAAAATCGAGGGCATGCGCTTTACAAGCATCGTTTTCCCTGTTCCAGGGGGACCGATTAAAAGAATATTATGCATCCCGGCTGCTGCGATCATCATGGCGCGCTTCACTTGATGCTGACCGTTGACATCGGCATAATCTTCGACAAAATTATGTTCTTCGGCAGAAAATGTCGAAAGTTCACCACCTTTATAATTAATGTCATTAAATATAAAAGCGTGATGGGATTCCTTGTTCCATGATTTAAAGTCAGATAGGTTAGATATCGCGCACACCTCAATACCTTCTATTAAAGCGGCTTCAGGAGCATTCGCGAAGGGAAGGCATACACGTTTAATCCCTAACTTTTTAGCGGCATGCGCCATAGAAAGAATGCCCGGTATGGGACGAAGTGAGCCATCCAATGCTAATTCACCTAGAAACAAAGTGTTTTGCAAGCTGTCCATTGGCACCTGAGCAGTTGTAATCAGAATGCCTACCGCAATGGCTAAATCAAAAGATGAGCCTTCTTTGCGTAAATCTGCTGGCGCAAGATTGACTGTAATCCGATCCATGGGGAATGTATACCCACAATTTTTGATGGAGGAACGCACTCTTTCAACAGATTCCCGAATGGCTGAGTCGGGGAGACCGACCAAGTTTATTTGGGGTAAGCCGCTTGAGATGTCGACCTCTACTTCGATCGTTTGACCCTCTATACCCTGCAAGCAAGCGCTCATGACTTTGCCATACATAAAAAAACACCTTCCTCTCCATAGTTACGCAACTGATTCGAGCTTTCATAAAGTGGGATAAAAGGTGCTTCCTTATTGATCCGTTTTATACTTTGACCTAATTGTATACGAAAATGGTAAAATTACGCAATCTGCAAAATGAGCATCGCGAACGTTTTAAAAATGCACAGCTTGCACATACTGGAACTAGAGGTGATGATATGCAGGAGAAACCGTATTTTTGTCCCAATTGTCGTTCTAATCGTATCAAGTTCAGTGTAATCACTAGCTACTCTCAGTCGTTTTTGAAGGACGCTCTATCCGGAAATATTACAGAATTTAAGGATCCTGACGCGATAGCAGAGCCGGAACCAACGATTCAATGCTTGGTGTGCAGTTTCACGGGTAATGAGCTTCGCTTCATTAAACAAGCGGAGCGTGAACCGCGGATGAATTCATCAACAACGCCGCACTATTAAAAAAGTCGAAGCTAGACGTATTTTTCAGATATTGAAAATACGTCTTTTTTTATGTGGAAAGTGATAGCTAAAGTTTTTCAGCGTGAAAGGAAAATTCGAACGCATTAACGAAAAAAATAAGGAAACTGTCGAAAATTAGTGATACAATGGTTAGGGCTTGTGAAGAAGTGTGATACTAATTCCGGCAGCAAGATTTATTTCGTGCACTACACAAATAGGAAATTACACTTTTTCCCTGTATAGCACGTTTAGAAAGTCCATACTGATAGGAGGATTTTAGGAAATGAATATCCATGAGTATCAAGGCAAAGAAGTCCTGAGACAGTACGGAGTCAACGTTCCTAACGGAAAAGTTGCTTTTACCGTTGACGAAGCTGTTGAAGCAGCAAAAGAACTCGGAACATCCGTCGTTGTTGTAAAGGCGCAAATTCATGCCGGAGGTCGCGGGAAAGCAGGCGGCGTTAAGGTAGCCAAAAGCCTCGATGAAGTTCGTACATATGCTAGCGAAATTCTGGGTAAAGTTCTTGTCACTCACCAAACAGGTCCTGAAGGCAAAGAAGTTAAACGCCTGTTGATTGAAGAAGGCTGTGACATTAAGAAAGAATATTATGTTGGTGTTGTTGTTGACCGTGCGACAGGCAGCGTCGTTTTGATGGCATCTGAAGAGGGCGGTACGGAGATTGAAGAGGTTGCTGAGCATTCTCCTGAGAAAATCTTCAAAGAAGTTGTGGATCCAGCTATCGGTCTTCAAGCTTTCCAAGCACGCAGACTTGCTTACTCCATCAACATTCCTAACGAGCTAGTTAACAAAGCGGTTAAATTCATGCTTGCTCTTTATAAAGCATTCGTAGAGAAAGACGCGTCCATTGCCGAAATCAACCCTTTGGTTGTTACTGGTTCTGGCGACGTTATGGCTCTTGATGCCAAATTGAACTTCGATTCCAACGCTCTTTTCCGTCACAAAGATATCGTTGAACTTCGTGACCTTGAAGAAGAAGATGCGAAAGAAATTCAAGCTTCTAAATTCGACCTTAGCTACATCGCTCTTGATGGAAACATCGGTTGTATGGTTAACGGCGCAGGACTTGCTATGGCCACTATGGACATTATCAAGCACTACGGCGGAGACCCGGCTAACTTCCTAGACGTAGGGGGCGGTGCTACGAAAGAGAAAGTTACTGAAGCTTTCAAAATCATCTTGTCCGATGAGCAAGTTAAAGGGATCTTCGTTAACATTTTCGGCGGTATCATGCGTTGTGACGTTATTGCTGATGGTGTTGTAGCTGCTGCTAGAGAGCTTGGACTTTCCCGTCCGCTTGTTGTTCGTCTTGAAGGAACAAACGTTGAACTTGGTAAAAAGATTCTTAACGAATCCGGTTTGAACATTGTTGCTGCTGACTCCATGGCAGACGGCGCACAAAAAATCGTTGCTTTAGTTAAATAATTAAACCCGAGCGGTTTCAAATAATATAGGGGATGTGAACAAAAGATCATGAGTATTTTGGTTAATAAACATACAAAAGTCATTACTCAAGGGATTACCGGCGCTACGGGTTTGTTTCATACCAAAGGCGGTCTGGAATACGGCACACAAATGGTTGGTGGCGTAACCCCAGGTAAAGGCGGAACAAAAGTAGATATCACATTGGAAAACGGTGAGCTAGTTCAACTTCCAGTTTTCAACACAGTTATCGAAGCTAAAAATGCAACTGGTGCTACGGCATCTGTTATCTATGTACCACCGGCTTTTGCTGCAGAGTCGATCATTGAAGCTATTGAAGCTGAGCTTGATCTGGTTATCTGTATTACTGAAGGTATTCCTGTTCTTGATATGGTAAACGTAAAACGTTACCTGGAAGGCAAGAAAACCGTTCTAATCGGACCTAACTGTCCGGGCGTTATTACACCAGGCGAGTGCAAAATCGGTATTATGCCGGGTTACATTCATACGCCAGGTCACGTAGGTGTAGTTTCCCGTTCCGGAACACTAACTTACGAAGCAGTTCACCAATTGACAACTCGCGGTATTGGACAATCCTCTGCTGTAGGTATCGGTGGAGACCCTGTTAAAGGCTCCGAGTTTATCGATATCCTTAAACGCTTTAACGATGATCCAGATACGTATGCTGTCATCATGATTGGTGAAATCGGCGGTACGGCAGAAGAAGAAGCAGCTGAGTGGGTTGCTGCCAACATGACGAAGCCAGTTGTAGGCTTTATCGGCGGTAAAACAGCTCCTCCAGGAAAACGTATGGGCCATGCTGGCGCCATTATTTCCGGTGGTAAAGGAACAGCAGCTGAGAAAGTTGCAACGATGGAAAGATGCGGTATCCGCGTAGCGGCTACACCATCCGAGATGGGCTCTACACTTGTTAGCGTGCTTGAAGAAAAAGGCATGCTGGATAAAGTCATCACAAAAAAATAGTTTTCTTCTAACGAAGGTAAGCAACCTTCCATCTCCCTGAATCAGGGATTTGGGAGGTTTTTTGTTTTTCTTGGCTTTGCAACCATTTGTTTTTCTTGGCTTTGCAACCATTTGTTATTCAAGAAGGGAGTGTATATACTTATGGATAATCGTTTTATTTTGTTTGGGCTCCACGAGCTCGAGGGCGTTGGTTGGAAAACGATTCTTCAGCTCCTGAGCCGCTTTCCTGATCCTCACGTGCTGTTTGAGCTTTCAGCTGCAGCAATTGCCTCCAAAGGTATCCGAACTTCCATTGCTGAACAAATAGCTGCGCGGTTTACACCGACTTTTATTGAGCAAAAGCTTGAGTTATATAAGAAGCAAGCCATTCAAATTCTAACGCTTTTGGATGAGGACTACCCTTCGATCCTTAAGGAAATTGCGCAGCCCCCTTGGGTGTTATATGTGAAAGGGAACGTATCATTATTAAATGGGCGTCTCCTTGGCATGGTTGGAACACGTACCCCTACGCTTTATGGAAAGAAAATTGCTGAGGAGTGGGCAGCAGCCCTTTCTAGAGCGGGATTCGGAATCGTAAGTGGACTGGCAAGGGGGATTGACAGCAAGGCCCATATTGGTGCATTGCAAGGTAAATCCAAAACAGTTGCTGTTCTTGGATGTGCGATTAATCAAATTTATCCGCGTGAGAATGCCTTATTATATCGAAATATAGAACAAGAGGGTGTCATTATTTCTGAATATCCCATAGGCACGGGCATGAGGCCTGGTATGTTCCCACAGAGAAATCGAATCATAGCAGGATTGTCATTAGGAGTTACGGTTGTGGAAGCAGCAGAAGATAGCGGCTCTCTGATTACAGTTGAATTTGCCGTGGATGAATCAAGAGATGTATTCGCCGTTCCAGGTCCAATTGACTCTAACCAAAGTAGTGGTGTCCACAAGCTTCTAAAGGATGGCGCAAAGCTGGTTACCCGTGTAGACGAGATTGTAGAAGATTATAAACATATGTTAAGCGCGGAAGAAAAGGGTGCCATGAAGAAGCCTGTGCCGACATTTTCTCTTACGGATGAGGAAGGCGAAATCGTTCGAAAGTTGTCGAATGAGCCTGTCTCGATTGATGCTCTATTAGAGGACAGTCAATTTACGTTTGGACATTTGCATGCAGTTCTGTTATCTTTGGTAATGAAAAAGGCGATTAAACAGCTTCCGGGTTCTACTTACATACTAGCATAGGCTAATACGAAGCTTTTCTTCTCGCCAATAGACTTTACCTTGAAACCAAGAGGGGAGGAAGGACGATCCATGGCGGATTCTTTAGTCATAGTTGAGTCACCAGCAAAAGCCAAAACCATTGGCAAATATTTGGGAAGTAAATTTATTGTAAAAGCCTCAATGGGTCATATTCGCGACCTTCCGAAAAGCCAAATTGGCGTAGAAGTGGATCGTAACTTTGAGCCTAAATACATAACAATCCGTGGTAAAGGTTCTATACTTAAGGAATTAAAAGATGCGAGTAAAAAAGTAAAAAAAATATATCTAGCGGCGGATCCGGATCGTGAAGGTGAAGCCATTGCCTGGCACTTAGCACATTATTTGGATGTAGGATCCGAAGAACTCTGCCGTGTTGTATTTAATGAGATAACGAAGGATGCGGTAAAGGATGCCTTCAAAACGCCGCGCCGAATTAATCAAGATCTCGTTAACGCACAGCAAGCTCGACGTATACTGGACCGACTCGTTGGTTATAAAATAAGTCCTTTACTTTGGAAAAAAGTAAAAAAAGGCTTGTCTGCAGGCCGTGTACAGTCGGTTGCGGTTAAATTGATACAAGACAGAGAGAATGAGATCAAGGCCTTCGAACCTGAAGAATATTGGTCAATTACCGTTGTTTTGGATGCTGGTAAAACCGTGTTCGAAGCGAAGTATCACAGCATTAACGGTGAGAAAAAGGAACTGCATTCGCAAGAGGATGTTGATCTGATTTTAGCTGCGATGGGCAGTGATGCATTTACAGTAAAAGAAGTGAAAGAGAAAGAGCGCCAGCGTAATCCTTCTCCTCCTTTCATTACAAGCTCTATGCAGCAGGAAGCAGCGAGGAAACTTAATTTCCGTGCGTCGAAGACCATGTCTGTGGCACAGCAGTTATATGAAGGAATAGACTTAGGAAAAGAAGGTACGGTTGGTTTGATTACCTACATGCGTACCGATTCCACCCGCATTTCTCCGGTTGCCCAAGAAGAAGCCAAAGATTTTATCTTGAGCAAATATGGCCCTGCCTTCTATCCAGAGACTCCTCGCCAGTACACGAAGAAAAATGCTAATGCGCAAGACGCGCATGAAGGTATTCGACCTACATCTGTACTTCGAGAACCCGATCAAATGAAGGCATTTCTAAGTAAAGATCAGTATCGTCTGTACAAGCTGGTTTGGGATCGCTTCGTTGCAAGTCAAATGGCTTCAGCCGTCTTAGATACGATGACCATTGATTTAACAGCTGGTGATACCGTATTTAGAGCGAATGGATCCAAGATGAAGTTTGCTGGATTTATGAAAGTTTATGTCGAGAGCAATGACGATGGTACGACAGAAGAGGACAAATTGCTGCCGCCTCTGACTAAGGGAGATTCTTTGCAGAAGCAAAGCGTGGATCCGAAGCAGCACTTTACTCAACCGCCTCCAAGGTATACAGAAGCGCGTTTAGTTAGGGCGTTAGAGGAAATGGGCATTGGGCGTCCAAGTACGTATGCACCGACATTGGAGACGATTCAGAAGCGTGGGTATGTTGCCATCGAAGAGAAGAAATTCGTGCCTACGGAGCTTGGTGAGTTAGTTATTCAATTGATGCAGGAGTTTTTCCCTGAAATTCTTGATATCGAGTTCACGGCTCATATGGAAGAAGAGCTTGACTTCGTTGAAGAAGGAAAAGAAGACTGGGTTCGAGTTCTGGATACGTTCTACACGTCCTTTGAGAAGCGGCTTATATTCGCTGAAGAGGAAATGAAGGAAATCGAAATTCAGGACGAAATCTCAGATGAGATTTGCGAGAAATGCGGTAAACATCTTGTTTATAAAATGGGGCGTTTCGGTAAGTTTCTAGCATGCTCTGGATTTCCAGACTGCCGCAATACGAAACCGATCATTAAAGATATTGGGGTTACATGTCCAACTTGTCATACAGGGAAAATTGTCGAACGCAGAAGCAAGAAGGGGCGAGTTTTCTACGGTTGCGATCAATATCCAACCTGTGACTTTGTCTCATGGGATAAACCGATCAATAAGCCATGTCCTGTATGCAGCTCGATGATGATCGAGAAAAGAAGCAAGAACGGCGTGAGCATTCAGTGTACGCAATGTGATCATAAAGAAGAAGTTAGTGACGATAATTCAGATGATATGAAAGATTAGAGGTGTCCGATTTTGCCAGAATATCAAAGAGTAACAGTCATCGGTGCAGGATTGGCTGGAAGTGAAGCCGCCTGGCAAATTGCCCGTCAGGGTGTGCCTGTTACTTTATACGAAATGCGTAATGTCCGTAAAACCCCAGCACATATAACTGATCAGTTTGCTGAGCTGGTCTGTAGTAACTCACTACGTTCGAATGGTCTTACCAACGCTGTAGGAGTACTCAAGGAAGAAATGAGACGTATGGACTCGCTCATTCTATCTTGTGCTGATGAGCATGCTGTACCGGCAGGAGGCGCGCTAGCTGTTGACCGTGACGGTTTCTCTCAAGCAGTTACATCGACGCTACGCAACCATCCGCTCATAGAAGTTCGCAATGAGGAAGTTCAAACTTTACCTGAAGGTATTACGGTAGTTGCCTCAGGTCCATTGACATCACCAGCACTTTCAGCTGGCCTTAAAGAGCTTATGGGTGAGGAGTACTTGTACTTCTATGATGCAGCAGCTCCGATCGTGGAGAAGGACTCCATTGATATGAATAAGGTGTATCTGGCTTCCCGTTATGACAAGGGAGAGGCCGCGTACCTTAATTGTCCTATGACAGAAGAAGAATTCAACGTTTTTTATGAAGCTTTAATAACGGCTGAGGTTGCTGAGCTGAAGGAATTCGAGAAAGAAATTTATTTCGAAGGCTGCATGCCCTTAGAAGTCATGGCGAAGCGCGGTAGACAAACGGTTCTGTTCGGGCCGATGAAACCAGTCGGTTTAATAAATCCACATACAGGCAAGATGCCGCATGCTGTCGTTCAACTTCGTCAAGATAATGCAGCTGGAACTTTGTATAACTTAGTCGGTTTCCAAACCCATTTGAAGTGGGGAGAGCAGAAACGGGTATTGTCTTTGATTCCAGGGTTAGAGCAAGCAGAGTTCGTACGCTATGGTGTTATGCATCGCAATACGTTTATAAACTCTCCAAAGCTTCTTGAGCCTACGTATCAATTTAAACGTCGTGAAAATTTGTTTTTTGCGGGTCAAATGACGGGTGTAGAAGGATATGTTGAATCGGCAGCTTCTGGTCTTATTGCAGGTATGAATGCGGGGCGTTTAGCTAAAGGTCAGTCTTGTTTGATTGTACCGGAGGAAACGACTTTAGGCAGTATGGCACATTACATTACGACAGCTGATTTTAAACATTTTCAGCCGATGAATGCTAATTTTGGTTTGCTTCCTCAATTACCCGAACGAATTCGCAATAAAAAAGAAAAATACGAGAAGCTGGCTAACCGTGCCTTGGAAAGTATTCAGAATTTTAAGAAAACATATGCAGAGTAGGTTGTAATTGGACTCTTTGCTATGTTACTATAATTATGTTTTGAAGCATTTTTCATTCGTTTCCTCATACATTTACCTCTAGATGCGGTCATTTCTCGATTTGACCTCGCTAGAGGTTTATCTCATTTATGAGACCGAAACCAACGTAAAAAGTGACTTTCATGGTGTATGATTCCATTTGAGAGGTGAGAAGAGATGGATCCTAATCAAGCTACGTTTCATGCGACAACAATCTTTGCCATTCGTCATCAAGGCAAGGGAGCTATTGCGGGAGATGGGCAAGTGACATTTGGCAACAGCATGATTATGAAAAGCACGGCCAAAAAGGTTCGGCGTTTACATAGAGGAAAGGTTATCGCTGGCTTTGCTGGTTCTGTTGCCGATGCGATTACACTTTTTGAGAAATTCGAAGGCAAGCTGGAGGAACACCACGGTAATTTGCAGCGTGCTGCCGTAGAGCTTACGAAGGATTGGCGTCAAGATCGCGTTCTCCGGAGGCTTGAAGCCATGATGATCGTTATGGATTCAACCGGTTTACTGCTGCTCTCAGGAAATGGTGAAGTTATTGAACCGGATGACGGTATTTTGGCTATTGGGTCTGGTGGCAGCTTTGCATTAGCTGCTGGAAGAGCATTGCATCGCCATGCGCCGTCGTTAAGTGCTAAGGAAATAGCCCACGCAGCCTTAACAACTGCAGCCGAAATATGCGTGTTTACGAATCATAATATTATTGTGGAAGAGATTGAATAGTTAACGATTGAAAAGTTAATGCTTACGATGTTAGTTTTGCTAAAGCAAAACTTAGCCAATGCTTACGATGCAAGTTTTCCTACGGAAAACTCTTAGGAGGGTACAAAATGGCAAACAGCTCCCTTACACCTAAACAAATTGTCCAAGAATTGGATCGATACATAGTAGGTCAGAAAAAAGCGAAGAAATCGGTTGCTATTGCTCTGCGAAACCGTTATCGGAGAAACCTTGTGGATGAGGCTATGCGGGATGAAATTGTTCCGAAGAATATTCTCATGATCGGGCCAACTGGCGTTGGAAAGACTGAAATTGCGCGCAGACTAGCTAAATTGGTAGGCGCACCATTTATTAAGATAGAAGCCACCAAATTCACAGAAGTTGGTTATGTTGGACGCGATGTGGAGTCCATGGTTCGAGATCTGATTGAAACTTCCGTACGCATGGTTAAGGCTGAGCGGATGGAAAAGGTGAAAGACCGTGCTGAGAAGCTCGCTAACGAGCGTCTTGTTAACTTGCTGGCGCCAAGTCCAACGCGTTCCAAAACACAGCGTAACCCTCTTGAAATGCTGTTTGGAGGGCAAAACCAACCCGATCAAGAAGAAAGTGCGCCAGATCCCTCACTTGCCGCTAAAAGGGCTCAAATCGCGGAGCAATTGACTAATGGTAAATTAGAGAATGAAGTTGTAGAAATCGAGGTAGAAGATTCTTCTCCTTCGATGATGGATATGTTGGCTGGTCAAGGCAATGAACAAGCTGGAATGAATATGCAAGAGATGTTTGGCAATCTTCTTCCGAAGAAAATGAAGAAGCGTAAGCTGCTTGTAAAAGAAGCTAGGAAAGTGTTAACTCAGGAAGAAGCGCAAAGATTGATTGACATGGACGAAGTGATTCAGGAGTCTGTTAATCGCGCTGAACAATCCGGTATTATTTTTATTGATGAGATCGATAAGATCGCAAGTAATAGCCGCGGCGGCAGCGGACCCGACATCTCTCGCGAAGGTGTTCAGCGTGACATCTTGCCAATTGTAGAGGGATCGACAGTTGTGACCAAATATGGACCCGTGAAGACGGACTATGTTTTATTTATTGGCGCAGGCGCTTTCCATATTGCTAAGCCTTCTGATTTAATTCCTGAGCTTCAGGGAAGGTTCCCGATTCGAGTTGAGTTAAGTAACTTAACCTTAGAAGACTTTGTTTCTATTTTAAAAGAACCCAAAAATGCATTAACAAAACAATATACAGCCTTGTTGCAAACGGAAGGTATAACGGTTGAGTTTGCGGACGAAGCTATTTATGAAATTGCTCGTATCGCTGTTGAAGTTAATCAGAATACAGAGAATATTGGTGCTCGGCGATTACACACTATTTTAGAAAAATTGCTGGAGGATTTATCCTTTGAGGCGCCTGAGATTACATTGGAATCCATTGTCATTAACCCGGAATATGTTCGCGAGAAGCTAAGTGATATTGTTCAAAACCGAGATTTGAGTCAATATATTTTATAATTAAGAACTATCGCAAGGTTAAGTAAGTAGGAGGCAGTTACATGAGTTTATTAAATAAAACAAGAAGGCTAAATCGCTTGCTGCAAAAAGAAGCTGGCAATGCAGTTAGCTTTATGGATATGGCCGAAGTGCTGCGTGATATTGTTATTGCGAATATCTACGTCGTTAGCCGCAAAGGCAAAATTTTAGGATATGCGGTAACGAATGATCCTGTTTCCCCTGAAATGAATCAGACGATATTAATCGAACGCAGATTTCCGATGGAGTCGAACAATTTGCTCTTGAAGATTGAGGAAACATCATCAACTGCTGAACCGGATAGTCCATATTTCTATTACACGGAACAAATGAAAGATATGTTTCCATACACGCATACGACTTTAGTACCAATTATTGGTGGTGGCTCTCGTTTGGGAACACTCATTTTAAGTCGTAGCGAAGGAACTTTCATTGATGATGACTTAGTTCTGGCTGAATATGGATCTACAGTTATAGCGATGGAAATATTAAGAGAACGTGCCGAAGAAATAGAGGAAGAAGCTAGAAGCAAAGCGGTCGTTCAAGTTGCGATCGGTTCCTTATCTTTCAGTGAAATGGAAGCGGTGGAACACATTTTTGAAGAATTGGACGGTAAGGAAGGTCTTTTGGTAGCGAGTAAAATTGCCGATCGGGTAGGTATTACTCGTTCTGTTATTGTTAATGCACTTCGCAAACTGGAAAGTGCCGGAGTTATTGAAACTCGCTCGCTTGGTATGAAGGGTACTTATATCCGTATTTTAAATGAGCAATTAATACAAAGTATTGAGCAATTAAAAACAAAATTGTAGATAAACACATAGAAAAGCCCTGTCTTGTAAAAGATAGGGCTTTTTTCTTATTGTAAGTTATCGTAATATCTTAGATGATAAGAAAGGTTAGCGAATGTTTTACATATTTCTACAATAAGGACCATTTCAAATTATTTTATGAAAATAATGTCGAAATAAGAAGGAATCGATAAATACAATGTTGAAGTATAAGTCAAATATTCTATAGACGGGGGTATCATAATGTCTTTGTTAGACAAACCAAGTTGGAACTTGATGGAGCGATCGCTTGATGCATCGACTCTAAGACAAAAGGTTGTAGCAAACAACGTAGCCAATGCGGATACACCCTTCTTCAAGCGTTCGGATGTCGTGTTCGAAGAACTTTTACAAGGTCAGATGAATTCATCAACACCCTCTATAGAAGGTTATCGGACAGACCCTAGGCATTTCTTAATAGGGAAATCCACAAATCTGCCGAATTCAGAAATAAAAACGGATGAATCGACAGCGATTAACAACAATATGAACAATGTCGATATGGACTATGAAATGTCGTTAATGGCCAAAAACCAACTTAAATACAATGCAATGATTCAGCAAATGAACAGTGAGTTCAAAAAAATGCGCACAGTATTAGGAGGGAAGTAATTTCCAATGAGGTTAACGAATGGATTTGACATCAGTTCATCGGCACTTACTGCTCAGCGATTAAGAATGGATGTTGTCTCTTCTAATATAGCGAATGCGGATACAACACGCGCAAAATTTGTAGATGGGAAATGGGTTCCCTATACAAGAAAGTTAGTTGCTTTTGAAACGAAGTCACAGCCCAGCTTTGCGCAGTCGCTTAAATCAGCAATGGCTGATGGTACTGGTGAAGGTGTAAGGGTAAATAAAATTTTTGAAGATAAGTCACCATTGAAGCAAGTATATAATCCAACTCATCCAGATGCGGATGCGAATGGATTTGTTTATATGCCCAATGTCGATGTGCTTAAAGAAATGGTCGATATGATCTCTGCTACTAGATCTTATGAAGCGAACGTAACTGCTCTTAATGCTAGTAAATCAATGATAACCAAAGCTTTGGAGATTGGTAGATAACCACTACAGGAGGTTGCATCATGATTGACAAAATAAGTTACAGTCCACTAAACATCATGAGTTCCATTCAACCAAAGGATAACTCTGGTGAAGGGGCTGCTGACCTTGGCAAAAGATTCGGTTCGTTCCTGAATGACGCCATCACAAACTTAAACACGCAACAACAGCAAGTGGACAATTTGAATCAGAGTTTCATCAAAGGTGAGCTTTCCGATGTTCATCAACTGACAATAGCCTCTGAGAAAGCATCGCTAGGGCTTGAGTTGACTGTTCAAGTCAGAAACAAAGTCCTTGAAGCATACCAAGAAATGATGAGAATGCAGCTGTGATTGACTTAGAAGCTGCTAAATTTTGGTTCGATGAGGTGACAGAGTGAACGAGAACCTGCTCCAGTACTGGGAAAAGGTGAAGCAATATTGGAATCGTTATAGTAGAACTACGAAAATCACTTTTATAGCGACAGTTATCCTACTGATTCTTACTGCGGCAATAATAAGTATTAATTTATCGAAAACGGAGTATTCACTCGCATTTACGGAATTGCAGCCAAGTGATGCTTCAGCCATCAAGTCATATTTGGATACCGCAAAGATTCCATATCATCTTAGCGCTGATGGTAAAAGTATCGAAGTACCAACTAGCGAAGTAGCAAATGTAAAGCTTGGTGTTGAGTCCCAAGGTTTAAATAAGAATGGCTCTCTAGGCTTTGGTGCATTTAGCAATAGCAGTTCATTTGGCATTACAGACAACGAATTCAAAGTGAAATACTTGAACGCGATACAAGGCGAGCTTCAACAGTTGATTAACTCTAATCAAGCAATCGCCAGTTCGAAAGTTCTCATTTCACTTCCAGAAGAAGGACCTTTCTTACAGCAACAGCAAGAGAAAGCAACGGCATCGGTTGTCGTGCAAACGAAACAGGGTTATACATTAGATCAAGCAAAAGTTGATACGATTTATAATTTAGTATCGCATAGTGTTAAGAATCTCCCTCTAGAGAATATTACGATCTCCGACCAGTATGGACAGAGTCTTATGTCTTCGAAGGTCGGCGGGACTTCATCCACGAGTCTGGTCTCTAGTCAAGCGGATATTAATAACCAGTTCCGAAATGATTTGCAGAAGAATATCAATTCGATGCTGGGTACGATGTTTGGCCGAGACAAAGTGAATGTAAGTGTATTCTCAACAATGAATTTCGATCAAAAGAAAAGCAAAGAACAGCTTGTCAGCGCCCCGAATCAAGTCGATCAAAAAGGGTTAGAGATTTCCTTGCAGGAAGCAAGCGAGTCTTATCAGAACAATGGTGCTGATACAGGTGGAGTACCAGGTACAGGAACTACAGATGTTCCAGGCTATCCAGGGGCGGCCAGCTCAGGCAAGTCAAACTCAGAGAAACATAATAAGACTGTCAATTATGAAGTTAATCGAATTACGAACGATATTATCTCTACGCCTTACGTTGTGAAAGACTTAAGTATTAATGTAGGGATTGAGCCTCCGGTTAAAGATGATCCCAACTCATTGACACCAGAGACCAAGGCTGCGGTGCAAAGTGCGCTGGTAAACATCGTAAGAACTGCTTTAGCGGATAATAAAGTTACATATACTGATGCAGACTTACAGAAAAAAGTTACAGTATTCGCACATTCTTTTGCAAGACCAACGGATACACTCGCTTCGAAAACAACAACTTACTTGACCTATGCAGGTTTAGCTTTAGCGGCGCTTGCAATAGGATTAATTGCTGGGTTCGCAATTAGAAAACGAAGAAAAGCTGCTGCGCAGCAACAGTTGGATCAAGAAATGAATATGGCAGCAGGTAAAGCTGAGCTTCCAACGATTGATATCGAAAATGTTACGAATGAAAATCAAATACGCAAGCAGCTAGAGACTCTTGCCAAGAAGCGACCAGAAGACTTTGTCAATTTGCTTCGTACATGGTTAGTAGACGAATAGGGGGGCACTTGTATGGCCAAAGCTGCTCTGCAAGGGTTAACAGGACGACAAAAGGCAGCCATTCTTTTGATCAGTTTAGGCCCTGAGGTGTCTGCACAAATATTTAAACACTTGCGGGAAGAAGAGATTGAGCAATTAACGCTAGAAATTGCGAATGTTAGAAAAGTAGATTCTTACGAAAAAGAAGCTATTTTATCTGAATTTCATCAGATATGCTTAGCCCAAGAGTTTATTTCTCAAGGTGGTATTTCTTACGCCAAGGATATTTTGGAAAAGGCGTTGGGATCTCAAAAAGCGCTTGATATCATCAATCGTTTAACAGCAACGCTGCAAGTGAGACCTTTCGATTTTGCAAGAAAAGCAGATCCTGCACAAATTCTAAATTTCATTCAAAATGAAAATTCACAGACAATCGCTTTAGTTTTATCTTATTTGCAGGCAGATCAAGCTTCGATCATCTTGTCTTCATTACCACAGGAAAAGCAAGCTGATGTTGCTAAACGTATTGCACTCATGGATAGCACCTCTCCTGAAGTCATTAGTCAGGTAGAACGCGTCCTTGAACAAAAGCTATCTTCAACAGTAACTCAGGATTACACAAATGCTGGTGGTATTGCTTCGATCGTTCAAATTCTGAATGGTGTCGATCGGGGTACAGAGCGTACCATTCTCGATTCCCTTGAAATTCAGGATCCGGAACTTGCGGAAGAAATTAAGAAGCGGATGTTTGTCTTCGAAGATATTGTCAATATCGACAATCGATCAATTCAGCGAATTATTCGCGACATTGAGAATGCGGATTTACAACTTGCCCTTAAAGTTGCAAGCGAAGAAGTTCGCGATGCCTTGTTCAAGAATATGTCCAAACGTATGGCGGATACCTTTAAAGAAGATATGGAATTTATGGGACCTGTGCGTTTACGTGATGTTGAAGAAGCTCAGACCCGCATTGTTGCAACGATTCGCCGCTTAGAAGAATCTGGTGAAATCATCATCGCACGTGGTGGAGGAGATGATATTATTGTCTAATGTCATTAAATCATTTGCTTATTTTCCGTTAGATGATAAAAAAATAGTAGAAACGATTTCTCCGCTTGAATTATTACGTGCCGGTATGTTAACGGATGAAGCAAATCAATTGACTCTTGAACAGCAGCAGGAACTGACAGAAGCTACAAGTATGAAGGAACAGATCCTTCAAGACGCTGAAGCTTTTGCCCACGAACAAATCGATCAGGCGATGCGGGAGTGTGCTGCGCTTCGAGAACAAACGCATGCAGAAATCACGAGTTGGTGGGAGAGCCGCCGTGCTGAAGATGAAGAGCACATCGCGCTATCTAGACAATCGGGATTTGAAGAAGGCTACGAACAAGGGATTGTTCAAACTGAAGATAATCTCAGACAAGAATACGGTGAGATGTTATCAGAGGCTCGAGCCATTTTGGAGCAAGCCTACAAGCTTAAGCAGCAAATCATTCAAGAATCAGAACCTTTCTTAATTGAACTTAGCACTTCCATCGCTGAGAAAGTGATTGGACGTCAGTTAACTTTAAATCCAGAATGGGTCATTGATCTAATTCAGATGGTGCTTTCACGTAGACGAGAAAAAGGAATTATCGCGCTTTGTGTAGCACCTTCACAGTTTGCGTATATCCAAGATGCGCGCGAAGAGTTACTAACTTCCATTGATTCACAAGCGGAGTTGCAAATTATCCCTGACTCTACGGTACAAGACCGTGGCTGTGTGATACGTTCCTCATTTGGAAGTATTGATGCCAGGATTGATACTCAGTTAAAAGAGATAAAGTCGGCGCTAAGACAATTGGCAACTCAAAGTGAGGTATCCGAGTTATGAGAAGCAAGCTGCCAAATGCTGATAAATACAAGGAGCATCTGCATACGATTGATCCGATTCGAGTGAACGGTAAAGTGACGCAAGTCATTGGGCTGACAGTTGAGTCAGAAGGTCCTGATGTGAGCATTGGCGATCTTTGCTATATATATCCGCACAAGTCGAACAAGCCGCTAAAGGCTGAGGTGGTTGGATTTCGCAGCAATAAAGTGGTTCTGATGCCACTAGGTGATTTGGATGCAATAGGTCCTGGATGCGATGTCGTAGGTACTGGAAAGCCGCTTACTGTCCAAGTTGGCCATGAACTGCTTGGTAAGGTATTAGATGGTTTGGGGCAACCCTTAGATGGTTCATTCCTACCCTCTAGAATGGCACAATATTCAACGAATAATGTTCCCGGAAACCCGCTAACACGTCCACGTGTTCTGAATCCAATTTCGGTTGGTGTTCGCTGTATTGATGGCCTATTAACAATTGGTAAGGGTCAGCGTGTTGGTATTTTTGCAGGCTCCGGTGTAGGTAAAAGTACACTTATGGGTATGATTGCTCGTAATACATCCGCTGATGTCAACGTAATTGCTCTTATTGGTGAGCGTGGTAGAGAAGTTCTGGACTTTATCGAAAGAGATTTAGGTCCTGAAGGACTTGCTAGATCCGTTGTGATTGTTGCAACGTCGGATCAACCAGCTTTGATCCGAATCAAAGGTGCTATGATTGCAACTAGTATTGCTGAGTATTTTCGAGATCGCGGCTTAAATGTCATGATGATGATGGATTCAGTCACTCGGTTTGCAATGGCGCAGCGTGAAGTCGGACTTGCTGTTGGAGAACCTCCAGCCACACGTGGTTATACGCCTTCGGTTTTTGCCATGCTTCCTAGGCTTCTAGAGCGTTCAGGTACGGGTCCAAAGGGTTCTATCACCGCTTTTTATACCGTGCTTGTTGATGGGGATGATATGAATGAGCCTATCGCTGATGCTGTGCGAGGTATTTTGGATGGACATATTGTCCTTAATCGCAGCATTGCTAATAAAGGTCATTACCCAGCCATCGATGTTTTATCCAGCGTAAGCCGAGTCATGAAAGAAATTGTTCCTACTGAACACATGGAAGCAGCTGATCAATTGAAGCGACTTCTTTCTATATATAAAGATTCGGAAGATCTTATCAATATAGGGGCATACCAAAAAGGTTCTAACCCAAATATTGATATCGCTATGGATAATATCGAGGCAATATGGGATTTCACGAAGCAAAAAACCTCTGAGAAGTTGACGTTTGAAGAAGCTCAAGAACGTTTGATTCATGAATTTTATAAGGGATGAGGTTCCTGAATGAATTTTCGTTATTCTTTCCAGCAAATTGTTGATTTGAAAAACAATGAACGAACACAGGCAGAGTGGATACTGTCTGAGGCAATGGGGCAACTAAGGAACGAAGAAACGAGCTTGCATGGATTGTTTGAGCAAAAAGATAGCCTTCATAACGAAATGACCCATGTATCTAGCGGTTCGGTATCCATTTCCAAGATGCTGTTAATGCAAAACTACATGAATCATGTTGATCAACAGATCGCACGTAAGCATTTGGATGTGCAGCAAGCACAGCATGTCGTGCTCAAAAAGCAGGAGCATCTTTCGGAAAGAATGATGGATGAGAAAGTATGGTCGAAAGCAAGAGAGAAGGCATACAACCAATTTCAGTCTTTTGTCGCCAAAAAAGAGCAAGAAGCTTTAGATGAGATGGCTACCAACCGTTTCAGACGACTAACGTATTGAGGAAGGCAAAGGAGGGAAGAGGAGATGGCCGATACAAGCATAGAGGGTGCATCTTATAGTGCACTGGAACGATTTCTGATATGGTTTGTCATCCCCTTTGTGTTTACGGCAGTTTTGCTCTTCGTGCTGTTGTCAATTTTTGATTATGATATCAAGAGCAGTATTCAGAAGGCGCTGCACAATACACCAGTCATTGGGACAATCGTCCCTGCTCCAAAAGAAAAAGCAGTAGTTACGAGTGATGGTAAAGCACCGACTTCTGAGCAAAGCATCAAGGTTAAAGATGAAGAGATTACGAAACTAAACGCAAGAATTGCTGAACTTCAAACGGCATTGCAGAAAGCAGATTCGACTACCGAGCAGAAGGATGCTTCACTGAAGGATGCCCAGACGAAGTTAACCGACTTGGAAGAGAAGCTGAAGAATAAAACACAAACCGAAGAAGAATACAACAATCAAATTACTCAACTTGCGAATATGTATGCAAAAATGAATCCAAGTAAAGCAGCCCCAATCATTGAAGCATTGACTCCTAAAGAGATGGTTCTAGTGTTTTCAATGATGAAAGCAGATAGTCGTGGAGCTATTCTTGAGAAAATGACCCCTGCTAAAGCGGCTGAGGCTTCCATTGGGGTTAAGGATGTTGTTCCTGTTCGTGATAAACAAATTGCTGCCTTGCAAGAGAGATTGGCAACGAATGGAGCGGCGAAAACCGTAACATCTGTGAGTAAAACAGATTTAGGGCAAACTTTTGCCAACATGACGCCAAAAAGTGCTTCCAATGTTCTTCTGGAAATGAACAAGTCTAACCCTGATAAAGTATTAGCTATTCTCAGTGGGATGGATAACGCTTCTCGTTCTAAAGTTATGACTTCATTGTCAGACGCAAATAAAGAAATTGCAGCATCAATTTCAGCAAAACTTGTTCAGTAATGTCATTGATTTCACGAAGGGAGGTGAAAAAAATGGACGTACAAATGCCAACAGTACCTACTGTAAACAACGCAGTTTCAACAGCGACTGGTAAAGCGAGTACGACTGAAACGGCAACCAAAGATACTTCTTTTAATCAAGTATTAGATGGTCAAATTGTACAAGAGAATGCTTCTGGTGATGCCAATGCTTCCGATCCAGCTCTTTCTCTGAACATGCTGCTTCAAATGCTTCAAAGCTTGGTAATGCCCCTTCAAGGCGCCGCTGTACAGCAGGTTGAACAAGGAAAGGGAGATCAACCTCTACCAGAAATGCTTTTGGAAGCAATGAACAGTAATCCTAAGTTAGCTGAACAATTATTACAAGATCAGAACGTGAAGAAGTGGTTCGAAGATGCTCAGCAGTTGTTAAGCACACTTGGTGATGCACAATCTAACGCAGCTTTTACACTTCCCAATGGTTTGAATCTTCAGCCAGCAGATACATTTAATTTACAGGCCCAGAATACTTTGCTTACTCTGACAACTTTGACTAAACAGCTGCCTGACAACCCTATTTTGAAGTTTTTGAACCAGGACTTGCTTAGTACAATTGAGCCTTTGCTTCCAGAGTTAATGGCGACATTGAAGGGACCAACATCTGAAGCAGTAACGAAAGCTCCCAAGTCTACGGAAGGTTTGGTAAATGAGAGTAAGAGTGATACCGCAACTGTTAACAGAGGAAGTCATGTTAAAAAGGCAAATAAGCTAGGTATTGAGCAGAAGCTTGATGATTCATTTACACTCGTGCAACCAACAAAGTCAAAGCTTGAGCTTTTGGCAATTAAGAATGTACTTCACGCACCAGTTGTTGAGACTACTACAGCGTCCGAAGAATCAGTCATAGCCCTTGTTGATTTGCCGACTGAAGAAGCTCCAGCAACGAATTCCATCGTTACGATTGGTGATCTGCAAAAAGCGCAACAGGCTGCTATTCCAGTTGATAAAGCGCCAACAGCAACAATCAATGCAGCGAATTTTACTGAAGAAATGACAGAGCATGTGTTGAAGAACATGAAGATAACGATGGCTGGCGGATTTTCTGAAGCTAAACTATCTTTATTCCCCAAAAATCTCGGTCATATTGATGTGAGAATATCGATGCAGGATGGACAACTGATCGCTCAATTTGCAGCTGATTCCTTAGCTGGTAAGCAGATGCTGGAAAGTCAGCTTCCGCAGTTAAGACAAGCTCTTCAAACACAAGGTTTGCAAGTTGAGAAACTTGAGGTCACTCAAAATCAAAACATGCAATCCAGTATGTTCCAAGATCAGCGTCAACAGCAAACATTTAGTCAATCTCAGCGTCAAAGTAAAAATGCTTCAGGCAACTACGATGATGATTCAATTGAATTTAATCAAGAAATACAAAATGTGACTCAAATTCGAACAACAGTTAATGGTAACTCCTTCGATGTTATTGCCTAAAAGGCAATCTATGTGAAGCAGTTGGAGGTGAAAGTGTGGCTACAAGCCCCATAGTCGGTAATGTGTCGGATATTATTAATTCTGGCAAAAATGCGAAAAGCAAAGATAAAAATAATACGTTAGGAAAAGATGATTTCCTAAAAATCTTGATTACACAACTTCAAAATCAAGATCCGACGCAGCCTTTACAAGATAAAGAGTTTATTGCACAAATGGCGCAATTCACATCCGTAGAACAACTAACCAATATGGCTGGAGAAATGAAGCTAATGCGTCAATCCCTTGGTTTTGTTTCAGGCTTAATCGGTAAATCAATCACATGGACGGAGATTGACTCTTCTGGGGCATCGGTTGAAAAGTCTGGTGTTGTTGATTCCATCTCATTTAAAGACGGAAATCAATACGCCAATGTGAAGGGAGTTGAAATTTCTCTAGACAAGCTCAAGAAAATTGAGAATGTTGGAGAAACGAAATGACAGAGAGAATATCCATAGGGCAGCTTTATCCTAATGCGGTTTCTCCAGCGTCTACGAGACGAACGCCTGTACAGCAACCGGCATCCAATTCCGGTATTCCAACTTTTCAGAAACTTCTTCAGGAGCAATTTGTTCGTTTCAGTCATCATGCAGAGGTTAGACTGAAAGAGAGAGACATTCAATTAAAGCCAGAGCAATTGGATAAGCTTAACCAAGCAATCGACAAGGCTGCTGCTAAAGGTGCTAAGGATGCACTTATGATTTTAGGTGGAAATGCTTTAATTGTTAATGTTCCTAACCGAACTGTTGTGACAGCGCTTGATGGAAACGCAATGAATGAACATGTTTTCACGCAAATAGATAGTGCCATTATTATTTCTTAACCATCAGGCTCGACCGTGCAGGAAGCCTGGGGCTGTGGAGCGATTGAAGCAGCTCATTTTATTTATATCCGATTAGGAGGCCTATTAGATGTTAAGATCTTTGTACTCAGGCGTTTCAGGTATGCGTGGTTTTCAAACGAAATTGGATGTAATTGGTAATAATATCGCGAACGTAAATACTATCGGATTCAAAGGCAGCCGCGTTATGTTTAAAGATATTCTTAGTCAAACTGTTGCAGGTGTTAGTGCAGCTGATGCGAACCGCGGTGGTGTGAATGCTCAACAAGTTGGGTTAGGTGTAAGTATGGCTGCAATTGATACTATACATACGGCTGGTAGTGCGATGACGACGAATGTCGTAACCGATTTGCGTATTAATGGTGATGGATTTTTTGCAGTGGGAAATACCGATCAGGTTGACGCACCATATTTGACAAGATCAGGTAACTTTACTTTAGATGCTTCCAAAAACCTAGTAAATGCAGAAGGACTGCATGTTATGGGTGCTGATGGTGGCGGTCCGATTGTGCTTCCTGATGACATTGTTTCATTCTCGATTGCACAAAACGGTGATATCATTGGTGTTAATACTTCGGGAGCAACCGTTACGACAGGACAGAAAGTTGGCGTCGTGAAAGTCGTTAATCCTTCAGGTCTTGAGAAAATTGGCGGGAATTTGTATCGAATGACTGCAAATGCAAACCCAGATGGTGCAATTGCAGTTGGGGCAGCGGGTGACCCTACAACAGGTACAGGAACTCTTATCTCGGGCCAACTGGAGATGTCCAATGTTGACTTAACTGGTGAATTCACGGAAATGATTATCGCTCAACGTGGTTTCCAAGCGAATTCTCGGATTATCACGACTTCAGATGAAGTACTTCAAGAAGTTGTTAATCTCAAACATTAATCTTAAGTTGATGTGAAAAAGGGGAGCTAGTCTCCCCTTATCCTGATACAGGAGGAGAAGCATGATTTCTCTCACTCGTTTAAACGGTAAAGCCATCATCCTGAATGCCATACTGATCGAACTTATTGAAGAGACTCCTGACACAATGATCACATTGACAACAGGTAAGAAAATCACAGTACTCGAAAAGGCAGAGGTTGTGGTAAGCTTAGTGCGGACCTACATGCAGGAGATTGGCTCAGTTCGAGCGACAATAAAGTCCAGGGATGCGGAGGGTTCGTAAGTGTTTAAGAACAAAATTTTCATACTCATTGTCTCCATTCTAATTGCGATTACTCTGATTTTGACGGCTGCCTTTGTTTTGTGGAACTTTATGGAGAAAAATAATCAATCCAAGGACCCTGCTGTACAAGCTCAGGAAGCAGTTGCAAGTGTGAAGCCAACGAAAGCACCATCGGCTGAGGCTGTAAAGGCAAACACTGCTATTATTAAAGATATTTTGACCAACTTATCTGGAAGTCAGAATTTCATTAAAATCAGCTTCGCTTTTGAGCTAGAGAACTCCAAGACGAAAACGGAATTTGATAGTTTGCTTGACTCTGCGGTTAAAGGCACAATTGTACAAGCTTTAGGGGATTTGACAAAGGAACAAATTGAAGGTAGTAAAGGTTCAGATGGTTTAACTTCTACGTTAATGAACAAGCTAAACCCTTTGCTACATGAGGGTAAAATCAAGCAAATTTGGATAACCGATAAAGTACTACAATAACTCGCTTTTGATTTTGCTTAAAGGAGGTGACTCGAATGGTTGATGTTCTGTCGCAAAATGAGATCGATGCCTTGCTAGCTGCTTTGTCCTCAGGCGAAATGGATGCGGATGAACTTAAAAAAGAGGAAACGCAGAAGAAGGTAAGGGCTTATGACTTTAAGAGAGCAGTGCGTTTCTCAAAGGATCATATTCGGAGCTTAACCCGGATTCACGAAAACTTTGCACGATTTTTAACAACGTATTTTTCTGCTCAGCTTCGTACGTTCGTACAAATTAGTGTAGTCCAGGTTGAACAACTGCCCTACGACGAATTTATTCGTTCGATCCCGAAAATGACCATTTTGAACATCTTTGAAGCGGAGCCTTTAGAGGGTCGAATGGTGCTTGAGGTTCATCCCAATGTCGCATTTGCTATGTTGGATCGCTTATTAGGCGGTGCGGGTACGACCCCAACCAAAATTAATGCTTTAACAGAGATTGAAACGATTGTCATGGAACGCATTTTTAGCAGAGCATTCGATAGTTTACAAGAGGCATGGAAGACTGTCATTGATATTCAACCTCGTTTAGAGGCCCTTGAAACAAATCCGCAGTTCATGCAGATTGTTTCACCTAATGAAACGATTGCGCTAATATCACTTAGCACCAAAATCGGTGATACAACAGGGATGATCAACTTGTGTATCCCTCATGTGGTCATCGAACCCATTATGCCTCGACTTTCTGTGCATCATTGGTTTGTCTCCCAGAAGAAGACGAGAGCACCTGAAGAAGTAGAAGCACTTCAATCCCGCTTGGAAAAAACCAAGCTGCCACTCATTGCAGAATTGGGATCGTCTGAAATTTCCATACGTGATTTCCTTGGCTTAACGGCTGGCGATGTAATCCCGCTGCATAAATCCGTCGAAGATTCGCTTCAAGTCAAAGTGGGCGAGAAGCTGAAATATCTCGGAAGCCCCGGAACCTTAAAAGGGAAGATGGCTGTACAAATTACAGAAATCGTAAACGAAGGAGAAGAAGATTATGACGAATAACAGAGATTATTTGTCCCAGGAAGAGATCGATGCTTTGTTGAGACAGTCATCGGACGATAGTTCAGCCTCTTCTTATAACGGGCCTCCTAAAGTTGAAGACTATTTATCTCCCCTAGAACAGGATGCACTTGGTGAAATTGGTAATATCACTTTCGGCAGTGCAGCCACAGCGCTTTCGACATTGCTTGGAATGAAAGTTGATATTACGACACCAAAGGTTTCTATTATTGGTAAAGAAGAATTAGAAGAGCAGTTTCCGAGACCTCATGTAGCTGTTCATGTGAATTATGTTGATGGTTTTGATGGTATTAATCTACTTGTCATTAAAACACGTGATGCACAGGTCATTGCTGACTTGATGATGGGCGGCGATGGCACCGGTGGTGATGAAAATCTTAGTGAAATTCATATCAGCGCTGTTCAAGAAGCTATGAATCAGATGATGGGATCTTCGGCTACGTCCATGTCTACCATCTTTAATCGATTTGTCAATATCTCTCCTCCAGGTATCGACATATTAAATTTGTCGAAAGGAGAAGGAAAACTACCCGATGAGGACGTATTTATAAAGATATCGTTCCGACTAACCATTGGCGATCTTATTGATTCTAACATCATGCAATTACTACCTGTTCCATTCGCCAAAGAAATGGTATCGATTCTTATGGGTGGTGATTCTGACTCTTCAATGGAGGCAGCACCAACGGCTCAAGCGCCTGCTCCTGCAGCACAGTCACCAGTACCTACACAGGAAGCTCATACGGCGCCTCCAGCAGCTCCAAGTCCCGTTTACGAGCAGCCTATGTACCAACAACAGCAGCCAATGTATGAACAACCGATGTATCAACAGCAGCCAATGTATGAACAACCGATGTATCAACAGCCACCAATGGGGCAGCCGATGTATCCTCCACAACAGCCCATGTACCCGCCACAGCAACCCATGTATCAGCAGCCTCCGGCAGCTTATGGTGGGATGCCGAATCGTAATATTAATGTTCAACCCGTGCAATTTGGGAATTTACAATCAGGTTCGTTGGGACAGGCTGATGATACAAACCTTAATTTACTACTGGATATACCTCTTAAGGTGACTGTAGAATTAGGCAGAACGCACAAGGTGATTAAAGACATCTTAGAACTTTCCCAGGGATCGATCATTGAATTGGATAAGCTGGCAGGTGAGCCTGTAGATATCTTAGTAAATAATAAGTTGATTGCCAAAGGCGAAGTTGTCGTCATCGATGAAAATTTTGGGGTTCGTGTAACTGACATTGTTAACCAGTGGGAACGAATTCAAAAGTTACAATAATTTAAATTTAGGGGGATTTTACTCATGGCTAACCGTATTCTTATTGTTGATGATGCTGCATTTATGAGAATGATGATTCGTGATATTTTATCTAAAAATGGTTATGAGGTTTGTGGCGAAGCGAATGATGGTGCTCAAGCTATCGAGAAATACAAGGAATTGAAACCTGATTTAATTACTATGGATATTACGATGCCTGAGATGGACGGCATTCAAGCATTGAAAGAAATCAAAAAAATTGAACCTACTGCAAAAGTCATTATGTGTTCCGCTATGGGGCAGCAAGCCATGGTTATTGATGCGATTCAAGCAGGGGCAAAAGACTTTATCGTGAAACCATTTCAAGCAGACCGTGTTATCGAAGCGATTAAAAAGACTCTAGGTTAAACCGTCAATGTTCGGTTGAGTCTTACATAAACCGAAAGGGTTGTTACTATGAGAAGACTCCTATCGAAACGACTGATTACTGCCATATTAAGTATAGTCGCAATGTTATATACCCAATCCATAAGTTTTGCTGAAACAGAGCCAGGACAAGGTCTTCCAACATCGGAATTTCCGACGACCGACCCATTTAGTTCATTTGGCATGATCGTTAAGGTCATTTTCTTTCTCGTATTAATTATTCTCTTATTCTTTGTACTTATGAAATACATAGCTAAGAAAAACAAAGGTTCTTTGTTCGGGAACTCAATACGTTCTTTAGGTGGGGTTCCCCTCGGACAAAATAAATCGATTCAGATTGTTGAAATTGGTCATTCGCTCTTCGTGGTTGGCGTCGGTGAGAACATTCAGTTGTTGGATAAGATCAATGACGCCGATGAAGTTGCGTATATTTCGGAACTGCTAACTTCATCCCAGGATGATGGCGTGGGCTTTGGTGCAGTAAGTAAGTGGTTAAGCAAGCTTCCTGTTAGGAAGAAAGAGATCGAGGAAGAAGTAGAAATCACTTCATCCTTTCAACAAGTATTTCATGATAGGCTGCAGCGAGTATCAAACCGTAATAAAGATGCTCACGAATGGCTTTCTGATCAAAAACATAAAGATCGGTTGAATGATGAATGAAAAGAAATAAATTAGTTCTTACGCTTCTGATTGTCATGATTTCAGTGTTCCTCTTATCACTGACAGCTTCTGCTGCTGAAACAGATCCAAACAATCCGATCCCTGGGTTAAATGTGAATATTGGGACTAGCGGCACTGCCGGTGGATCTTCTAACACAGTAACCTTATTGCTCTTATTAACTGTATTAAGTCTTGCACCATCTTTTCTAATTTTAATGACAAGTTTCACAAGAATTGTCATCGTGCTTGGTTTCGTTCGAACTTCACTTGGAACCCAGCAGATGCCGCCTAATCAGGTTTTAATCGGACTAGCTCTGTTTTTAACCTTTTTTATTATGTCTCCAACCTTGGGAGAGGTTAATCAGACAGCTCTGCAGCCTTATTTGAAGGGTGAAATGAATCAGACCCAGGCGTTTGAGAAAGCATCGTTACCAATGAAGAAGTTTATGTTCAAGCATACACGTCAGAAGGATCTAAAGTTGTTCTTAGACTACACCAAAGCTAAGGCACCTACAGGCGTAGAAGATATACCGATTACTTCATTAGTTCCGGCATACGCAATAAGTGAACTGAAATCAGCTTTCCAGATGGGATTCATGATTTTCATCCCGTTTCTGGTCATAGATATGGTTGTATCCAGTACCTTAATGGCAATGGGAATGATGATGTTACCGCCTGTTATGATTTCACTTCCTTTTAAAATTCTACTTTTCATACTTGTAGATGGTTGGTATCTTGTGGTGAGATCATTACTCCTAAGCTATGGTTAAGGATCAAGATATCGGAGGTTTCTAAATGGGTTCGGAATTTGTAATACGGATTGCTGGTGAGGCTGTTTATACCGTGCTTAAAGCAAGTGCACCCATGCTTATTATTGGTCTTGTCGTTGGTCTCATCATTAGTATTTTTCAAGCAACGACGCAGATTCAAGAACAAACCTTAGCGTTTGTTCCCAAAATTGTTGCGGTTTTGCTGTCTATCTTAATATTTGGACCTTGGATCATGAATACGCTGGTTGACTTTACCTTTAATTTACTCAACAACCTTTACAAATTCGTTGGATAGGTTGTGAGCGATATGACATACTTTTTTCAAGTTATTCCTATCTTTCTGCTTATTTTTTGTCGAATTACATCGTTCTTTGTCGTTGTTCCAATTCTCTCCTCAAGAAATGTTCCGATGATGTTCAAAATCGGTCTTTCTGTATTCATCTCGTTAATCATTTTTGCGACTATGGGGTTGGATAAACCCATTCCCATGGATGGTGAATACATTCTATTGATTATTCGTGAAATGCTTGTTGGCGTTTTACTTGGTTTTCTCGCTTATATCTTTTTTACAGTTGTCCAGACTGCCGGTTCTTTTATGGATATGCAAATCGGTTTCAGTATGGCGAGTGTAATTGATCCTCTAACAGGGGTCTCAAGCCCAATGTTAGGCAACCTTAAGTATATGATCGCCGTGCTGCTTTTTCTTTCATTTGATGGGCACCATTATTTGATTAGAGCGATTATTGACAGCTACCGCTGGATACCGCTGGACAATCAACTGTTTGCACGTATCTATGATGGACAAATTTCGAATTTCTTGTTTCAATCGCTATCTAAAATGTTTTATCTCTCGTTTCAACTCGCTGCTCCTATAATAGCAGCCCTTTTTTTGACAGATTTGGGCTTAGGACTCTTAACGAGGGTTGCTCCGCAATTCAATATTTTCGTGATCGGCGCACCTTTGAAAATGATACTTGGCTTTTTTCTGCTAGTCATTCTTTTCCCAGAATTAATCTCACAATTCCAAAATTTATTTGCAACCATTTTTGATTACATGGAGAAGTTGCTTCAACTGATTAGCGGCACACAGCAACCATCACCTAAGTAGGAGGTAAGCCGTGTCCCAAACATTTCGTTTGCAGCTAGATTTACAATGGTTTGCTGGGGAAAAGACGGAACCTGCAACAGCAAAGAAAAGGCAAGATGCTCGTAAAAAGGGTCAAGTTGCGAAGAGTATGGATTTACCTGCGGCATTTATTTTACTTTTTTCATTTCTATCGTTCCTCATGTTCGGTAGTTATATGAAAG
Source organism: Paenibacillus alginolyticus DSM 5050 = NBRC 15375 (assembly GCF_000422905.1). Taxonomy (GTDB): domain Bacteria; phylum Bacillota; class Bacilli; order Paenibacillales; family NBRC-103111; genus Paenibacillus_E; species Paenibacillus_E alginolyticus. The sequence goes on from NZ_AUGY01000028.1 coordinate 72,850, forward strand.
AGAAGATAGTTAACATTTTTCGCAACGTCTACGAGAATCAACTGACGATGGACATTACAGCCGCAAACGTTCAGGTATTATTCGTAAATTTAGTCCAACAAGGTTTAATCATTTTGGCTCCTATTTTCATCCTTGTTGTTTTAATAGCTTTTATTGGAAATTATGCACAAATTGGTTTTATGTTCATTGGCGATCCTCTCATGATGAAATTTAACAAGATCAACCCGATCGAGGGTTTCAAACGGATTTTTTCGCTACGAACCGTCATGGATTTTCTTAAATCAACAATGAAGATGTTAATTATCGGGTATGTCGTTTACACGACATTAATGGGTGAAAAAGCTAAGCTGCTAGGCCTTGGCCATGCTCCGTTGGAAAGTACATTTTCATTTATTGCTTCAGTCACGCTATCACTAGGGATCAAAATTGGCGCGATTTTAATAGTCCTTGCCATTTTTGATTTCATTTATCAAAAGTATGAATACGAGAAAAGTCTCAAAATGTCCAAACAGGATATTAAAGATGAGTATAAGAAGAGTGAAGGGGATCCACTTATCAAAGGAAAGATCCGCGCGAAGCAGCGCCAGATGGCCATGCAGCGCATGATGCAAGAGGTTCCCAAAGCAGATGTTATTATTACCAATCCAACCCACTTTGCGGTAGCTTTGAAATATGATTCGAACAATATGCAAGCCCCGACAGTTATAGCTAAGGGCGCGGATTATGTTGCTTTAAAAATTAAAGAAGTTGCGAAGAAAAACGGAATTATGACAATGGAAAATAAACCGCTTGCTCGAGCGATCTTTGCACAGGTGGAAATTGGTGACTCCATTCCCGCTGAGCTGTTCCAGGCTGTCGCAGAAGTATTGGCTTATGTATATAAGGTGAAGGGCAAAACGAACTAACGAGGAGGGGGGTACAATCAAATGAAGATCAAGGATTTATTGGTTCTTATAGGCATTATCGGTATTGTATTAATGATGATTGTACCGGTTCCAATCCCTTTGCTGGATTTTCTATTAATTATTAATATATCGATTGCCTTAATGATTATTTTGGTTGCTATGAATACAAAAGAAGCGCTTCAGTTCTCAATCTTCCCTTCTTTACTCCTGATTACGACATTGTTTCGTTTGGCGTTAAACGTATCAACTACGCGGAACATTTTGTCGCATGCAGAAGCAGGCGACGTGGTCAGAACTTTTGGTTCTTTCGTCGCTCAAGGAAATATCGTCGTGGGATTCGTCGTGTTTCTCATCCTTGTCTTGGTACAATTCATCGTAATTACCAAAGGTTCTGAGCGCGTTGCCGAGGTTGCAGCGAGATTTACACTCGATGCGATGCCTGGAAAACAAATGAGTATTGACGCAGATTTGAATGCAGGCTTGATCAACGAGGTCCAAGCTCGTGAACGTAGGCAAAAGATTGAAAGAGAAGCTGATTTCTATGGAGCAATGGATGGGGCAAGTAAGTTTGTTAAAGGGGATGCCATAGCCGGCATCATCATCCTCGTCATCAATTTGATTGGTGGCTTTATTATTGGGATGACGATGAAAGGGATGTCTTTTTCTAAAGCACTTGAAACATTCTCGATCCTAACTATTGGTGATGGACTCGTCAGCCAAATTCCTGCTCTGTTGATTTCAACGGCTGCGGGTATTATCGTTACACGGGCATCATCAGAAGGAAATTTAGGTCACGATATCACCAAACAGTTAACCGGTCAACCTAAGCTTCTTTATATAGTTGCTGGTACTCTTGTGGTGCTTGGCTTATTCACACCAATTCATTGGTTCACGACGTTCCCAATTGCTGGTTTGTTAATTTACGCAGCTTTTAGAATGCAAAAGAATTTGGATCGCGAAGCGATCAAAGAAGAACAATTGGTCGAGGAGCAGCAAATTGAGGAAGTACGGAGCCCTGAAAGTGTTATTTCCTTGTTACAAGTCGATCCTATTGAATTTGAATTTGGTTATGGATTAATCCCTCTTGCTGATACTCAACAAGGTGGAGATTTACTGGATCGAATCATTTTGATTCGCAGGCAGTGTGCACTTGAACTTGGGGTTGTTGTACCCGTTATTCGCATCCGTGACAATATTCAACTAAGGCCGAATGAGTATATCATCAAAATAAAAGGCAATACCGTTGCACGCGGCGAACTACTTCTTAATCACTACTTAGCCATGAGTCCTGGCATTGATGATGACTCAATTGCAGGTATAGAAACGACCGAGCCAGCCTTTGGATTGCCCGCTATATGGATAGATGAAGTGACCAAAGAAAGAGCGGAGCTATCTGGCTACACTGTTGTTGATCCGCCTTCGGTAGTGGCGACACACTTAACAGAAATTATTAAGAAACATACACATGAACTTCTGGGTCGTCAAGAAACTAAAGCACTTATTGAGAATGTTCGCGAGTCTTATCCAGCACTTGTCGATGATCTTATTCCTTCCGTATTATCGGTTGGGGATGTTCAGAAGGTATTGGCTAAGTTACTGCGTGAGAAAATTTCTGTACGTGACTTGGTAACGATTTTGGAAACTCTTGCTGATTATGGCTCCTACACAAAAGATCCAGAAATACTAACTGAATATGTAAGACAATCATTGTCTAGACAAATAACTCAACAGTTTACATCTTTAGGTGATTCCCTAAAAGTCATTACGGTTGGCCCTTCTGTGGAAAAGAAAATTGCCGATTCTGTTCAGCAATCAGATCAAGGGAGTTACTTAGCACTTGACCCATCCTCTTCCCAAATTATTTATCATCGCGTCAGCGAGCAAGTTTCTAAATTGATTCAATCTGGACAACAGCCGGTTATTTTAACCTCACCAACGATTCGGATGTATTTAAGACAACTGCTTGAGAGAACTTTACAAGATATACCTGTATTATCCTATAGCGAATTAGAGCCTAGCGTTGAAATTCAGAGTATGGGGGTAGTCAATTTATGAGAGTAAAAAGATACGTTGTCGATTCCATGCCGGACGCTTTGCAAAAAATTCGCACGGATTTAGGCAAGGATGCTGTAATTCTCAATACCAAGGAAATTCGCACAGGGGGTTTTCTTGGTCTATTCGGCAAGAAAAAGATTGAAGTTATCGCTGCAATTGATGGAGCAAACACGAATTCAGGAGGGGCTGCTCAACGTTTTGCACCGCAACCTCAGCCTCAACAGCAGAAAGTAATGAGTCAAGAGCAACCTGCAAGAATCCAATCGCATTACTCTGATTTTCCTGATGTTCCAGATGTGATTGCGCCTGTTTCAGCCAAAAAAGAACTCGTTACTGTTAGCACAAGCGTTGAGACACAAAAGAGCTTTGCTTCACAGCAGTCCTACTCACCGGTTTCGGTAAATGCACCTAATAGAGTCATTCTCAAGGATGAGCACCTCATGGAGGAGCTCAAACAAATGAAGGAAATGATGAGAAAGCTTACTCATGCGTCAGAGGAGACAAATCTTCCTGAACCTATACAAAAGATTGAACACCGGTTAATTGAACAAGAAGTTGATCCTGCGTTAGTCCGTCAAATTATGGATGAAGTTGTGGCCGATTTTCAACTTGCCGATGAGCCTGTCACCGATGAGTCAGCTCTTCAAGTCGTGCGAACCAAGCTGGGGCAAGTCCTTCAGTCTGACCGCAGTAAACAAATCTCACCGCAAACACGCGTGGTACATTTCGTAGGTCCAACTGGCGTTGGAAAAACGACAACCATAGCAAAGTTAGCAGCGGAACAAGTGTTGAAGTATCAGCGTAAGGTTGGTTTTATTACATCAGACACATATCGAATTGCGGCAATTGAGCAGTTAAAAACTTATGGAACAATCTTGAATGTACCCCTTGAAGTTGTTTTCTCACCGCAGGATTTAGCGAAAGCATTCCATAATCTAGCAGAATGTGATGTTATTTTTATGGATACGGCTGGACGCAATTTTCGAAATGAGATGTATGTTTCGGAGCTTAACTCTCTGCTGAAGACACAAGGAAATAGTGAGACGATTCTGGTTTTGAGCTTAACAACCAAATATCGAGACATGAGAGCGATCACGAACAATTTTAATAAATTTAAGCTAGACAAAGTATTGTTCACCAAAATGGATGAAACGGACTCCTATGGTGCAATTGTAAATGTTGTTCACGAGTTCTCACTGCAGCTTTCGTATGTTACGAACGGTCAAAGCGTACCCGATGATATTACGGAAATGAATGAGTGGCAAATCATCGATTTGTTATTGGAGGAACCTAGAGCATGAAGGATCAAGCAGAAGGGTTGCGGAACCTGGTACAGATACAGAATGACAAAGGCACAAAAGCAACCAGGATTATTACCGTAACTAGCGGAAAGGGAGGCGTTGGTAAATCAAATTTTACGCTAAACTTTGCTTTAACGCTTCAGTCCAAAGGTTATAAGGTTCTTGTCTTTGATGCTGATATTGGGCTTGCCAACATTGATGTGCTGATGGGGATTTCCTCCAAATACAATTTATATCACTTGTTAAAAAAGGAAAAAACGATCTGGGAAATCATCCAGAAAGGCTACAATGATTTAGATTTCATAGCAGGTGGATCTGGCTTTAATGATTTACTTCGCTTAACCGATGAAGAACTCAACTACTTTGCCGAGCAAGTCATGCAACTCAATGGGTATGTTGATTTTATCATTTTTGACACAGGAGCCGGATTATCCAAAGAAACACTGAAATTTATTCTTGCCGCTGAAGAAGCATTTGTTGTCACAACGCCTGAGCCTACTTCCATAACTGATGCTTATGCCATTATAAAAATGGTTAGCTCAATGGGACATGATGTTTCTTTCAAACTGGTGATTAACCGAGTAACCGATGCAAAGGAAGGCAAGCACACGGCCGATAAAATTTCTTTAGTTGCTAAACAATTCTTGGATATCCAAATCCCTACATTAGGATTCGTTGATGATGACGTGGCTGTATCTAAGGCGGTTAAAAAGCAGATACCTTTTACAGTTGCTTTTCCGAATTCAGCTGCATCTCGTAGTCTTCAATTATTAGTTGATAATTATATGAATGGTTATCGAGTAATCGACACACCTACATCCGGTGTCAAGGGCTTTTTAAATAAAATGATGAAACTTTTAAAATAGGATTTTCGCAAATCGTGTCGAATATGCTCATAAGAGGGAGGGAAGCAGCTTTGGCACCATATAACATTCTTGTCGTAGACGACTCCGTTTTTATGCGAAAAATTATAAGCGATTTGATTTCAGATAATCCTCAGTACAAAGTGATAGGAACAGCAAAAAATGGTCAAGAAGCCATTGAACAAGTGAAGCTATTACGACCCGATGCCATTACGATGGATGTTGAAATGCCAATAATGAACGGTTTGGATGCCTTACAGCGAATCATGGCAGAACAACCAACGCCCGTCATTATGTTGAGTTCCTTAACTCAAGAGGGTGCTTCCGAAACGATTAAAGCGCTCGAGTGGGGAGCTGTCGACTTTATTCGAAAGCCGTCAGGCTCCATATCTCTAGACCTGTATAAAGTTAAACAACTTCTGCATGAGAAGCTGCATATGGCAGTTCGAACGAAGTTAAGGCCAGTACCGAAGCAGCCTGTGCCTCCGAAGGTTACTCAACCTTTAATAGTCAAGAGTAATGCCAATTTGATGAAAGCACCTGAGACTAAACTTACTGCAAAACCTGGTTCAACGCATTTCGATCATCTTGTAGCCATAGGTACTTCAACCGGAGGACCTCGCGCCTTACATCAAGTGATCTCTCATATTCCTGCAGGTTTTCCTGCGCCAATTTTAATTGTTCAACATATGCCACCTAATTTCACCAAATCATTAGCCCAACGTCTGAATGACATTTCTCAGATACAGGTAGTCGAGGCTGCGGAAGGAGATGTGCTCCAAACGGCAACAGCTTATGTAGCACCGGGAGGATGGCATATGGTCATCTACAAGGATACGGACAAAACGTACAAAATTCGCTTGACCAAAGAGGAACCTCGTTCTGGCCACCGTCCTTCGGTGGATGTCATGTTTGAGTCCTTGCTTGGTATGAGTGAGTTGAAGCGGCACATCGTCCTGATGACAGGAATGGGTAGTGATGGAGCCAAAGGCATGCTTTCTTTGAAGCAGTCCGGCGTCTCAACAACTATTGCCGAATGCGAAGAAACTTGTGTCGTATATGGGATGCCTAGAGCAGCTGTAGAGATCCAAGCTGCGATGCATGTTTTGCCACAGCAGGATATTGCAATTCGATTAGCTGAATGCGTACTTAATTAAATGAAATTTAGTAAACAAGTTACATAATGATTCTATTGGAGGTGTGTGGTTTTGGAACTTAGTCAATATTTATCCATGTTTATCGATGAATCGAAAGAGCATTTGCAATCTTTGAATGAGAACCTTCTTAGTTTAGAAAGCAATCCTCAGGATATTAGTATTGTGCATAACATTTTCCGCTCTGCTCATACGTTGAAAGGAATGTCAGCAACAATGGGCTTCGAGGATATCGCTGCCCTAACGCACGAGATGGAAAATGTCTTGGACTTGGTACGTAACAGTAAAATTGAAATGAACCCATTCATATTTGACTGCATTTTCAAAAGTCTTGATTCATTGGAATCTATGGTCGAAGATATTATTCAAGGTGGTACAGGAAAAGCGGACGTTTCACCCATCGTCGTTGCTCTTCGCTCCATCGTGACTGGTGACTATAAAACCGCACAAGCTCCACAAGTGACTGCTGCGAAAGAACCAGCAAAAGGCATCGAAGTGGATGAGTTTCAATTTTCTATTCTTCAACAGTCCATTGACTCGGGCTTCCTTGTATTCTATATCGAAGTAAGCGTGAATGAGAATTGTGTACTTAAGGCAGCACGGGCTTATATGGTGTTCGATGCATTGGAAAGAATGGGCGAAATTGTAAAAGCAACGCCATCTGTACAAGAAATCGAACAAGAGAAATTCGATCGTTCCTTCTCTCTTTATTTCATTTCTAAAGTTGATCAAGCAACTTTAGAGAAAGAAATTTTGAACGTTTCCGAAATACAATCGGCTGTCATTATCACAGTTGATTCAGAATCGCTTGCCGAATTATCCCCTCCAAGAACGGAAGTTGAAGCGGCAAGACAAGAAATAGCTGCAGCGGTTGCAGAAGCGATCACACCAGCGGTATCTATCGAAACCATGCATAATGTTGAGCCAGTTGCAGCTGCAGCAAAACCAACGGCTGGTGGGGCTCCTGTTGCAAGTCGTACCATTCGTGTAGATATCGAACGCTTAGATGCGCTAATGAATCTATTCAGCGAACTATTAATTGATCGAGTACGTTTAGAACAGCTCGCTAGCGAGGTTAAACGTAATGATCTGACCGAAACCGTTGAACATATGTCTAGAGTTAGTAGTGATTTACAAAATATCGTTTTGAAACTCCGGATGGTTCCTGTTGATTCGGTATTTAATCGCTTCCCACGGATGATAAGGGACTTGGCGAAATCGCTAGATAAGAAAGTAGATTTGGTCATTACAGGTGCAGAAACGGAATTAGATCGGACCGTTATTGATGAAATCGGTGACCCGCTGGTACATCTATTGCGAAATGCTGTGGATCATGGTATTGAGTCAATCAGCGATCGATTAGCTGCTGGCAAAAGTGAGCATGGTACCATTCAACTGCGTGCTTTCCATAGTGGGAATCATGTCTTTATAGAGATTGAAGAAGATGGTAGAGGGATATATAGAGAAAAAGTATTGAAGACTGCACTCAAGAATGGTCTAGTAACAGCAGAACAAGCAGCGAAATTAAGTGATTTAGAAGTTTACAACTTGTTGTTCGCTTCTGGTTTTAGTACCGCCGAGAAAATTTCTGATATTTCTGGACGTGGCGTTGGTCTTGACGTTGTGAAGACGAAGATTCAGATGTTAGGCGGACATGTTCAAGTTGATTCCAAACTAGGTTTTGGAAGTAAATTCTCTGTCCAATTACCACTAACGTTGTCTATTATTTCTGCTATGCTTGTGCGTCTTGGCAGTGAAAAATATGCGATTCCGTTGTCATCCATTGTTGAAACTTCAGCGATTCAGAAGCAACAGATTCGTAACATTCACGGTAACAAAATGGTGGAGTATCGTAATTCTGTTATTCCTCTTGTCTCGCTCAGCACGTTGTTTAATGTGCCAGATTTCAATGAGGACCTTGAGGAAGAGACCGAAATTGTTGTTGTACGCAAAGGTGACAAACAAGTTGCCTTGATGGTAGACGAATTTATAGGTCAGCAGGAAATCGTTCTCAAAACATTAGGTAAATATTTATCCGGACTATTCGCAATATCCGGTGCAACGATTCTAGGGGATGGACAAGTCGCATTGATCATTGATCCGAATGCATTGATTAAATAAGTACATACTTTTAGGGAGGTTTTCACAATGGGAGAAGAGAAAAAGGTAATCGTCTTCGCACTTGGAACGGAAGAGTACGGCGTGGAAGTTGAAAAAGTTAGAACGATCGAAAGAATGCAGCCAATGACGCGCGTACCTAAAGCACCGGTATTTATTAAAGGCGTTATTAATCTCCGCGGTGTTGTTATTCCTATTATTGATCTCCGCTCAAGATTCGGACTTGAAGAGCAAGCTAATTCAGATGCTACTCGTATTATCATCGTATCTGCTGGTGACTTTGAAGTGGGTCTTATCGTAGATTCTGCGAATGATGTTATCGACCTAGATACGGACAATATTGATAATCCACCAGAGATTGTTGGCGGTATCAAAGCTAAGTATCTGGATGGTATCGCACGTGTCGGTGAACAAAGATTGCTTGTTTTGCTGAATTTAGAGCAAGTCTTGAATCGAGATGAACTTCAACAGTTAGAAAGAATAGAGGAATAGCTTGTGGATGTGTTTAACCGTTTAGAGGATTTTCAAATGGACGTTCTCAAGGAAGTAGGTAACATAGGTGCGGGGCATGCTGCTACCGCCCTATCTACTTTGCTGGATAAGCCGATTGATATGCTTGTTCCAAAGGTTAGAATGCTTCCTTTCGAAGAAATCTGCGATAGCGTTGGCGGAGCAGAGACGGTGGTTCTTGCTATCTTCTTACGAGTAGATGGAGACGCGCCTGGCAATATGTTTTTTATCCTCGATCTAGAAACTGCCAAAAATATGCTAAGGGATTTGATTGGGTTAAATATCGAAAATCAAGAAGAGTATTCAGAACTGGAGTTATCTGCTTTGAATGAAATAGGGAATATTCTAGCTGGTTCTTATTTATCTTCTCTTGCTGATTTTACGAATTTGAATATGCAGCCCACTGTCCCTTCGTTAGCAATTGACATGGCTGGTGCCATTTTAAGCTATGGATTATTGCAATTTGGCCAAATGGGAGATCAAGCACTTCTCATTGATACCAAATTTATGGAAGGGGAAAATGAAGTACAAGGACATTTCTTCTTAATTCCTGATCCGGAATCGTTTGGCAAAATATTTTCGGCATTAGGGGTAGAGTCTCCATGACGTTAGATAATTTAATTAAAGTAGGAATGGCTGACCTGAATGTTGCTCACCAAACAGGTGTGTTGAAGACAACAGGGCTGGGTTCGTGTGTGGGTGTCACCTTATATGATAGCCGCGTAAAAGTGGCAGGTATGGCTCATGTGATGCTGCCTTCCTCCGAGATAGCTCGTGAAGGCTCGCTGAACATTGCAAAATACGCGGATACAGCTATTCCTGAGTTAATCTCCAGAATGGAAAAGCTCGGAGCTACTGTGAATAGGCTAGAAGCTAAGCTTGCTGGCGGTGCTCAGATGTTTGCATTTGCGGGAAATAATGATACGATGAGAATTGGTCCAAGAAATGTAGAATCTTGTAAGGAAATGTTGAATAAATACAAAATTCCGATTCGTGCTGAGGATACCGGGGCTAATTACGGTCGAACGATAGAATTTCATAGTGAAACCGGCATCCTGGTTATTCGAAGTGTTCAATTAGGAGTAAAGGAAATTTGATGATGATTGGAACCATGCGAATTAATGTCATCGTAGCAGCATTGGCGGGCTTATTTACATTTGCCTTATCGATCGGCAATAATTTATTTCTTTCTACTTGTCTTAAAAGTACATACAGCTTTCTAATTTTATTCGTTCTGACATTTGGTTTTAGATGGGTGTTGGGTGTAATGATAGGAGCTGAACATGCTGCAGGCGGAGCCTCTTATGCGAATCCCTCGACAGAATCGTCCATTGGTCAATCATTGGATATGAGCACACCAGATGAGGATGAGGAAACACGTGAGCTGATGAAGGCTAACCTGGGCAGTAATAACTCTTCACTATCTAATGAAATGCAATTTTCACCACTGAATCCACCTAAGCTAGTCACCAAGAATAATTTGGACCCTGAACAACTGGCGGGTGCCTTAAGGCGAATGTCTGAAGACTAAGGATGGTGAATCGTAAATCATGATCGAGCAAAAGCAATCCCAACTAGTTAACATCGAGTTATGGAAGCAATGGAAGGAAGAGGGCTGGGTTCCCGCTAAGCAGACGCTTATCGAGAGTTACTTGCCCTTAGTCGATTATGTTTCCGGCCGTATGGCAATAGGACTTCCCAAAAGTGTTTCGAGAGAGGATCTATCAAGCTTTGGTGTGATGGGCCTAATTGATGCTGTGGAGAAATTTGACTATTCACGCGGACTGCAATTTGAAACTTATGCTTCTTGGCGAATTCGCGGTTCTATTATTGATGGACTTCGGCAAGGGGATTGGGTACCTCGTTCAGTTAGAGAAAAGGCCAAAAAGGTCGAAGATGCTTACCAGAAGCTGGAGCAGCAATATCTACGATCTGTTACCGACGCAGAGATCAGCAGCTATTTACAAATAAGTGAGCAAGATTTTCAGCAGATGCTTCAAGATATTTCAATTACAACCGTTTGTTCAATTGATGATCCTATCCGTGAGGAAGATTCGGAAACACGTCTTTCATTACTTGTTGACGAAAAGGCAAAGAACCCAGAGGTTCAGGTTAATGAGTTTTATTTAAAGGAGTCTTTGGCGAAGGCTATTGAACGATTAACGGAGAAAGAGAGAACGGTAGTCTCGTTATTCTATTTCGAAGAGCTCTCCTTAAGTGAAATTGCTGAAGTTATGTGCTTGTCTCCTTCTCGTATTTCACAATTACATTCGAAAGCAATTCTTCGTCTTAAAGGCGTACTAGGTCGATTTAAGACGCAATTATTTCAAGATACATAATTTATAATTAGAGGTAATGAAAGGTGGTTTGTCTATGCTTGAGAGGAACATGCCATTGGATTTCTACATAAGTATTTCCATCTCGGATGACAAATTAACAGCTCATTTGTTAATTAACAATGCTGACGGCGATTTTCAAGTAACAGCAGGACAATTGGAAGAGTTAATTCAAAAGAATCACATTGTTCATGGTATAAATCGACCTTTTCTTGCGCAAATAGCTGCAAATCCAAAACCTTTTTATCATCAAAAAGTTGCAATTGCAACGGGAACGAAGGCAATAGAAGGCCAGAGCGGTTATATTAAATTTATTTGATTATCCAGTTAGCTCAGGAATGTCTTTAAATACGAACTAATGTTTGGTATAATGAAATCAAACATATGTTCGGGAGTGATTTTTATGGCAAAGCAAGAATCGATGAATCTTATTCAATTTCAAAAGAAGTTTCAAACCGAGGAAGCTTGCCATCAGCATTTGTTCAAGATGAAGTGGCCTGAGGGATATCACTGTCCAAAATGTCAGCACCAGAAGGCTTACGAAATTAAGACTCGTAATTTACCTCTTTACGAGTGTACGAATTGCCAACACCAAACAACCGTGATCACCGGAACGATTTTCGAAAAGACAAGAACGGATTTGGTCAAATGGTTTTGGGCCATT
>NZ_AUGY01000029.1 GCF_000422905.1 Paenibacillus alginolyticus DSM 5050 = NBRC 15375
CCCTTCTTTATAGCCACATAAAAGGGTATATAGCTCATGTTCTTTGAAGGTAACCCCAATTTAACCTCCGTCAGCGTGTCTGGCTTTTTTTTGACGGCTTCACTGCTTCCCTTATTTTCTGATGGCTTGACATCCGTTTTCTGTGCACAGCCCAGGAGACTAATTATGCATACAGCAGATAAAATGATTGAAAGCCCTTTCAATAGTCGGCGGCGCTTTAATGAATTCATCGTTAAACCTCCCGTAATAGAATATAATTTGTGAGAATGAATGCCGCGTTGGCGGCTGGTATTACACGAACGATTTGACTATTTATTCTTCCCCCCATTCGCTTCCCTCCCTTGAGATCATCCTAAATACTGAATTACAAAGATTCGATATAACCCCAACTTTAATACGTATAACGCATGCAAACAAGACTATGTTCCTTTATATAGCACAGAAGAAAAACGTTTAGTATAACATTTGGGACAAGACAGTAGAAAAAACGCCTAGGCTACAAACTGCGTCGGTACTGCTCGGCGTCAGTTTATTATTTTTCTCAAAGGGTTACCTGAAACAGGGGTGATGAACAAATGAAATGGGGGAGCTATAGTGGAAAATCTGTTATAGCAGATCTCATAGACATTTTTCGAATCATTCATGAATAAATTTCAAAAAGGTTAAAGGGGCAACGAATAAAAATTCGATCTGCCCCTTTTTTGATCAATTCCTTTTATCATATGTTCCTAATGATTCCTTATTTGAATGTGTTAGAGCTTAATACTATTGTAGCTTCCCAGCAAACGAACATCATGGCCGAGCGTGCTAAGTATGGTCATCGTTTTGGACAAGGCAGGATGTTGGCCTCCAAGTTCTACTTCCATAAAAAACTGATACGATCCCAGTTTTCGCTTTGTTGGTCTGGATTCTATCCATGTAAGGTTTATACCTAGTGCAGATAAGACGTTCAAGATACTGGATAATACGCCTGCTTGTTCTTTTTCCGGATTTATCAGTAACAACGACTTTTGTGTAAAATCCATGGAATCGCTTTCTTTGGTTACTACGAAAAAACGTGTCTGATTATCTTGAAAATCTTCGATATTTCTAACCGCAATATCTAACCCAAACAAGGAACCAGCCCATTCGGACCCTACTGCTGCAACATCGCAGCGAGTTGTTTTCTTAATGGCCTCTGCAGCCATCGAAGTACTTGGAAAGTCCTTCGTCGGAACTTTCAATTCACGAACAAACTCTCTGCATTGAGCCAAGGCTGGAGGAATTGACCATATTTCTTTTACATCCTTAACTTGTACTCCTTCATTGACTAATAAGTGCATGGATACAGGAAAAATAACCTCAGCTTGAATCATCAGCTTGTGCTTAATAATCCCGTCCAAAGTAATATTAATTGATCCCTCGATTGAATTTTCAATAGGAACAAAACCTTGATCGGCTTGATTATCCGCAACAGCCTCAATGACTTCGATCAGTGTTCCGCACATGTGAAGTCCACCTGTGAACCTTTATAATATCGATGAGCCGCTTCGTCCGAAAATGTACCTCTCGGTCCTAGACAGGAAATTTTCATAGTAAGTATCCCTTTCCAAAATTTAATTGGTGAACCAACGTAATTTGTGTAAATATTATGGCAATCATAAAAGTATTTTTTTCTACTTACAACATATCTGTTCTTTCATATGCAACAAGTACAATAATTTTTTTGAACATTGCATGAATTGAAGCACGTTTTTTACTTAATTTTATTAATTGAATGAATTTCGAAATTCAACAGCCTTGCTGGACTTGAGTTTCTGAGACGTGGAAAAAGGAGTACCTCCCAAATCTCGAAATGTGGTTACCGCACCTACATAGAGATGTAAGAAAAAGCTTCCATTAACAAAAAAACATAGGAAAATCGTCCTTTCCTTTGCCAACATAATCATCCCCTATATAAGAACATTTGTTTGTGTTGTTATATATCAGCGACGTATTGGTTATGCAAGCTGAATTTTAGAAATAAAACAAATGCCCTCTGTATTTCAAATATTGGTTTTATGGGCGTCCGAACGTTCATTTTCGCAAGTCTGCCCATTTTTTGAAATTTTTCTTTGAATAACTCAAAGAAAATAAAAAAAACCGGAACCCATTTTTCGGAGTTCCGGTCTTATAACTACTAAAAGTCTTTATATAATCGCCCATCCCGAAACCTCACAATCCGCTTCGCCTGCTGCGCAATCAATAAGTCATGTGTAATCAAAATAATCGTCCGACCTTGTGCATTTAATCTCTTTAAAATGTTTAAAATCTCCAAGCCTGTCTTCGAATCTAACGCTCCCGTAGGTTCATCCGCCAAAATGATAGCTGGATCTCCTGCCAACACTCGCGCAATAGCAACACGCTGCTGCTGCCCGCCAGATAACTCTGATGGAAAGTGCTTCCTGCGATCCAATAAATCCACCGATTCCAATGCGTGTATAACGAGTAACTCCCTTTCCTTTTTGCTCATTCCCCTATAGATCAAAGGCAACTCCACATTCTCATAGGCACTTAATCTCGGCAGCAGGTTAAAACTCTGAAAAACAAAGCCAATCTTCCGATTACGAATCTCAGCAAGCCCAGAATCCTTAAGTACGTTTATTGCTTGACCATCCAGGTCATAGTTACCTTTATCTACAATATCTAAACACCCGATGATGTTCATCAGTGTCGATTTGCCGGAACCTGACGGACCCATGATGGCCACAAACTCTCCATGATCGATATCTAACGAGACATCATCTAATGCTTTAATCGTTTCCTCACCCATCGTATAGTATTTACTAGCATTCTCGATATGGATTAACGTCATAACCTTCACCTCCATTACTTGCACAGGGTCCAAATAAATGAAGTATCCGATTCGTAACCTTACCGCTTCGCCTTATAAAACTCATGATACAGCTTCATGAGTGCCCTTTTCTCAATCCGAGACACATACGACCGCGAAATCCCTAATTCCTTCGCAATCTCTCGCTGCGTCCGCTCTTCCCCGCCTAATTCCAATCCAAACCGCCCAACAACGACTTCCTTCTCACGATCATCCAATATCTCCAGATTGCGATAGATTTTGCTCTTTTCTATCTTGAGCTGAACTTTATCCACGACATCATCCGCTTCCGTCCCGAGGATGTCGATCAACGTTATTTCGTTCCCCTCTTTGTCCGTTCCGATGGGATCATGCAAGGACACATCTTTGCGCGTTTTCTTCAACGAGCGAAGATGCATAAGTATTTCATTTTCTATACAGCGAGCCGCGAATGTCGCTAGCTTCGTCCCTTTGTTCGGCGAAAACGACTCGATCGCTTTGATCAATCCAATCGTCCCAATCGAGATCAAATCTTCGAGATCTTCTCCTGTATTGTCGAATTTTTTGACATTGTGAACACAAAGCAACGTAAATCTTCACATCAAAAGAGCGTTGAATAATCTGGTCATTGCGGGACAATTACCTTTTTATACGCTCCGCGATACTTCGCAGGAGGTAGATGATAATATCTTTTGAAGACATGATAAAAATGGCTCAAGTTTTCTAAACCGGGATGTGAATGGTGGAAATACTTTCGTGAATTAACATTAATAAAATGACTGAACCCTAGGAAGAGCAATTCGCAAAAATCGGAGAATTGCTCTTAGTTGTCCCTCATCCGAAATAGACAAACGAATTCGCCCCTATTTAAAACCCACAAATGATTCGTACAGAACGGACGAATCGTACATCAAAGTCAAAGGTCAATGGAAGTATTTATATAGAGCGGTTGATTCGATGGGGAAAACGATTGATTTTATGTTATCTGAAAATCGAGATATGCCGGCGGCTAAGCGCTTCTTTACAAAAGCATTGGCCTCGCCACATAATCAATTACCACTTGTGATCACTTTGGATAAAAACCCGGCATATCCACCGGCCATACAAGATTTAATAAATGAAATTAATTGAAATAATAAAGAATCATTTTACAAGAATAAGTGCCCAATATTACAATGTCTTATAAATTAATTTTGAATAGACTAAAGAAACTAATTTGTGTTTAGCAAAAAAGCGATCATAAAAGGCCCCAAACTAATGGTAAATAATTCTCACCGAAAGTGGATATGATTCTTCGGTTTGACCGAACCTAGGATATTAATTTTACAGCCCTTAGTGGGAGATCTAAGATTATCCCCATTGGCAAACATAAATAATCCGTATATGAACTTCTTTCCTCAATGGACTGCTTTTTGTTGTTGGAAAGGCGCTCTGCACACCGATAATCTTATAAAAACCATTTCCATTGTTGATTGCTGCCGTTATTGAGGGGCCCATTGATCCACGTTTGCACCGTTAGAAGTAAAATTTCCGGCAACATCCAGCACTTCGGAACTGCTCTTCGCTCGAATGACATAAACCCCATTTCCGACAGACTCTAATTTGAATTTTTGATTATCTCCGTTATTGAAATTCCAGGTATCTACGTTTGCTCCGTTACTGTACGAATTCCCAGAAATATTAATTACCTTTCCAGTCTTCTTACTGACAATTCAATAATACTTGGTACTATCAAAACTGCCTTTTCAACCCGAAGAGGTGTAAGCGTCTAATAACCAAGTGTATTGAAAAAAAAACCATGGTTCATAATGATCCACAAGCCCTACGTTATGTACAATGTTGCCCAACAGCCGGACTCCATGGGGGGTACCCATCAAGCAATTCCGGTTGCTGACGAAATGCAGCCGCTGGTAATTGTTGCAACAGATAGACTAGATTTTTGTAAAGGTTCAATCCATTTGCTTTTGCGGTCTCTACCGATGCTGTAGATCGCTGCACTTGCAGTTGCCCCCGCGGACTGCCGCTGAATAATCAGTTTTTACGTCCCACTATAAAGGGACGAATGCTGTACTCAGCTAAATTATTCGAGATCACACAGTTCCCATCTTGTAAGTACTTCATCAACTCTTGTCTATTATTACGTGCATACTTCAACACTTCGCCTAGCCTGGGAAGTACCTTGCCTTTGGCCGTTTCTACCCATGACCAAAAAGCATCGAGTATAGGCTTTTCCTGCACCAGACGTTTAGAATCTCGTTCTCGATGCATTGTGCGGCTAATGTAGCCAACTTCGTGCCATTATTCGGCGAGAACGACTCAATTGTCTTAATCAATCCAATCGTCCCGATCGGATCAGATCCTCCAGATCTTCCCCCGTATTGTCGAATTTTTTGACATTGTGACACGAAGCAACTTAAATGTATTGCTGTCATGTGGGCAACTTATCTAAAGCCCTTTCTCCTGGAATTTAATAAAAAACAAAGTGAAGCCCCATCTCTAATTTGCAGAGTAAGGGGCTTCCAACCATTACTATTATTTTAGAAGCACTTTATTAATTATTTGCGCAGCCTCAGCACGAGAAGCGGTGTTCTTAGGCTTGAAAGTTCCATCTTCAAAGCCGTTGATAACTCCTGATTGCTGAAGCTCAGACACTGCCTCTGCTGCAAAGCCACTAATTACAACATCATCCTTAAAGATGACCTTAGCTGCCACAGCAGCCAAAGGAACTTGAGCAAGTTTAGATGCTTTAGATACCATGAAACTCATTTCTTCACGAGTAATCGTCTGGTCGGGTCTAAATGTACCGTCCTGGTATCCACTTACAATACCCAACTTCTGAGCAGTTGCAATCGATCCTGCATACCACTGATCAGCTTGGACATCTTTGAACCTGATTTCCGCGGAAGCATCCACAAGATCTAACGCTCCTAATAGCATTTTCAGGAATTCAGCACGAGTAACTATTCCTTGGGGGTTAAATTGCTCAACACTGTAACCATTGATCACTTGTTTTGCCGATAAGGATTCGATTGCTGCTCGGGCCCATTCCGCAGAACCCAAATCAGTAAATGTAACTTTCACTTCGGCTATTGTGTATTTACTGAAATGGTTCGTAAAGAAAGTAATCCCACCTGTTGCGGCATCATAGTTTCCATTCTTGATTACTTCGAGCTTGCCATTGTCACCAAGATAATATACAACAATTGTATTAGGATTCTCTCCTGGCGTAATGGTGTATGGCATAGTAATCATCATGGATTTTTTAGATCCAAATTTGCTTATTGGAGTTCCGTTTACACTGATGTTGAAATCAAATACAGGTCTATTACCAATTTTCTCTTGCTGTTTTGCATCTAAATTGGTTTGATCTACCCTTGTAATTGTCAAATTAATTGTACCGCTGTTTGTTCCAAGTGCATCAGGAATAATTGCTACCGTTCCAAATTGACTCTTAACTGCAATGCGGTCAATACCTTTGTCATGCGCCTCCTTCAAAACATCCGTATGAAAGGCTACATTCACAGACAGTGCCGAGTTGTTAGCAGGTATCTCAATCGTCACAGTTTCATTTCCTGTTGCTGCAGCATTATTAATGGCATTTTGCAGGTCCTCTGTCTTAACCTCTGCATTCAGTACCCCTCCGCTACCAAATGAAGGCTGAGTAATCACTGAAGCACCCTTGACAGGTCCGTCTTGATTACTAACTGAAGGACTAGAAGGCGGGGGTGTATCATCTGATTTAATAGGCTTTTCCACCAGCACGATTTTCCATTTTTGCTTATCGTGGTCATTCCTGTCGGCAAGCTGCACCGCTCCGTCGGCTTCAGCTTCCAGCGCTTTACTCGGATCGCGTTTTGAAACGATCGTAACCGTTCCGTCTTCATGCTCGATCATGAGCCACCGTTGATTATCAAAATTTAGAAATGGATACAACTGAACATCATTCTGCCCCATATCCCAATCCAGCGATTTGTCGCTGCTAGCGGATCTTATCGTATACGCATCGTCGGAGATCTTGTAGTAGGTCCAATTCTGATTGATGGATTTGTTATCTGGTAGCTGTACTTTGACTCTAGCAGAGTTGTTTTGATTATCCACGCCCAGAACTTGGCCACTATTCCTATTTACAAAATGATAACCGTTCAAATCAATGGGTGTCGTGTTCGTTACGTTCACATTTTGATAATACGCTTTACCACCAAATACGTTTAGGCCAAAATATCCTTGTCTATACGTATAATCGGTAATATCAATCACCAACTGGTTGTCAAAATAAATTTGAATATGCGGCCCTGAAGCAACGATTTTGGCATGATAATTCAAGCCTTTTTGAATAAACTTCGGCACTTTGGCTAAGATTTGTCGATCGTCGAATTGTCCGCCCGCTTTATAGAACAGTCGAAGCACATGCAAATTCGGATCCACGTTGAAATAATAGCCATTTGTGCCATCCGCGCTCGCCCGAAACAAGATCGAACCAGCCCCGCCGTTCTTCGATAACATCAGGTCGGCTTCATAGGTGAAATCGGTCGCTTGATTGGTAGACATGTTATTCGAATCCGTGTCGAACGACCCGCGGATTCCGTCCAATGTAGGTAGCCATTCCGATGCGGGGTGAGCGTTCCATCCGCTCAAATTCGTCGAGAATGAGCCGACACTGACATCCATGGATCGGCGAACAGCACCGTTTGCTGTTTTGACCGTAATGGTTGCCGTCCCCAAAGACACGGCCCTCAATCTCGCGCTTGTGTTGTCCGCTCCCTGCACCTGTACAACGTTCGGATTGCTCGTTTCCCACATCAACGATTTGTCGAGCGCCGTATAGGGCTCTGCATCTGCATAAACACGCTGCTCATCGCCGACTCCGAGCTCCAGCAATCGTTGATCCAACACGATTCCCTGTACGGTATTGCCATCTAGTATCGAACTTCTCGATGTATTTTTCAATGAATACACGTGTAACGCTTTCACAACAACCGTTCCACCAGATGCATAAAAGCTCATCCCGCTGCGTGAGGAATTCGGTAGGATGATGTCGGAAAAGACCACTGCCCCGTCGTTGCCAAATACCTCTAAAGAAGACTCATCCACAAAGATTTGCATATGGACGACACCGTTGACGGGTTGCACGACCGCCTCATGCAACGTTGTAAAATTAGTGGTAAAATCCGTCCTGCCAGAAGCGGATCGATCCACGAACATCATGTTATCGGTACTCCGATAGCCGACGACCGTCTTCTGTTCTCCGCCCTCTCGCAATCGGAATCCGAATTCGGTAGCCGCTCCGGAATCGGGAAGCTGGATTTCCGCGTTAATTTCGTATGCTGTTCCTTTGACCGCTCCGAGGATGTTGCCGGATTGCGGTTTTACCGAAACATTATTAACTGAAAAATCGGTTCCACGCAATGAACTCAGTTCGCTTATCGGATTCTGCGCAAGGATGACGTTCCCGTTCACGGTCTTTAACGAAAGCTCGCGGGGCATTGTCATTTGCCCTTTCCAACCATTAGTAGGGAAGCTAAATGGGTAATCCCAATTTGACATCCATGCCAGCATAATGCGCCGGTTATCTGGGGCGTTGTAGAACGATGTCGAAGCGTAATTGTCTTTCCCAATGTCGGTAAGCAACACTTTGCCCGCCGGGTTGTCATTGACGAATTTCCCCTCAGCCGTTACCTGACCAATGAAATATTCAGCCGACGAGCCTTGCGTATTCGGGTTGCCGCCAGTACTGATCATCAGCACCCATTTTTTATTGTTCGCATTCCCGTCCACCGCGAGTTGGAACAAATCCGGGCACTCCCATACACCGCCACGTAAGTACGGGCCATATCCGAAATTGTCGCTCCACGTCCAATGAAGCAGATCCGTCGATGTAAAGAATTCAATGTGATCCCCACCTGAAACCACCATAATCCATCGGTTATTGACGTCATCCCGCACGACTTTCGGATCGCGGAAATCCCAATCGCCGTTTATGCCACCAGGATTAGGCACTACCGCGTCGTCCCCGTAATATTCCCACGTGCGTCCCTTGTCTTTGCTGTACGCTAAACCAATCTTCTGATTTCCGCCCCTCTTGTCCGGATTGTATGACGTATAATAGGCAATCAAACCTTTGCCGCCCGAATCCCCGAACAACCCTGAAGCGTTGGTTACATCCGCAACCGCGGATCCTGACCAAATGTGCCCTAATTTGTTCCATGATAACGCAATCGGCATCTGCTTCCAATGTACAAGATCGGTGCTGATGGCATGAGCCCATTGGCCTCCGTCCTGGTGGAACAGATGATATTCACCTTCAAAATACACCAGTCCGTTCGGATCGCTGACCGATCCTCGCTCCGGCGAATAATGGTATTGCGGTCGGTACGTTTCATCGTAATAATTGCTGTATGGCGTAAGGTACACATTTTGAAAATAGGCGATCCCGTTCGTCAACGTCATGCCAGCGTATCCGCTCGAAAAGTCGGCATCATTTGCTGCGATCGTCTCCGCCGAATACCCATCGACATAAACCGTAAGATTCGAACCCTCCGCCGTTATTTCAATATGGTGCTTGTTCCCAGCGGGTATAGGAATGCCGGATACCGATTGAATTTCCGTTTCGGCGTCCCCGTGTTTTTTGAGTAACGTGACAGTATGATCGCTCGGATGTATCCGAAGCATATATCCGTTCATACCTTCCCTGTCGGAACGGAACATCAACCCTGCGACCGCTTGCGGCGTTGAGGAATCCACCGTCACGTCGCCCTCAAACACGAAATCGCTTGCCACACTGTCTGCGAGACGAGTCGCTTCCGCGTTCGCAGGCCCGACTCCCTTCACACCATTTAGATTCGGCGACCACTCGCCCCTTGACGTCCAACCTTTCAGATTCGACGTCAAATCGCCGGTCATGATATTTTGGAACTGAACGGAACCGTTAAACACATGAAGACCGAGACGACCACTACTGTATGTTCCGTCATCAGCAACGATCAGCGGATCGTATTTCCCGGCAAAATACACTTGGATATGCGATTTTTCCGCTTTGACACGCAAATGATAGATCTGATTCGCAGCAAGAGTCACGTTCTTCTCGATCCATAGTCTGTTTGAATGCTGGTCATTCGTATCAAGCAATCGAATTTTCTGTGCTTTTAGATCCAGCTGCACCAAATATCCGTCTCGGCCGCTGTCGTCGGATCGAAATAAAAGCGAGCCTACGGCATTCTCGCTTTTCAGCATGAGATCTGTCTCATAATTCAGGTCATCGCTCATCGTTTCTGACAAGGCCATCACATTCACGTCCGACGAGAGCAGCATGCCTTCCTTATCCGAAGCCACCGAACCGCTCTCCCGTTTTTGCCACCCGCTCAGATTACTGTTTACTCCAGGGAACGTTAGATTTAGATCATTGACAATGATGTTCTGAAACAGCATCGAGCTGTTCCAAACTTGAAGACCTAAGTAACCTCCGCTATAAACGGTATCATTTGACTCAATCACCGGTGTAGCATTGTTCCCCCAGTAAACCTGAAGCGTCGATCCAACAGCTTTCACTTTCATATGATAGGTTGTGTTGGTCGCAAGTGAAACGCTGTACACGCCCAGCTCCCGGTCTCCGTTCGCATCCTTCAAGCGGATCCGGCTGCCTCCCGGATCGATCTGCAGCATATAAGAGCCCCAGCCACTGTTGTTGGAACGGAACACCAATGTGCCTACACCTTGGAATTGGCGAATCGTCACATCCGATTCATACGTGAAATTGTCGGCGGTCGTTGTCGATAGATCAAAGAAATTACCGCCAGACGTGAGTAGCATCCCGTATGTACTGTTCGATACCGTCCCCGCATCCCCCGACGTCGCCCAGCCACTTAGGTTCGTAATAACATGAGGGAAAACCGCACTCAAATCGTGGACAGTGATGTTCTGAAACAGCATCGAGCTATTCCAAACTTGAAGTCCCAAGTAGCCATTGCTGTACGCGGTGTCACTCGCCTCGATCACCGGGGCAGCATTGTTCCCCCAGTAGACTTCGAGCGTCGATCCCGCCGCATTTACTTTCAGATGATAGGTATCGTAGACCGCAAGCGAAACGCTGTACGCGCCTAACTCTCGGTCTCCGTCCGCATCCTTCAAGCGAATCTGGCTGCTTACCGGATCGATCTGCAGCATATATGAGCCCCAGCCGCTGTTATTGGAACGGAACACCAATGCGCCTTCCCCTTGGAATTGGCGTATGGTCACATCCGCTTCATACGTAAAATTGTCTGCGGCCGTAGCGGACATCGCAAAGAAATTGCCACTGGACGTGAGCAGCATCCCGTCTGCACTGCTCGTTGACCTCCCCTCATCCCCCGACGTCGCCCATCCGCTCAAGTTCGTGTTCACGGTTGGCGTATTCGGAGTGCTTGATTCTGGCGTCATTATGATGTTCTGGAACATCATTGAGCTGTTCCAAACTTGGAGACCTAAGTAACCTCCGCTGTAGACGGTATCATTTGCACTGATCACCGGTGTAGCATTGTTCCCCCAGTAGACCTGAAAAGTCGATCCCACCGCCTTCACTTTCACATGATACGTTTCGTTCACCGCAAGCGAAACGTTGTATACACCCAGTCCTCGATCATTGTTCGCATCCTTCAAACGAATCCTGCCGGAGCCGGGATCGATTTGCAGCATATAGGAACCCCAACCGCTATTATTGGAGCGGAACACCAACGCGCCTACCCCTTGGAATTGGTGAATCGTCACATCCGCTTCGTACGTAAAATCTTCGGCAGTCGTTGACGACAGCGCAAAGTAATTTCCAGTGGATGTGAGCAGCATCCCGTCTGCATTGTTCGTTAACGTCCCTGTATCCCCCGACGTCGTCCATCCGCTTAGGTTCGAGTTCGCCTCAGAACCATCGGCCGCTGCTCTTGTAGCGTTACCTGTCCATAAAATCGGTATGGCAAGTATTATCACGAATATCACCTTTACCCAATAGAACATTTGATTCCTCAACATCGGTCATCCCTTCCCATTCATTTTAGATTGAACAAATGATAATTAATAAAACGATATGAACAATTTTCGATGATTTTCCCGGTAGTTCTTTTCCTATAATGAATTCATTTCTGCAATCATGGTATCTTCATATGCATGCTGGATCGCCGACTCCGAGTTCCAGCAATCGGCGATCCAGCACTATTCATTGTACGGTATTGCCAGCTACATCGAACTTCTCCATGTATTTTCAAGGAATACACGTGTAACGTTTTCACGACAACCGTTCCACCGGATACATAAAAGCTCATCCCGCTGCTAGAGGAATCCGGTAGGATGATGTTGGAAAAGACCACTGTCCCGTCGTTGCCGAATACCTCTAAAGAAGACTCATCCACAAAGATATGCATATGGATGACACCATTGACGGGTTGCACGACCGCCTCATGCAACGTCGTAAAATTGGTAGTAAAATCCGTTCTGCTGGAAGCGGATCGATCGACGAACATCTTGTTATCGGTACTCCGATAGCCGACGACCGTCTTCTGTCCTCCGCCTTCCCGCAATCGGAATCCGAATTCGGTAGCCGCTCCGGAATTGGGGAGTTGGAGTTCCACGTCAATTTCGTATGCATTTCCATTGACCGTTCCGAGAATATTGCCGGATTGCGGTGTTACCGAAACATTGTTAACTGAAAAATCGGTTCCACGCAATGAACTCAGTTCGCTTACCGGATTCTGCGCAAGGATGACGTTCCCTTTCACGGTCTTTAACGACAACTCGCGGGGAATTGTCAATTGCCCTTTCCAACCGTCGGTCGGGAAGCTAAATGGGTAATCCCAATTTGACATCCATCCCAGCGTAATGCGCCAGTTATCTGGTGTAATGTAAAAAAGCGAATGTGATCCCTGCCAGCTACCACCATAATCCATCGGATATTGACGTCGTCACGCACGACTTTCGGATCGCGGAAATCCCAACTGCCGTTTATGCGGCCCGGGTTAGGCACTACGGCGTCGTCGTCCCCGTAATATACCCACGTGCGTCCCTTGTCTTTGCTGTACGCAAGCCCGATCTTCTGATTGCCGCCCGGCTTATTCGGATAATATGAAGTATAATAGGCAATCAAACCTTTGCCGCCCGAATCCCCAAACAACCCTGAAGCGTTGGTTACATCCGCAACCGCGGACCCCGACCAAATAATGCCCCAAGTTGTTCCATGTCAACGCAAGCGGCATCTGCTTCCAATGTAAAAGGTCGGTGCTTATGGCATGAGCCCATTGGCCTCCATCCTGATGGAACAGATGAAATTCACCTTCAAAATACACCAGTCCGTTCGGATCGCTGACCGCTCCTCGCGCTGGCGAATAAAGGTATTGCGGCCGGTACTTTTCAGTATAATAATCGCTGTATGGCGTAAGATACACATTTTGAAAATAGGCGACTCCATTCGTCACCGTCAATCCGGCGTATCCGCTCAAAAAGTCGGCATCTTGTGCTACGATCTTTTCCGCTGAATACCCATCGACATAAACCGTAAGGTTCGAACCTTCCGCCGTTATTTCAATATGGTGTTTATTCCCAGTGACCAAAGGAATGCTGGATTTCGATTGGATTACCGTTTCGGTGTCCCCGTGTTTTTTGAGTAATGTGACGGTATGATCGCTCGGCCGTATCCGAAGAATATATCCGTTCGTACCTTCCCTGTCGGAACGGAACATCAACCCTGCGACCGCTTGCGGCGCCCTCGAATCCACCGTCTCTTCGCCTACAAACACGAAATCGCTTGCCACACTGTCGGCAATACAAGTCGCTTCCGCGTTCGCAGATCCGACTCCTTTAACACCGTTCAGATTCAGTGTCCGCTCGCCCTTTGACGTCCATCCTTTCAGATTACTATTTACCCAGCCACTTAGGTTCGTGTTCACGGTTGGAGTTGGAGTATTCGGAGTTGTTGATTCTGGCGTCATTATGATGTTCTGGAACAGCATCGAGCTGTTCCAAACTTGAACACCTAAGTAACCTACGTTGTAAGCGGTATCATTTACGTTAATCACGGGGGTAGCATTGTTCCCCCAGTATACCTGGAGCGTTGATCCAACAGCTCTCACTTTCATATGATAGGTTGTGTTGGCCGCAAGCGAAACGCTGTACACGCCCAGCTCCCGATCTCCGTTCGCATCCTTCAAGCGAATCCGACTGTCTACTGGATTGATCTGCAGCATATAAGAGCCCAGCCGCTGCTGTTGGAAGGGAAAACCAATGCACCTTTCCCTTGGAATTGGCGAATGGTCACATCCGATTCATACGTAAAATCGTTGGCAGTCGTTGTCGATAGCGCAAAGAAATTACCGCCAGACGTGAGCAGCTTCCCGTCTGCACTGTTCGTTAATGTCCCCGCATCCCCCGACGTCACCCAGCCGCTTAAGTTCGTGTTCACGTTTGGAGTATTCGGAGTGGTTGATTCCGGCGTCATTATGATGTTCTGGAAAAGCATCGAGCTGTTCCAATCTTGAACACCTAAGCAACCTCAGTTGTAAGCGGTATCATTCACATTGATCACAGGTGTAGCATTGCTCCCCCAGTATACCTGGAGCGCTGATCCAACAGCTCTCACTTTCAGATGATAGGTTGTGTTAGCCGCAAGCGAAACGCTGTACACTCCCAGCTCCCGATCTCCGTTCGCATCCTTCAAGCGAATCCAGCCGCCTACCGGATCGATCTGCAGCATATAAGAGCCCCAGCCGCTGTTATTGGAGCGTAATACCAATGCGCCTACCCCTTGGAATCGGCGAATGGTCACATCCGCTTCATACGTGAAATTGTCAGCGGCCGTGGTGGACAACGCAAAGAAATTGCCAGTGGATGTGAGCAGCTTCCCGTCTGCATTGTTCATTAACGTCCCCGAATCCCCCGACGTCACCCATCCACTTAGGTTCGTATCGGCTGCTGCTCTTGTAGCGTTACCTATCCATAAAATCGGTATGGCAAGCATCATCGCGAGTATGAGCTTTACCCCATAAAACATTCGATTCTACAACATCAGCCATCCACTCCCATTCATTGGATTGTGTAAATGATAATAAATAAACTCAACTTTCACACCTAGAAAATCAGCTTAACCATATCAGTAGCCTGGAGTTGTGCTCTGTTGAATTGTCATCTTGACAACATAGAACAAAAGCAGTCCCCCTATCAACTACCAAAAGAAATCAAACCGGCATTTATGGAACTCCATGTGCTCAAACACTTAAATGGTGACGGTTTCAAGAAAAAATTCAGGTCCACTTGAACCTATTTATTTCGCATTGTCTTTACCTTGTTGTTTAACCAGAAGAACTGGTTCCTATAGTTGCTATCCAGATCAAAATAACCTGCAATCCCATCAGCCGTCGGAATCCATTGCGATTGGTTCGTCGAAGTCCATCCTGTCAAATTCGCGCTGAATGCAGGACCTATTTGGACGACCGTAGTGCCCATAGTTGAGACGGACTGTGTCGTTGTCGTAATGACGTCGCGTCCAGGACTGACACCGTTTATATTGGCACTGCGTGCATCCTCATTGGATACAGTCGCAATTGACGTATTGCTGCTGCTCCAAGTCAAATTCTTGTTCGTCGCGGTACGCGGCAATACAATAGTGTACAACTGCTGTGTCGAACCAAATTTCGCGAAGCAAAATTGGCTGTGAAATCGGTCCGGCCCGCATTCACGCGGTCCACGAACATTTTAGAAGAAGGCGGTTGATAACCTACAGCTATTTTTTGACTGCCAAGCTCGCGAAGACTAAGCCCAAACTCAGAGGCTGCGCCAGATGTAGGAATTAGGAATTCAGCATCGATTTCGTAAGCGTTGCCAGATAAGCCGGACAACAAATTCGTACTCGTCGGTGTTATGGTAACGTTGTTAAAAGTAGTGGCTGTGTCACGCAGGTTGTTCATCTCAGTAACTGGCTTCTCGGTAAGTCGCACTCCCTCTGGCTACGTCACCAGTGTAAGCTCACGTGGAATCGATAATTGACCACGAAATGGAAACGTAGGTTCACTGAAAGGGTTATCCCAGTTGCTCATCCAGCAAATCTCAATTCGACGAATGCATTCGTATTCGCTGCGCTTACTCCCTTTATTCCACTGCCAGTCTGGATAGACCAATCTCCGAATATCGGCGTATAGCCAGGCATATTTGAGTTAAAGCTTGCAGCGTAAGCTGTCGTAACACCTAGCGATGATGTAGTTGCAACAATAAGCGTTAAGACAATACGCATCATCCATTTCAAACCTAATTTCATATCTACTCATCTCCTCATAATCATAATGTTTGTCCTTTTTGCTTATGGACAATGGAAGTAAGCGGATACACACTTAGGGTTTTGAAAATCGCTGTTCCGCCGATGGCGTAAACCCCCAGTTTATCACTTGTCGGATCCGGGAAGATTAACGAGGAGAATACACACTCTCCGTCATCAAAAAATAATTCAACACTGGAGGCATCCACGAAGCCACGAATGGATAAATGATTCTGGGAACGATTACGCGTTGACGTGAATCTTTTGGCTAGACTTACAATATCTCCGCTGCGGCCGAGTAACTCCGAGAATCCTGAGTGAGTTCGGTCCAGAAAAAAGAGACCTCCCTTGGCGGAATAGCCCGCGAGTGTAGCTTCCTTCTCTGAATATCTAAGTCTGAAACCGAATTCCTCAATGTCCTGCCATGCAATCTCTGCCACAAATTCATAAGAAATGCTTGTAACATCCAACGGTATGAATGTGTCAGTAATTTCGAGTGAATCCCAATGAGTCCCTTCTCCACGCAACATCTTTAGCTCGTCAATCGGTTGTTGAATCAGAACAATTTCATTCGTTTCATTCGTGCGCAGCGTGAGTTCACGGGGAATACTCATATTTCCTTTCCATGGATCTGTAGGCGCCGAAAATGGATATTTCCAGTTAGACATCCAAGCTAGCCAAATGCGACGGCCATCTTCTTTCGGTATATCTGAGAACGATACAGCCGCATAAAAATCTTGGCCATAATCCGTCCATTTAACCAAGGATCCGGAACTTTCATTCAGGAACGTCCGGCCATCAAAGTCTCCGACAAAGTATTGCGCAGATGACCCATCCGTCTGGTCGTTATCGCCAATGCTGAGGTGAAGTACCCATTTCTGACGCGTACTATCGCCATCAACCGAAAGCGCAAACAGATCTGGACATTCCCAGACGGCGGCATGTGACCCCTGATTCTCCCCAAACTCACTCTCAAATGTCCATTCAACTAGATTGGATGAACTGTAAAAGTGAATGCGTTTATCCACAGAGACAACCATGACCCATTTTTGTGTATCCGAGTGCCAAATGACTTTGGGATCACGGAAATCCTTAAGACCCGGATTAGTAATCACTGGATTTCCCTCATACTTCATCCATGTACGTCCTTTATCACAGCTGTATGCAATACTTTGTGACTGCAACCCTTCATTGAAATGTGTAAAAATAGCGACAAGCCCGGCCTCGCCGTTGAAGAAACCGCTTGTATCCTTCCAATCTACAACAGCGCTACCCGACCAAATATCACCGAGATCGTCTCTATCAAGAGCCAATGGCAGATGCTCCCAGTGAAGCAGATCCCTGCTGATTGCATGTCCCCAACGTCCCGTGAACTGATAGAACTGGTGATATTCCCCATCAAAGTAAACCATACCGTTCGGGTCACTCATCGGACCGGTTGGTGCCGAAAGATGAAATTGCGGCCTATATCGTTCTTTAAAAGTTATTTCAGACATTATTACCTCTCCCTTAATGAAAGTGTGTACTTGAGATAAAAGGGAATAGCCTCTTTATTAAACGATAATCAGGCAACTGCCGTCGTCTAAAGGAGACTATTCCCTTTCTTCATTATTAATCCATTACTGTGTTAGTGTTATTTTAATACCTTCTTCTAAGATGTTCTTAGCATTGGCGGCGAAAGTTCCTACCGGAGAACCATCTTTAATGCCAGTCAATACAGCCCCGTTAGCATCAAAATATTTTTCCACACCGATCGGCGTGAATAGAACTTTGTCTGCTAGTTTGTTGATTTGGTCAACCTTGTCTTTGCCATATGCTTTTACATTCGCATCTGTCGCTACTTTCAGTTCATTTTCTGCCGCCATCGTAATGAAAGCAACTGCGCCTTCTGGATTTTTGGAGGCTGTTGGAATGGCCCAACCGGACAATCCACCTGGTCCTACATCCTTCGTACCTTTTGGTCCTGTAGGAACTGGAACGAAGTCAAGCTCATAGTCGCTTTTGAAAGCCGTAAAGCCTGCCAAACCATACTCTGCGGTCATTGCCAGCTTGCCGTTCTTGAATTCACCGATGAAATAGTCGCCTTCTTTGTCTTTATCGATGAATTTATCCTTGAGAAGCGCATCTTGCGTGAATTGGATCGCTTCTTTTACATTGTCGGAATCGTAATTTGTTGTAATTTTACCGTTATCGCTGAAGTTAAGCAGCGTTTTGCCGTTGGATCCTACGAATAGCGGATATCCAGCGTCCCACCAGCCGAAGCCGAATTGATCGGGCTTGCCGTCACCGTTCGTGTCCGCAGTTAAATCTTTGGCCACTTTACGGAACGTATCCCATGTCCAGTTGCCTTCGTTCAGGTATTCAGTAGGTGTTTTTACACCGTTGTTCTTGAACATGGTCTTGTTGTAGTAGATCACAATTGGAGCCGCTGTAGACCCAGCCGCATAAGGATTTCCGCCGAAAGTAAATGTTTTGGTTACAGCCTTATTCCATATTGGCGCGTTCAGATCAATGTACTTGTTGATCGGCTGCACAATCTTTTTGAGCGGGTATACCGGGAAGTTCTGATCATTGGCTTGCGCCACATCCACACGATCACCGGCGTTAACCATGGAGATTAATGTTGATTTCTGATCACCCCACGGAACGGCTACAACCGTTACTTTACCACCGTAAGCTTTCTCGAACTGCGGAATAGTTTCCCAAACGGCATCATAAGCATTCGGGTTATTTTTCTTGTCTTCTGCATATTTTTCCTTCGTTGTATGATACAAAATCGTAATATTGCCGTCTTTAGGCGCCTTGCTTGCAGCAGGTGAGGCAGTAGTAGCTGCGCTTGCGGCAGGAGCAGATGGAACCGTTGTTTCTTTACTTACCGGAGTGTTTGCTTCCCCGCAACCCGTTGCCATTATAGCCAGCACGGATACGCTCATTAATGCAACCGCTTTAGATTTGTGAGTTTGCTTCATTGATAATAACCTCCTAATAAAATGTAATGACACCCTTGAGAAATATTCACAACCAACTTCGCTCAACTGATTAATGTCGTATCCTGCTAAGCATCGCCACCTTTCACACGGCTTTTTCCCTCTGACTTACTTAATACCTACATGCTCAATACTGTCCGTAAAATACTTTTGCGTGATTAAGAACAGAACAATCAACGGTAAAATAGTGAGCAGCGCACCTGCTTGAATGCGGGTCATAATCACAAGCGGATCGCTGATCGTCTGTACATTGACGACGGATTGTAGATCAACCCGTAACGAAGATAGAGCGATCGCGAAATTCTTCTTTAAATTACCAAGAAATAGATTGGATAAGTAAAATTCGTTCCAGTGCCAGACGAAGGAAAACAGAAAAACTGTGATAATGGCATTTTTTGCGTTCGGCAGCATGATGCGGAAGAAGGTTTTGAATGGACCATAGCCATCTACATAAGCAGCATCTTCTAGTTCTACTGGCATCCCTTTGAAAAACTGACGGAAAATGAAGATATACAGTCCAGAGCGAAGTCCCATGCCGAACATGGAGGGTAAGTAGAAGGCAAAATAATTACCTACCAAGCTAATATGCTCAGGGCCTCCTGTTACCGCATGCAGCAGCTTCATGATTCCGAAAGCATCGAAATATTTCATGTCTGCATACAAAGGGAGAATGATGGTTTGAACAGGTACAATCAACGTCAGCAGCACTAAGGAGAACAAGAAGTTAGAGAAAGGAAACTGAAACCGGGCGAAACCGTACGCCACGAATGCACAGGCCAGCACATCCAGCAGGCCGCTTCCACCTCCAATGAATAAACTGTTCTTAAATGCACCCCAGAAATCCATGACACGAAGCGTATCTTTAAAGTTGCTAAGCGTAAGTGTCTTAGGTATCCAGATGACACTGGGATCCATTGATTCTACTGGCACTCTCAGCGACATGCTGAGCATATAAAGCAGTGGGTAAAGAAGCTGATAAGCAAGCAAAGCCAAGACGGCGAAACGCAGGAATGAAACCGTCAGCTTGCGCAATTGTTTCGTCCTAGGTGTAAGATTCCGTAAACTCAAGTTCGTTCACCGCTTTCCGTTTAATCCTCTAAATAAACAATTCTTTTCTTTAGTAGCGTATAGACAACACCAAGAAAAATCGCAATTCCCAGACAATATAACCAAGCAAGAGCACTGCTGTAACCAAAACGGACCTGAGAAAATGCGGTATTGTATATCATCAGCACAACCGCGTTGCCGTAATCCGTGAATGTATCAATAATGGTATACACCACATTAAGGAGCATCATAGGTGTCAGCATCGGCAGCGTGATTTTCCAGAATTGCTCCCATGATCTCGCTCCTTCGATGGAGGATGCTTCATACAAATGTCCTGGAACCGCATGAAGACCAGCTAGAAATAGCAGCACCTGAACACCGGAACGCCAAGTAAGATCGAAAATACGGCTGATGACGTTATTCATGATATCGATTAGCTTTGGACCTAGACCAAGCTCTGTCAGTATCCCGTTTATACCTCCACCGCCGAATAGATAGACGCTCTGTACATTGCCTCGCATTCCCTGAGAGAAGACATCTTCTTTCAGAATCTCCATCAATACGCCAGAGGCGATAATAACCGGGAGAAATGAGATCGCTCGCATAAGGCCTCTTCCCCTAAATTTGTTTTTCAGCAGCACCGATACGAACAGACTGTACACGAGAATGAGCGGCACGCCATAAAAGATATTGATAAAAGAGTCTGCTGCTTTGCGGATAAATTCAGGATCCTTGAATATCGCATACCGGAAATTATCGAGTCCGATGAAGGTTCCCCTCAGTCCCACTGGCGTCATCTCCAGGTTTTGGAAAGAAAACTTGAAGGATGTCAGCAGAGGATCCGCAAAGAAGACAATAAATCCAATGATCCATGGGAGCACGAATAGGAATCCGTATAGTTGTTTTTTTCTCGTATAAGGCATCGCTTTCAGACTGCGGATCATACGTATCCTCCTTATTGCAGTAAATAACCATTCGCTTCTACATGATCCTGACCAACGGTAACTGCTTTGTCTGTGTAGTTGATTAGAACTGACTTGCCGCTGGCATATGTCGTTCGGTATACCCCTTTTGATATTTGTTCATGATGGCTGATCACTTGCCCTCGGACAGGCATGAGTGCCTTGTTGATTTGCTCAAATTGCTTGCGTACGTCGTCTTGCCATTGATGAAATTCTGCGCTGAACAAGTCGTCTTCGTCTGTGCCCTTCAACTTGTTGCCGTCCTCGCCGATAAATCGGTACGAAGGATAGGTCCCCGTCTCGATCAGCTTGAGCAAATATTTCTCAGGATTACTAGACAAATTAATCGGCTCAGAGAACGCTGGAATCAACCCGCTGACCGCCATGCTGTAAAAAGGAATGGATCCGTCTTCGCTGTCAAAATCGCTCGCAGTCAGTGGCACATCGGTTATGCTTTCTGCAAATGGAAATGCATAAGCATTCGCATGATCAAACATCATGCCTCCTATTTGGGAAGATGCTGCCTTGAGCCCCTCCTGCCACAGTTGACCGGTGCCGTTCTTTGCTAACATGTCGCGTCTGAAGTCTGAATATAGGGTAGAACCGATGCTTTGCATCGCAATTCTCTTCACCCCGTTTTTAGCCGCCGAAGCGCTGAATCGTTCCAAAGTTTGCTTCACAGATTCCGGCTTTAGCAGGTACCAAGGTTCCACCAATGTATTCTTCACGCCGGTGCTAGTACTGTACTTATACATAAGCGCAGGCGCCCTTGTAATGCTTTTGCTAACATCGAAGAATTTGTAGAACCCATTGCCGCCTTTGTAATAATAAACAGGATCGATGGTGGGGTAGAAAGCGATGTTCTTCTGCTCTAAATCCTTCATCAGCGATTTTAAGCCCTGATTACCTCCTAGCTTGCTCTCTGCGTCCACACTCACCGGAATTTTGTCCTTCATTCCACCGCTTAACCAACCTTCATAGCGGATATGCAGGTTATCCATACCGTTATCCTTTAATTGATTGACAGCGGTACGAACGTCGTCAAAGGAGGTAAGCGGTTCTACAGTTTGATAAGGAATTCCAAGAAACGTTGTGCGTTTTTTGATGCCACCGAGGAAGTCAACCAGCAATGGGATTTGATCCGTCTGTGTGTTTATTCCCTTTACATTTGTCGAAGACATTGGCTTTACGCCTTGATCTTCGACCAAATACTTCCGATAGCGTTCCGCCATGCCCGAGTAATCCGCTTTGGCGCCACTCAGGAAATAGTATCTGAGTTCGAAAGGTTGATTTCCCGCATCTGAGGCAGAAGCTCTCACAACCTGCTTCTCATTAGGACTGCCTTCCATCAATACATTCGTTTCAAATTCCGTCATATTTAAATAACTGAACACTGAATTGTATTGATTGTTCTTACCGCTAACCTCAGCCGTAATACCAGCTTGGTAAGCCCCTTGATGAATGACGGCAAGAAAAGCGCTGTCATTGTTTTTCAGACCGAATACAGGCAGGCGGATATCTTCTTTTACACTCGTCTGCTCATTCGTGGAGAGTGCCTGATCCCTACCGTATACACGCTCGTTATAGCTCTTGTATAAGGTCTTGTTATTATTAAAGTTAATTAATGCTCCACTACCGTCAGGTACGAATAAATACCCGCTATCCTTTATGCTGCCTGCACCGAAGAAGGGAAGCAAACTGAGATTTACAATACGGTACTTATCCCGCTGCTCTATTCGCTCAGTCTCAATCGTCGCTACCAAAGCATCGTCGTGCAGTGTATACCGTAAAGGGATCGTAAGTCCTGCTTTCTTGAAATCGTAGACAACCTCAACCCCGCCTTGAATTTGCTTCCAGATGAAGGTTTTGTCCTGAACACTTCCGACAAAGCTGTTAAGCTGAAATGGTTTATTAAGCTGATCGATGTAGTCGACCAGCAACTGGGCACCCAGATCCATCTTTTTAACACCCTTGGCCATCGTGTCATTAGCCCGATCCTCCGGGTTGCTTCGCCAGACGTAGCCGGAAGACAAATCGGTTACGGCAATCTCAGCCGTTTCCGAATTAAAGTCGAGTGCAAGCTGACTATTCTGCGCTGTACGCACGAAGCCCGCTGTGACAGCTGATCTGGATCGCTCAGTGTCCGGAGCAGACCCCTGAGTTGTCTGCTTGGATAGGCTTGACTCGCCATATAGTGTATGGGAAGAGGTTAGGGCGAGAGCGCAAACCGTAAGGACGGTCACCAATAACCTTAATTTCATACTTTGCCCTTCCTCTCTAATTACTTTGATCAGCCTTCATTCGTCTGATTACAGACGGAACAAGACTTCGTTATAGATTGTCGTCACAAAGACGTAAGCCTGTTGATACAAGGTGTAGAACAAGATCATCAAGAATACGATGATCCCCATAGCAGCAATCGTAAGCGCAATTGATTGCAGGTTTCTTACAAATCCGTAATCATGAACGATCAACAGGCCAATTAACATCAGGACGCTGCTCCATAGAATCGCCAGAACCGTTATATAATGGAGAAAGACGCCTTCTTCAACTAGCATGATTTTGCTTAGCAATGTTGTGACGATGAGCGAGATGACATAAGGCATGATGGCATAAGCACTGACGATCATGATGTGGGAGGCTTTCCCCTCTCCGTCCATCCAAGTTGCGACCACCCAGTTGCTAAGCACCCACAATGCATAAAGCGCAATGGTCTTAGCGGCTACCAGCCAAACATTCAGCTCATCCAGGTTATTCATATTGAATGCGTAACCCGTGTTTTGTCTTTCAAATATGGAGGAAAGGAAGAAAACAAGTACGATCGTAGCGACTGCAAGCAATGAACCTTTCCCTTCTTCCTTGACAGCGTAGAAGCTATCGAAAGGATGCAACAGAGCGCTAAAGGGATTTAATTTACTGCCTTGCTTAGCGGGATTCAACTTCAAGCCTTGACGATATAGGGTCGCGATATTCATACTCGCTTCCTCCTTCCTCTATGGGCATACACCAAGCGGAACGCTCGGTAACCATACCATCCAACAACTGCCACAGCGAGCAGAGACATCACAATTGGCAAATTCATACGTACTGCTGCGATGCGTATCTGTGAAAAGTTATTGGAAAACCCCGCTCTGTCTGCTCCCTGCTTATAGTAATAAAGCGCGCTCTCGTAATCACCATTCTTTTCTAATGATTTAGCAATCCCAACATTGGCTATATCGCTGTGTATATTCCGCTTGGCTACATTTCGCCAGATGCTTGCTGCTTCTTCATACAAACCCTGGTTGTATAGAATGACCGCCTTACGAACCTGACTGCCATATTCAGTCAGGGAGAATTGGGTAATGTTTCGTTTGCCGGAATCCAGCACCAGAATGGAATCGTTCAGAAATGCGACGGCATTCGGTTGAAGGAACGTCCCTTGCTGGTTGCCGAGTGCGCCAAAGACTGCAAGGAGATTGCCATCCTGATCATATTCAAAGACACGACCGCGAGTCCGGTCCAGACCAGCGATGATACCATCACGATCGACAGCAAGATCAACGAAAGCTGTATCCTGCTTAACGGATTTCTTGATGGGAATTTCCTTATCACCGAAATCCAGCTCTCCCTTTTTCCCTACCAACACATTGTTACCGAGTGGGTTTAACTTCTTGATCTCTTCCCTTGAATTCTCAGAGACAATCGTCGTCGTGTAAACAAATCCATCGGGTCCCAGGTCCATGTTCGAATATTCAATTGGCAGCAATTTGGCCATGGAGTCCCTTTGGTCCTTCGTCAATATGCTTTTCCAGAACTTTTCCAGAACGACCGCCGGTGTGACCTCCACTTTGTTACTGCCAAAATATCCTGTAAATTGTCCCGTACTGTCAAATTGCATGAGCCCAAAGAATTGCCCTTCTGACAACACATAGATGCGCCCTGCTTCATCAGCCGAAACCTTGATAGGTTTAAATTTGAAATCTTGGGGGATCAGCGGATGGCTTGGTTTCTCAATCACGAGTTGAACCTGTTTGCTGTTATTAACAAGAAGTACCCGCCCACTCCCCTTATCCGCAATAACGAGAAGGCCGTCTGCACCCATGAATATACCGGTAGGACCCGACAAAGCAGTCTCTTTACCGTTCCACATCAGCTTGTCGATAATGTCCACTTTCTGAAACTGATCATTCAGTTTTACAATCCGGTTGTTGCCTGTGTCAGCAACGTAGATGAATCCTTTGCTGTCTACAAATAAATCCTGCGGATCATTGAAAGAGCCGGCACCGCTGTCAAGACCTGAGAAGACCCCACTAGGCAAATAGCTGTTGGGGGCAACTTTGGCATGGTCGCACTCATCGTAAACATAAGCTTGATAAGGACCTTCCGCATAGGTGCGGATAGGATTCAGTGCTAGTAAGAGAAATACAGCAGCTATGGCTATAACGCTTCTAATTTTCATAGCTCCTCCTGTCATTTGATCCCGGCGAACGTCATGGTTTCCACAACTTTGCGCTGGAGCAAAACGAATAACAAAATCGGCGGCAGCATGAGTATGACTGAAGCAGCAGAACCCGGTCCCATTCTCACGATCGAATTCTCCTGGGCGATTTGTTCAAAGGCCGTTCGCACCATCTTCAGCGATTCGCTAAAGACGAGATCGGACTGCGTGTAGTTCCACATTTGGTTAAACTGGAAGAGGATCACAGTCATGATGGCCGGCAATGCATTCGGCATAATAATCGTAAAAAATGTCCGAAATTCGCTCGACCCATCGATCCGCGCAGCTTCCAAGATTTGATCAGGTATCTGTTCGATAAACTGCTTCATAAGGAAGAGTCCCAGTGATGACCCGATCCAAGGGAAGATTAATGCCCAGTACGTATTCACCAAGTTCAACTTCGTCATAAGAATAAAAAGCGGCATGAACGTTACGGAAGGAACGAACATTAGCGCCATAACAATGGCAGCAAACAACGGCTTTTTTCCGGGAAACCCATGCTTAGCAAGCGGATAAGCAGCCATTGATGCGAACAACACATGGCCTAAGGTTCCCAGGCTTGTCACGAACATGGTATTAAACATATAACGAGATAAAGGCACCCATAAACTGGAGACTAGCTGAAACAGATCCTTATAGCTGTCGAGCGTCGGTCTTACAACGATGAATCGAGGCGGGAATTGCAACAGCTCGTCAATCGGCTTCAACGAGTTGACCAGCGCATAGACCAAAGGGAGCATCGATATGCAAGCAAGCAAGCCGATCAATCCATACACCATCATATTGCCAATCATGGAACGGCGAGCCTTGTCGCCTGTTTTACTTTTTAAATTGATCACCAACGTAGATCCTCCTTTCAATCATCGTGGTTAAGTGCCCACTTTACCCAGTAATTTCGTAGCAAGTCGGTTCGAAAGTACCATCATAAGGAACAGAACGACTGCGATGGCCGATGCATAGCCCATTTCGTAGCGTATGGAACCGTAATCCATCAGGTGGGTAACCATCGTTTCAGCTTTATATTCCGTACTTGGAAACCCGGCTAGATTAATCGACACGTCCCCGACGCTGAATGCCGTAATAATCTGCATCACGACACCAAACACAAGCTGCGGGATCATGGATGGTAGTGTAATATACCAAAGCTCTTGAAATCGATTCTTGATTCCGTCCATCATGCCAGCTTCGTACAAGCTTCTATCAATCGTCTGCAATCCAGCTATGAAAGCAAGGAAACTGATGCCAAGACTCATCCACAGTTGAATAAAGATAAGCACCGCTATCATATATTTAGGATCCAGGAGCCAAGCGATCGGGTTGTTGATAAACCCATATTTAATTAAGAACGAGTTCACATACCCATACTCATCAGGGCTAAAGATCAGAAACCACATCGGATACACGGAGGCACCAGCGATAGCTGGCAAATAAAAAATGGTCGTAGCAACAGATCTCATTGTTCTGGACATGTCATTGATCATCCATGCCACTAGAAAACTAAGAAAATAGCCGATGGGTCCAGTAACAAAAGCGAATAAGAGCGTATTTTTTACAGCAATGATGAAGACATCATCGTCCAGAAACATGCGGATGTAGTTGTACCATCCAATAAATCTCGGAGGCTCAATCATATTGAAATAAGTGAAGCCAAGAGCAATCGACAGAATAACGGGAAGAATCGTGAACAAGATGAAAAAGAGCATATACGGCAGCATCAGCAGATAGCTTTCTCGATGTTTCTTAAAAGTCGTCGTCAGGTTCATCTTCATGATTTCACTCCAAACTCGAAACGCTTGCGTTTAATTTCTTCATTGATTTGCTTATTCCAATAGTAGAGGCTTTCCCGTTCATTCTCCCACTCCAGGATGACCCTTCGGAATGCGTTGTCAATGTTGCGTGACGTGAAGTAACTTCCGGGCAGTTCGGGAATTTCTTCGACTTGCTTCCATTGCTCGGCTAGTAGAGCCTGTTCCTTCGTGCTCCAGTTCGTTAAGCGCAAAGCTGCCTGATTCGCTGGTGTTCTGCGCTCGAACATCCCGGTTTCATTCTCTAGTTCTCTGGAGAAGCTGCCTTGAATGTCCGCTCTGTTCCACCACTTCATGAAGACCCATGCCGCTTCTTGATCCTTGGCAGTTTTCAGGATGATACCTGACGTTCCAGTCGCTCCGGACGTATGCTTAATGGTGCCATCTGGCTGCTTCATACCTGGAATCTCCATCATTTGCCACTGGCCCGCTATTTCAGGGGCAGCTACCTTGAGCTGGTTATACAGCTTGTAAGAAGAGACAAGCAGCGGCATTTCACCGGTTCGGAATCGGTAGAAATCATTCTTGTAGAGCGGATAATTGTACAGTTTATAGAAATCCGTCCATTGTTTGAAAGCTTGGTAGGCTGTTGGTTGATCAAAATTGGTTCCGTCGTGTGCTGCGTTGTATACGCTAACCCCATTTTGCATCAGTAAGCTGGGGAACAGATTCAACATGCCAATACCACGATCCTTAAGCTGCTGAGCATCCAAGTTCTCATAGGGAAGTCCGACCTGCAGATTGTTATTTTGCAACTTTGGAGCGATTTTTAGTAGTTCATCCCAGGTCTGAGGCGGATTCAGACCGAGATCTTTCAATATATCCTTGCGGTAAAACATCATGAAGAAATCCTGCTCATCGGGAATTGCATAGGTGTGTCCTTGGTATTCATAAGGTACGAATGCTGTCGGCATGTATTGTTTTTTGATATCGTTGAACCCAGCGAGCGTATCTAGCGGACCTAACGCTCCACGAATGGCCAAATCCATCGCTTCGCCCCTTCTGGTGAACAAGTTGATGTCAGGCCCTTGACCCGCCATCGTCGCAACGACCAGCGATTTTTTAACCAGATTCAAATTAACGTGTATACCTGTTTCTGGTGTAAAAGATTCATCGATCAGCCGCTTGACAACATACGCTTGATCTCTGCCAAGGCCGACCCATACATTGATCGTGTGATCGCTGCTGCCGCTCTTGCCTTGATCAATGTTGTCATAATTTTCAAAGAATGATCCTGCGAATGCTCTGATTTCATGGATGCCTTTTTGCAACAGAGTAGCCTCAGCCTTCGGCCGCTCAGCGTCTGACCTGGCGGCATAGAGGTAATCCAACTCTAGCAGCTGATATCTCACTTCCAGAATCCAGTCGGCCAGCGCCGTCGAATTGTTCTTCAAACTTTCAAGTCGAACCGGAATCTGATCCGGACGATCCTGAAAGCTCACCATTTGACTCAGCAGTACTTTTAATGCGCGCGAACCCGTATTTTGCTGCCCAGTTAGCTTCTCAAGTAAATCAGACTGCAATTTCATTTCTTTTTGTAGCGCTTCCAAAGTAGGCAATAAATCGGGAATGCTTTTTTGAAGCTCGTAATCCCGGTAAGCATCAGGCTTTCCACCAGTAATCATCAATATTTTCCGGTACAAACTGTTTAGCTCGTAGACGATGCTCTGGACCTTAGTCAACGAGGGAGCCAAATCACCGAGCGTCACTTCCATCTTGAGTTCATGAACGCCTTTCGTCAGATGGAATAAGTAGGGCTTGCCGGTTTCTTCACCTAGCTCCTTCACTGCCCAATCCAACTGATAAGGAAACCGGACGTTCTCCATTTCACGAAAAGGAATAGAACCGTCAAGGTAAATGTTCCGGGAGACGAACGCTCCTTTCAGCTTCTGTTGATGGTACCGCATACCAATTTTGTACCAACCATCTTCGGGAACATCCATCTTCCATGAAACCCATTGGCCGGTCATGTCCCAACCCTCTCCGCCAATCGTGTTCATTTTAAGTTTGGTCGGATGGTATGGCGTTGTCAGTGGGCTCGTGCGATCGGTTGTTGGGAAAATACTTGATTCCGATTTCAAATAGGTTTGTTCTGCTTGAACGGTGGCAATAATGTCATGCGATGTCTGGGTGTTTACCGCCTCAGCACCATGACTAGCTCGGTATTGTTCATAGGCTTGTGGCACTTGCAGCTTCTGTAGCACCAAATAGTCGAGCATAGCGCCTTCTCTCGTGTTCTCCAGTCGCAGCAGATGCTTCCCTGCCTTCAATTCAAGCTGCAATGGTGTTGCGGCAAGGTTATTCGGGTTCTCAATCTTCGTATTCAGCCAAATGCCAGCTTCCACTTGCTTGGGCCGCAGGTCGTTGCCGTTATTAGTTTTCAGTGGTCCCTCCTCATCACGCCATGCACGATTCAGCTTCAGAGGTGTATCATTCGATATAAGCGCATTACCGTCAAGCGTAATTTGAAATTCCACGTCTTGACCGCTGCCTTCCATCGGATAATTACCTACCATTAACTCATATGTATGGTCCTCAGGCACCGAGAATTCCCATGAAGCAGCGCTGCCTTCTTTCCATTCCAGAACGTCCTTGCGCCCCTTCCATTCAGGAAGTATGCGAACCGCGGTTCCGCTGTCTTTCACATAGTCCTTCGCAGAAATGAGAATCCCTTCCTGAGGTCTAGGAGCATCCGTATAGGCATACGATTTCGCTGACGCTGGTGCTTGCTCCGCAAAGGAAAGAATCGCTGCAGTTGGAACCAACAGTAATGCCATCGTTATAATAACCGTAGATCCAATCCATCTCTTTTTCACCGTAGACCCCCATCAGTGCGACATCTTGAATTCTTTATGGAAAGCGTTTTCATATCGAATATATCAAAAACCATCGCAAACTAATTTCAATATGCTCAGGTAATGACTTGCAATATACTAAGGTTTGGTCTTATGGGTGACATAAACATTAATGCTAGATACAATACTGCCATCCTGACTGGTTGCTCTGATCTCGACGTCCCCATCCTTCAAGCCCGTTACCTCAGCACCGGATGAGGTGGCTTTCACTGTGGCAACTGAAGTATCACTGGACTCCCATTTCAATGTCTGAGGAGAACTTAACGGAATCACCGATGCTTCGATTTGCTCTGTGCCCCCAACAGGCAGGTTGAGAATGCCTTTATTAAATGCAATGCGCAGCGGCTTACGCCCGTTCGGATCTTCATCGCGCCATATCGTCCGCATCGGATAAACATCAGCATGATTCAAGATGACCGTACCTTCTGTAGCCTCCAGTTCCAGCCCATTACTTGTAGGGTCAGGGAAGATAATCGAAGAAATAACGGATTCACCATCACCAGCAAACACTTCAACGCTGGATTCGTCCACATAGATACGAAGCTTGATCTTGTGGTCCTTTAACTGAAGTGGAGCCGTCATTTTCTCTGCAAATCCTTTCTCAAAAGAAGTAATACCGGATTCCTCCCTGTCCAGAGAAAGCTGTGAAGTTTTGGCGTCATAGTGAAGAACGGTCTCCTGCTTGTTTCCCGTTCTTAGCTTCAAGTTGAATGCAGCATCCGCTTGTAAAGTCATTTCGCTATCCAGCTCGTAGGAAGTACCTCTTATTCCCACAAATGGATTACCCGCTCCTGGCGTCAATTGCTTCTTCGATACGATCGTCGGCTTGCCTCTTAAAGCATCCAGTTCTTTGACCGGCAATTGGACCATGCGCAAGCCCTGCCCCGAAATCTCTCTAAGCTTCAGCTCGCGGTTGATGGACATATTGCCCTTCCATTGACCAGTAGGCATGGCGAACGGATAACGCCAATTGGACATCCACCCCACCCAGATTCTGCGACCGTCTTCGACCGGAATATCCGAATAGGATACCGCAGCGTAGAAATCCTTGCCGTAATCCGTCCACAGCACATCTGATGGCTTATTGTCGTTCTTAAATGTTTTCCCATCGAAGGAACCGACGAAATATTGAGCGGTTGAACCCTTTGTCTTGTCATTACTGCCTATGCTGACGGTAAGTATCCACTTTTTGGTGTTTGTTCCTTCAACAGGAAGCTCGAATAAATCTGGACACTCCCAGACTGCTGCATGAGATCCTTGATCCTGACCGAATTCGCCTGTCATCTCCCAATTTTTCAAATCTGGTGACGTATAGAAGCGTACTCGATTATCTACGGAAACGATCATTACCCAAGAGTGGGTAGGCTCATACCAGAGCACTTTCGGGTCTCTGAAATCCTTTAGACCAGGATTCGGAATGACCGGATTACCGGCATATTTGGTCCATGTCCTTCCCTTATCTGAACTG
Organism: Paenibacillus alginolyticus DSM 5050 = NBRC 15375; assembly: GCF_000422905.1. Lineage (GTDB taxonomy): Bacteria > Bacillota > Bacilli > Paenibacillales > NBRC-103111 > Paenibacillus_E > Paenibacillus_E alginolyticus. The sequence goes on from NZ_AUGY01000029.1 coordinate 31,693, forward strand.
TAGGCAATGCTCTGCGACTGCGACAGGGGTCCGTTTTTAAAATGAGTGAATATTGCTACCAAACCTGGCTTGCCGCCAAAGAAACCACTCGTATCCTTCTCGTCTACAACCGCGCTGCCCGACCAAATGTCACCCAAAGAGTCACGAGTCATCGCAACAGGAAGGTGCTCCCAATGAATCAGATCTTTACTTACAGCATGCCCCCATTGGCCGCTATTTTGATAAAACTGGTGATATTCTCCCTCAAAATAAACCATACCATTGGGATCGCTCATGTTGCCCGACAACGGGGATAAATGATACTGCGGACGAAATTTTTCTGTGTAATAATTCGAATTACTGTTGTAGTTTATAGACATGCCTGGATTCGTTGCTTCTTTGTGCTGCGGATTCGTCAGCAAAAACGCCAATCCGACTCCAACGAGCACCACTGCTACCGATCCTGCAGAAATGAATAATCTCTTCCTCATACTTCCTCCATTATCTTCCTTGTATTTGGTAGTGCTATTGTAAGCGATTCCACAATAGAAAGATTTCAAAATGCTCGTGCACTGACTTTCAATTTCTTTGCAACTTTATCTAGAAATAGAAACTACTGAAGAATCTCAATATACCTGTAACGAAGGAATCTCTATGCATCCAAGCATAGCAAGAGCTGTTGTCAACACTTAGAGAAAAGTAGAAAGCATATGTTGTTGTTAGCCCTTATGTGACTGACTACAGATTTTTCTGTGAACAGATAAGATACAGATCCTACATAAAATGTCGGGTTGTGGTGCAAAGTTCTAGATCATGATAATATAACTGATAATGAATTCATGGGATGGAGCAAGTTACTATGGAAACCAAATTGAATATATTTAAATGGAAGCAGTATGAATCAGCAATCATTTTACTAACTGTGAGATGGTATTTAAAATATAGTTTAAGCTATAGAGACATCGTAGAAATAATGAGCGAGCGGGGATTAGAGATTTCCCATACGACGACATGAGATGGGTCCATGAATTTGGGCCCGAAATAGACAAACGAATCCGCCCCTATTTAAGACCCACAAATGATTCGTACAGAACGGACGAAACGTACATCAAAGTCAAAGGTGAATGGAAGTATTTATATAGAGCAGTTGATTCTATGGGGAATACGATTGATTTTATGCTATCTGAAAATCGAGATATGCCGGCTGCTAAGCGTTTCTTTACAAAAGCTTTGACTTCGCCACATAATCAATTACCTCGTGTAATCACTTTGGATAAAAACCCAGCATATCCACCAGCCATACAAGAATTAATAAATGAAAAAGCCCTGCCAAAAGAAACTTTGATAAGACAGACAAAATACCTAAACAACATAGTAGAACAAGATCATCGGTTCATAAAGAAAATCACAAAACCGATGCTTGGTTTCAAAACGTTTCGCACGGCAGAACAGACGTTGAAGGGAATCGAGGCTATGCATATGATTAGTAAAGGGCAGGCGAAAAATAATTCGTCTGTCCTATCAGCTGTTGAATGGCTCAATAAAATTTTTGGTATATTGGCGTAGTTAAATTTCAATTTGTTGGGTAATTTCTATCCCCTTTGTATTCTTGCACCACAACCATAAATGTCCCTTTATCCTTTCCGAATTCAAACAGCCCCCAACTTTTTTTTGAAGTTGAGGGCTGTTCTATATTTTTATTATACTTAAAAATTTGTTTACTTTTGTAAAATCGACTAACGAACTTTATTTTCCACTAACGATCTTTATTTTCCTTGATCAGTCATCACTAACGATCTTTATTTTCCTTGATCAATAAAACCACTCGATTTTTCCCTTATTTCTTTGTAACATACAGCTCCTGAACTCGGCTTTTATTAAAAGTTCGTCAACAAAATTCTTCTGTTGACTAGTAAATCCATTGCTTGCTATCACAATCGGTCTCTCCTATTGGGACGAAACGTCAATTCCTTTAATAGGAATAGAGCTAATATACTGACATGAGAAAGAAGCATATGTATCCAACTAAAAGAAACCAGAACCCCATTTTTCCTATGGAGTCCCGGCCTCATCATTTAACTTAACATTCTCCAACAACCGACCATCCCGAAACCGCACAACCCGCTTCGCATGCTGTGCAATCGCATGATCATGCGTTATCAAAATTATCGTTCTACCCTGATCATACAACCTCTTAAAAATATCCATAATCTCGATGCCCGTTTTCGAATCCAACGCACCAGTCGGTTCATCCGCCAAAATAATCGCAGGATCTCCCGCCAACGTTCGCGCGATCGCCACCCGCTGTTGCTGCCCGCCGGATAATTCCGAGGGCATATGTTTCCTTCGATCTATTAAATCCACCGCTTCCAACGCCTTCATCACAAGCGGTTCTCTTTCTTTCCTTGACAATCCCCGATAGATCAATGGCAGTTCCACATTCTCATACGCACTCAATCGTGGCAGCAAATTAAAGCTCTGAAACACGAAACCGATTTTCCGATTCCGAATCTCAGCGAGTTGCGAATCCTTCATCTGGTTAATCGCTTTGCCATCCAAAACGTACGATCCTGTATCAGATACATCCAAACATCCGATGATATTCATCAGCGTGGACTTCCCCGAGCCAGAAGGACCCATAATGGCGACAAACTCACCTTGTTCAATCTCTAGGGAAACATCATCTAGCGCACGAATCGTTTCCCCGCCAATCACATATTGCTTACAGACATGATCGATTTGAATCAAGCTCATATCCTTCGCCTCCATTTTGCGATCCCAAGATCCCTAACAATGAAGAATGCGAATCATTCAAACTCTTTCTCCCGTCGCCTTTACTGCTTAGCCTTTATTAGGCCTTACCCCGTTTTACCGCTTTGCCTTATAAAACTCATGATATAGCTTCATGAGTGCCCGTTTCTCAATCCGCGACACATAGGACCGGCTAATACCCAGTTCCTTCGCGATCTCCCGCTGCGTCCGCTCTTCTCCGCCAAGCTCCAAACCAAACCGACCGACAACAACTTCCTTCTCGCGGTCGTCCAAAATCTCTAAATTTTTATATATCTTCGACTTCTCAATCTTCAGCTGCACCGCATCCACCACATCATCCGCCTCGCTGCCGAGGATGTCAATCAAAGTAATCTCGTTCCCCTCTTTGTCCGTTCCGATCGGGTCATGCAAGGATACATCTTTACGTGTTTTTTTCAAGGAGCGCAGATGCATCAAAATCTCATTCTCAATGCAACGTGCTGCAAAAGTTGCCAGCTTTGTGCCCTTATTCGGTGAGAAAGATTCGATAGCTTTGATCAGGCCAATCGTGCCGATGGAGATCAAATCTTCCAGATCTTCCCCTGTATTATCGAATTTTTTGAGGTTGTGAACACAAAGCAAGGTAAACTTTCCTCTACAGATGCCCGTTACCGGGATGCGAAATACATTTCCAGTTGTCATTCTCTATAATTTCACCAACCGTTGTTGGACTAAATATCTGAAAGATTGAAGTATTATTCTTTTTAGCTCATTGTCGCGTCCGGATTGTGCATCCCCCTTCTCTCCCCTTAAGTTTTCAGTTGATTTCCCCCACTTCCTTACGTGAATTGTCCCACTCTCTCGATCAGAGCTGATGCTATATTGGTAGAAGTGGTATAAATAATAAATAAAACATTATCGGAGGTACACGAGCATGAGAAGCCACTCTAAGATAGAGACGGCCAAACGTCCTTTCGCCTGCTATGATGCGGGGCAGCTGGAGGGTATTCGTATCCGGATTTTAATGCAACCAGAACTGCGAGAGGAATATGAGCGCCAGTTAATATTGTCTGATGCCTATGCTGATGAGGAATTGTCTTTGCCTATTCACCTGATAGACGCTTTCCGAACGGCCCCCTTTGTGTTCCGAACACCGGAGAACGCTGGATATATGAAATTCGCTTTTCACATCCGAGGAATGGGTGAGGTTTGGATCAGACAGCTGCAGCTGACCCATTCGGAGAGAGGATTGCCTATCCCACTGGTAAACGGCAGCTTTGATCGTGGGTTAACCGGGTGGACTGCTACGTCGCTGTCCTCTTCAAGTTCGGCCTTCCTTGTGCCTTCCGAAGTCCCCAGACTCGGGCAGTGCTTGTACGTGATGAACCCGTCGGATGACGACCTGGTGCGCTTGGCCTTTACAGATCCGATTCCGGTATGTGCCCAAGAACATTACAGCATTCAAACGACCCTTCGATTGGATGAACTCTTATCGGATGGCGTATACGTCGAAATCAGGTTCCTAGACGCTGCCGGACAGCCTATGGATACGATATATACTTCGCCCTCCTTTAACCGTAAGACGCCGACCACTTGGGCCGCCCTGCTGGAGACAGCTGGAGCGGATTCCGATGTCTATATGGTGACGGGGGATGCGGTGTACGCGGAGCGAGCTAAGCGGAAGATCCTGTACATGCTGCCTGATATGTGCCAAGGCATGGATATTTTCAAGGCAACCGGCTGGCATGTGGATGATACCTACGGAGCGGTCCATATCGGACGGGGCATGGCGGTGATATCGGTCATATATGACCAGATCGATGACTCCGGAGTCATCCTTCCTGAGGAGGACGTAGCCATCAAGTCACTCTTCCGCTACATAGCCGGATTGATGATGGATACCGAGTATTACCAGTTCGACCTGGAGCAGTTTCCGGATGAAAAGGGAGGCAAACGGAGCAACTGGAACGCGGACCGCGCCACCGGTCTCGGGATCTATGCACTGATCTTTTCGGAGGAGGAGCTAACGGAGGAATACCTGGAGCATGCCTGCTCCGTCGTGGATTGGCAGCTGGAGCATGTGGTAGACCGGGATGGCGCGTGGCCGGAGAATATCCGTTACCATGGTGCCGTGCTGCATCGGTACTTTCTTTTCTTCACGCTACTGCAGCGTCTGAGGGGTATAGACTATTGGTCCCACGACAAGGTAAAGATGATGTATCGGTTCTTAATCGGCACGGTGACCCCGAAGGATTCAGTTCAAGGTGGACTGGATTCAGCACCTAAACTGCTGTCTCCTGCTGTTGGCGATTCCAATGTCCATGACCAGTGGTTCCGAATGTTCTCCTATGCTGCGCCCTTCTATGTGAAATCGGATCCACAGCTTAGCCGGGAAATGATGTGGGTCTGGAAACACGGGGGCGGAGTGATTCGGGATACAGGGGCTTATCCCTGTACCCTGCTGGCCCTTCTCTACCCGCAGCCGGAGCTTCCACAGGAAGCACCTACTCTGACTTCCGTTCACTATCAGGGGATTGGGTATGTTATCTTCCGACAGCATTTCGGTCTATGGGGTCGGGAAAACTATTCCGTATTCGAGTCTTCCCCGTTGACCTATCATGCACACCACGATGAAGGTCATTTCTCCATATGGGCGGATTCCACCCCTCTTACCCTGGATCCTGGGACGGGAGGATATTACAACGGGGACCGCCACTGGTACCTGAACGGAAATGCGCATAACGTGGTTCAATTTATTGACGAGTCAGGACTTTTTCAGAATGGCCCATTAAAGAGCATTTGTGAGGAAGTTTGCTTCTCGGACCAACTGGATTATGTCCGAAGCGTAATTCCAGATGTCAATGCCGAAGCCTACCATCGCCACTTTGCCTATGTGAAAGCAGGCGTGGAAGTTTATGTTGTTTGGGATCATATCCGGAGTCAGAAGAACAGCGTCTGGAATCTACATACATTGAGTTCCACCTCCGATATAGAGAAGAACCGGATCACGGCACACTGCTTAAATGAAATGAAACTGGAAGTTACATTCCTAGAGCCCAACCGGATTTCTGTAACGGTGGACCATGGGGCTGTATCCGGTGCTTATCCATTAGCAGTTCAGGAACATTTCCGCATTAGCAACAATTCCGGCAACGATTATCTGACCTTGCTCTATCCGAAATCCGGTGAATCGTCCGGGCTTACCGTACTTTCTCTGCCAGTCGGTCCCGATTCCCCTGAACTTCAGATTTACAAGGTGCTCCGAGATGAACAAGCCTTGTTCCTCCTGCTCGTGAACGGTTCGGAAAAAGGACAAACATTCTCGTTCCAAGCGAATGCACCACTTTTGAAGCTCCAAGACAAGACATCACATAACCCGGATCAGAACGGGCAATGCCACATTAAAGTGAACGGAGGCAGGCTTGCTATTCTTATCAAAACCCTATGAGATCAACCCAAATAGCAGGGTAGTTCTGCGAGATGCCAAGGTATGAAATAGAAGCTCTTCAATCATATTAAGTAATGATCTCATTATAACAAACAAGGTCAATCGAAATTACATCGACTGACCTTGTTGTATATTTATTTAAGTAGCTGGAATAACTTCCAATCGAATTACATTCCAAGAAGTCTTGGAAAGTCTTGCATGAACATGCCCGTCTTCGGCTCGTGCGGTTCCACGGTTATGAGGAATAACATCCTCCGGATGACTCTTGGTGTTTGCTGCCTTAATATTGTCATGTTCGAGCACCAGATGCTCGAGTAACCTAACTTTGCCGAAGCTGCGAAGGTTGACATCCAGGTCAAGTGTATCGTTAAGATGTCTGTTGACGGCAAAAACCGTAATTTGACTCCTTTCCTCGTTATAGACACTGATAGCTTCCAAATACGGTACATCCGTAAAGTCTTTGGAGTCATATTTGGGGGATCGGATGACAGGATGCAGAACTGTTCCCCTACCGTAAAGGGAAGCATGAAGATAGGGATAATAAGTGGTTTGCAGCCAGAGAGGTCCTCCGTTTTCGGTCATAATGGGTGCAATTACATTGATAAGCTGTGCCAAACAAGCCATTTTCACCCGGTCTGCATGCTTTAGCAAAGTGATTAAACAGCAGCCAACAACAAGGGCATCCTCGAGGGTGTATGTATCCTCAAATTCAGGCGGCGCAACCTGCCAGCGTTCTGTTGCACGGCTGGAGCCAATCGTATTCCAAACGTTCCATTCGTCCATGGAAAGGTATAGTTTCTTTTTACTCCGTTTTTTGGCTTTGACGTAATCACAGATGGAAGCTACATTCCCGATGAATTGATCCATATCCAGCGAACGGGCAAGAAAATTCTTCGAATCGTTCTCGTTATTGTTGTAGTAAGTATGCAAGGACAGAAAATCTACTTGATCATAAGTCAGATCTAGAACGGTAGCTTCCCAATCTGCAAAGGTCGACATTCCGCTGCTGGAGCTCCCGCAAGCGACAAGCTCCAGATTAGGATCAACCCATTTCATAACTTTAGCCGTTTCATTGGCCAACCGACCGTACTCTACTGCCGTTTTTGCACCGATTTGCCAGGGGCCGTCCATTTCATTACCTAAGCACCATGTTTTGAACCGGTGGGGCTCCTTGTATCCATGGGAAATTCGGAGGTCGCTCCAGTATGAGCCGGATGGATGGTTGCAGTATTCAACCAAATTCCGCGCAGCATCCACGCCTCGGGTACCAAGATTAACAGCCATCATCACATCTGAACCGACACGCTTAGCCCATTCTGCAAATTCATTGGTTCCAACCTGATTGGTTTCCGTTGTCCACCAAGCCAGCTCCAGTTTACGTTTGCGCTCCGATTGGGGGCCAACACCATCCTCCCAATTGTAACCTGATACAAAATTCCCACCTGGATAACGAATAATCGGGACCTGCAATCTTCTGATAGCCTCCAATGCATCACGGCGGAAACCGTGTTCATCCGCGGTTGGATGCGAGGGCTCATAAATCCCTCCATATACCGCACGACCTAGGTGTTCAATAAATGAACCGTAAATTCTCGGATCAACCTCTGCTAGAATAAAATCTTTGTCGATGACCATGAATGCTTGTAGCGCCATTGCTGATTCCTCCATTGAATGAATTAAGAAATACCCTTGATCGTAAAGCTATAGGCATAGCTGCGGTTTGCATATAGCGTAAACTCGGGATGTGTCTTTGACAACCAACTGTCATCGCCGCCGACCCCCATCTGCCGGTAGTTAACTCGCAGAGCCACTTTGTCGCTTGGAGGCAGCTTATACATATGATCATGCGCTTCTAGTTCGGTCGGCGTATACGGCAGAGCATTCAGCTCCACGGTTGGAGCACCTTCAATCCGTAATCCAATGCCATCGCTGCGGGTCAGTTCGGCCCATCTGACATCCGTTTTGTTTCCGCATTCCTGAGGACGCAAATACGGCACATACTGCTCTTCAACCTTTCCGTTGTAAATGCCCAATCTAGCACTTTCAGCACGGTCCCAATGATTTTCATGCGGGCCTTTACCGTACCACATAAGGTTCTCGAAGTTCGCTTTAAGCTGAAACATCACACCGATCTCCGGAATTTCAGGGAGGTTTTGCCCTGGTTGCAGCTCCTCACGAATCTGAATCTCACCATTCCCCATTACTACATACAGCAGTTTACAAAACGAAACATTTGTCGTTGGTAAGGTATACTCTACCGCAATCTCAACCTTTTCGTGGTAAGAATGGATATTCATGGCATGCAGCTTACGCTTCTGTCCAGCTTCCTTCCAAGTAGCACAGCGTTCAGGGAGCTTGTTACCCTTATCGTTGTCGATACTAGCACGCCAGAAGTTAGGTATCGGAGCTTCTTTCATTATCTCGACTCCCTTGTACATATAGGAAGTTAAATCGCCCGTCAGCTTGCTGACGGTCGCATTGAAATCTGAATTAAAAGCCGTAAAAGCTGTATCCGACTCTTCCGTTTGCAGTTGCATAGCAACTGAAGCTTGTACAGCATGCGTCTCAATTGGAAGCAGGAACTGCTCAAACGCCACTTCGTGGCCGGCGGGCGCCCATAGCGTATCGCCTTTCTCCAGAAGCCGGACTATCAAGGTATACTCATCTCCATCTAACGCATCAGTGGGCAGCTTATAGGGGAGCGTAAACTCTGAAGTGAAACCCGCATCCACAATCAGTGGAGCGATTCCTTCCTCCACCACTATTCCGTTTTTCGCCATTTCCCATTTAAAATCATAACCGTTTAAGTTCGTAAACAAATAGTTGTTCGTTACACGGATACGGCCTTGCTTCAAATCTACTGTCTCGAACTTAACATTCTGATAGCATTTCTTCACTTCGTACAATTTTGGAGTTACACGGCGATCTGCAAAAATGAGTCCGTTCCCGCAAAAGGTGCCATCATTCGGTGTATCGCCGAAATCCCCGCCGTATGCCAAATATTCGATGCCATCCGGGGTTTTCGTGCGAATGGCTTGGTCGATCCAGTCCCAGATAAAGCCACCTTGTAAAATGGGATACTTGTCAAACAGCTCGGTATATTTAAAAAGATTCCCACTGGAATTCCCCATTGCATGGCTATATTCACACAAAATAAAAGGCTTCTTCGGGTTAGAACGTGCATACTCTTCAACTTTATACGGTGGTGTGTACATTTGGCTTTCGATATCAGTAGCTGCATCGGATTTGCGGCATCGTGTAACGCCTTCATAATGAACCAGCCGAGTTGAATCATTGGATCGGAAGAAATCGTGCATTTTAATAAAATTGTCACCGCCCCAAGACTCGTTGCCTAGTGACCAGATGATGATAGACGGATGATTTTTATCCCGCTGCAGCATAGAATTAGCGCGATCTAATACATTTGCTGTCCATTCCGGTTTACTCGCTGGGACTGTCCATCCTTCCTCCTCTTGAAAGTTTGACCAACTGCCGTGTGTCTCAAGGTTCGTTTCGTCAATCACATAAAGGCCATATTCGTCACATAATTCATACCAAAGGGGATGGTTCGGATAATGCGAAGTACGAACTGCATTAATGTTATAGGCTTTCATCAGTTGAATATCGCGCACCATATCGTCATAACGAATGGCGCGGCCGGTATCGCAGTTAAACTCATGACGATTCACGCCCTTAAATAGGATGCGCTTACCGTTGATCTTCATCAAACCGTCAATCAACTCAAATCTTCGGAACCCAACGCGGCAACTCACCGCTTCAACGAATTCCCCGGAAGCATTTTTTAGCACCAAAACCAAGTTGTACAGAGAAGGCGTCTCAGCGGTCCACTTCATTGGGTTCTCTACCTTTGTAAATAGCTGCAGCTCCCGCTCATTCTCGTCATCTAACACCACGTCCGCCGACAATGGCACCAATACTGGATTTCCGGTCGTATCGTAAAGCATGACTTCCAGTGTATGTTTACCGAGCTGCTCACCGAACACATTAGTCACCGTTGCTTTTACTTGCAAAAAACCGTGTTGATTCTCGTCGTCTAAATCAGCGACTACACTGAAATCGTAAACATGCGCCTTCGGCGTGCTGTATAAATACACATCGCGGAAAATCCCGCTCATCCGCCAAAAATCCTGATCCTCCAACCAACTGGCATCGCACCAGCGGTAGACCTCTACAGCCAGTTTATTTTCACCATCTTGCAAATAAGGAGTCAGATCAAACTCCGCAGGAGTAAACGAATCTTCGCTGTAACCGACCAATTCACCGTTAACCCAGACGTAAAAAGCTGACTCCACACCCTGAAAACTGATATAAACAGGCTGTTTTTTCCAAGCTTCAGGCACTGTGAACGTTCGCACATAAGCGCCAACGGGATTATATTGTATCGGTGCAAAAGGAGGCTTAATATCCTCTTTCCCTTCCCATGGGTATTTAACGTTTGTATACTGCGGATAATCGTAGCCATGCAGCTGCCAGTGTGCTGGAACTTGGATATCGTCCCAGCCGCTTGTATCGTAGCCCACTTCATAGAAATTGACAATGCGCATATCCGGCTTCTCGGCGAAGCTGAATTTCCACATGCCATTCAGTGAAACAGTGTATCTCGATGCGCTTCTGTCCCCCTTCAGCGCTTCTTCCACCGAAGCGTATGGCATTAAAGTCGCATGAGCCTTCATTCTGTTCAATTGGAAAATCTCCGGGTTATTGTTCCACTCGGGGTAACCGTTCTTCGGAAGTATATATTGAAACTTTTTATGCATAATTAATGTGCACCTCATTGGCTAGATTTTATTTTCACTTTGTATACAGATGTTTAAATTCGGACGGTGTCATGCCTGTATGTTTTTTAAACAGTTCACTAAAATGTCTTCTGTCTTCGTATCCTAAAGCCTGGGCGATCTCTTGAACTTGCTTGCCTTCAAGCAGCATGGCTTTCGTTTGCTCCATCCGCTCTGATGTTACAAATTGGGTTACTGTCATTCCGGTTACCTTCTTGAACAGATTAGCAAAATAACTGCCGCTCAAATAAACCAGTTTTGCATAATCATTGACCGTCATATTTGAAGACAAGTTTTGCCGTATGTGCGCAATGACTTGTTCTACAACCTGGTTCACATCTTCTACATGACGTTTCTGAATGAACGCACAACCGATCCGGCACATTTCCTTGATGTTGTCTTGAAGTTCCTTCAGCTTATATGATGAAAGATTTTTGATGTAATACTGTTGACGTTCTATCTTTTCCATTTCCTCAAGTGTTAGTTTTTCAGAGAATACACGGTTGATTAGAAAGGCCAGCTCATCACACATCCCTTTGACCACTTCGGGAGCCGGAGGCATAGACGCATTGACGGTTTCCTCAAATAGCTCGTCCACAATGCCGCTCGCTTTTTGCAAGTTCCCCGACCTTAAGCAATAAAACAGCTCTTTTTCCTTTTCCGGGGAGTATCGAGGCAATGTTTGAGGAACAGGGCTCATATTCCGGTAACTGTACACGGTGTTGCCTCCCGTATAAAAATTATAGGAAAGAGCTGCGAACGCTTGGGAGTAGGAGTAAGATATTTGATGTATCTCCTGCACTTCTTCCCCAAGTCCTATGGATATTGTATATTTGGAATATTTATTGACATTCTCACGGCATCTTTCCGCAATTGTTTCCGCATTTAAGAAAGCCGACGGATTGAAAATGGCCACAAACCGGTTCGTTTGATCACGGAAGACAAATCCTTTCGTGTGTTCCCTTAAGCTTTCTTCCAAAATATTGTGCACGGTAAACCGGATCAGTTCTACCTCCTGCATAGGGAGCGTTTCCGTTTGCTCGGTGAACTGATCGATTTCCGTCAGCATGACAATAAAACGCTCTCGCTCAAGTGCTATATTTAAGAAATCCCAACGTTTTTTCGCTTGTTCAGGAGTCGTTCGGAACTGCAGCAGCAGTTGAAAATATTCTTGTCTTAAATATGGCAAGCTTTCCCGCAGCTTTCTTTCCATCTCACTGTAACGCTGTGTTTCTGAAATTTCCTCTTCAATCGACTGTTTCGCCTTTAAAACCACTTCGATAATTTTTTGAGGAGTATAAGGTTTTACAATGTAATCGAACGCACCTAGACGAAGTGCCTCCTGCGCATAATCAAAATCTGTAAAGCCGCTTAAAAAGACAATTTTCGTTCGTGGAAACATGTCCAAAACCTGCCTGGTCATCTCCAGCCCATCTTTTTTCGGCATTCGGATATCCGTCAGCACAATGTGGGGCTCCGTTTCTTTGATGAGATCGATGCCTTGCTCACCGTTGCTGGCGGTGCCTGCAATACAAATACCGTAATTCTCCCAATTAATTTGGTTCGCAATGCCCTGCACCACGGTTTTGATATCATCAATTACACACATTCTAAGTTCGATCGTCACTGCGTTATCACTCGCCTGTCAATGGTATAGTTAGTTTCACCGTGGTGGAGACATAAGGTTCGCTGTTCAAACTGATATCTGCTTGATTGCCGTAGTATAGTCGCAGTCGTCCATAAACATTGCGAAGCGCGTAGCTTTTTTTGGATGCTTGATCCCTCCGCATATCCGCGTCAACGGATTGGACATCCATGCCTTCACCGTTATCCTCCACTCGAAGATTCAGATGATCTTCGGATCTGGAAATAGAAATCCGAATTTTCCCCATACCCTCAATCCCTTGAAAACCATGCAGGATGGAGTTTTCCACCAAAGGCTGCAAGATAATTTTCAAAATGGGTACATCCAGCAGAGACTCATCCTCCAACTCAATCGAATACTCAAACAGATCCTCGTAGCATTTTTGCTGAAGGATTAAATATTGCCTTACGTGATCAATCTCCCTAGCTAATGTTGTCATCTCGTTCCCGCCATTAAGACCAAACTGGAACAATAAAGACAGCGAGGTTATCATCTCCGTGACATCCCGGTTCTGAGAGGTTTCCGACTTCCAAATCATCGTATTTAGTGTGTTATACAAAAAATGCGGATCAATTTGCGCCTGAAGCGCTTTGATCTCCATCTTGCGTTTCTCGGACTCGGCTTCCTTGACTTCTTCGATTAGGGAGGAAATCTCCTCGAGCATACGGTTAAATTTTAACCCGACCTGCGTAACCTCATCTTCATATTTGCTTGTGAAACGCACATCGAGGTTATTTTGTTCCACTTTCTTCATCAGTCCCTGCAGTTTGTGCAGCGGCTTCAATAGAAAGCTCGAGATGACATTAGACATCACGATGGCCAATATGGCGCAGCATAACATGATCCAGAGAGTAGTCGTTTTGATTCGATTAACCTGATGAAGCAAATCCGATTGTTTTTGCACACTGACCATCATCCAATTGTCCGCCATGGTTAACCGCGAATAATTGACCAGATACTTGTTACCAGCGATGTCGTATTTGAAAAATCCGCGGTCTTGATTCTGCAACTGGTTTAAAAAATCAGGGTCGCTTTCAAATAAAGCCTTATGACTGCTTAACGGGAGTACGGTATCACCTTTTCTTGTTATCAGATAATAGTTTTTAGATTGATCGAGCAGGTCATCCGTGACGACCTTGCTAATGGCCTCTTCCTTAACATTAACTACCACATAAACATCATGAACATCCGCCTCCGTTATAGGCTTCATAACCAACGAAATAACCCTCTGTTTTCCCAAAAAAAGGGGATCTTCGTGATTTTCCACCCACGCGACACGGTCGGCGGTGTTCAAATAACGCGAAAAAATCGTATCCTTTAAACGAATCTGACCGTTACGAAGATCGTTCGTGGCAAACAGTTCGCCAACAGGAGTATAAATTAAAACGGATTGAATTGAGGGCTCAATCAGTTTCATTTGCCCAAGAGGCGTTTGCAAAGAAGATAACCGTGTATAGTAGGATGCTGAATTATTTGAAAAAACATCATCCATGGCGTTCTTGAATGGATCGCTAAGCATCATCGAAGAGGTCGTGACAATGATGTGCCTAAGTTTTTCGTCAAGCACGAGCGCAGATTTATTCAACGTATTCTGACTGGATATAAACGCTTCACTTTCTGTTGATCGAAAGGCAATCCAATAGGACATCATGCCTGTCAGTGAAATGGAGATAACTGTCAGCATCAAAACCGAAATCCATAACCGTCGGCGGAGCGAAAGCTGATAAAACCATTTTTTCAAGCTGTCTCCCCCTTCTTCATTCGATAATAGAGAAGAGACGCGCTGCTTTCGGCCGCGCGCCCCTTACCCTATTGTATCCATTAAGCTTTCTGGCTATTTTGCGAGGCTGCCCTGCAGTTTACCCGGATCAAAATTCGGATCCGCCTTCATCTTCGTTTCTCCCGCGGTTCTTGCTTTCTCCAGTGCTGTATTGTAGCGGGTTGTCAAATCATTTAGGATTTTGTCCAAATCTCCGCCTTCGAGCATGTATTTGATGATTACGTTACCCGTTTTTACTCCCTCAACCTTCGTTTCCGCCACACCAGTCGGTGTAGGAGCGTATAGAGCGTCGAACTTACTAGGTAAGAAACCTTCAATACCTGGCATAACAGGCTTTTTCGCGACGGCATTAACATCCGGTACAATCGAGATCCCAAAACCTTTTTCGTGGTATTCCTTCTGGAAGTCTAAATTATAGATGTACTCCAAAAATTTCCATGCTTTATCTTTGTTTGGCGTGCCTTTATTGATTCCAATATAATTACCTGCATTGGCAAGGGCTACAGTTCCCTGTTGTTTCCCGTCAATGGTTGGAGGCAGTGCCGCATTCCAGTTAATTTTTGTCGGGAATTGGCTTTGGTATACAGCCGGTTCGCCGGAGTGGTTAAAATACATACCAATTTTCCCAGCTGCGAACTGTGCACGAAGAGGATCGATGTCAAGTGACTCAACACCCGGCAGCATGCTGCCATCTTGCTTCATCTGGCGAAGTCCCTCTACAATTGGCTTGTATGCCGAATAATCGTACTGACCCGTTTTATAATTGTAGCCATCCAGTACGGAAGTTCCGCTAAGTGATCCAATCGGATTGGCAATCCGCGAGAAGGCAGAACCGGGATTTTTAAAGTTTTCCGCAAAGCCGTAAGCTCCGATATCTTTGCCAGCCTCGGTAATTTTCTTGGCATCTTCAACCATTTCCTGAATCGTTTTTGGCGGTTCTGTGATTCCGGCTTTTTTGAATAGATCTACGTTATAAATCAATCTCCAATATTGCCCTGTGTTCGGTAGCGAATAAATTTTACCATCGACCATATTACTTTCTTCAACCAGTAAATTATTATAACGCTTCTTCATTTCGTCTGTCATCATATCGTTGAGTGGCAATAGATACCCTTTCTTCACAAAGCCAGAGAAATCGTTTGTCCGAAAGATGTCGGGTGCTTGCTTGCTTGCAAAAGCAATGTCGACCGACTGGTTAAAGTTATCAGCTAGTACCGTCATCTCAACTTCAATGTTGTCCTTGTTCGTTTCATTGAACTTTTTGATAACTTCCTTCATGTAATCAGCGTCGTGACGGTCAACGGTCCAGTAAGCAAGTTTCGTCTTCTGCCCTGCTGCTGGTGCTGTAGTTGCGCTAGCACTATTGCTATTGGGCTGATCGGTTTGTCCACCGCAAGCCGCAAGTGAAGCTACCATCGTAACGCCAAGCAGCGTGCTCATTATTATCTTTTTACTCATGTCGTTAAACCCTCCTGTTTTTATCTAACTAGAATCGATGCATGCATCATGTAACTGTTTTCATGATAAACCTTTATCAACTTGAACCGTGAAGGACAATTCAACTTTCCATGTGTGGGAAAATCACTCTTTTAGTATGTTTTTGCATCCTTTATCCTTTTACGCTTCCTGCAGTTACCTGGATGAATGACTTATTCGCCAAGACATACACCACCAGAATTGGCAGGAAAGACAAGCACGCTCCGGCCATCATGAGTTGTGCTTCTGCAGCTGCTCCTATACCATAGCGTAAATTAGCCAGCCCCACCGTAAGTGTTTGCAGTTTCGGGTTCGTCATCGTGAAAACCAGCGGCAAGATATATTCGTTCCATGCGCCGCGGAACGTGAACAAGGCAGTGACTCCAAGAGCAGGACGCAGCAGCGGGAGGATAATTCGCCAGTAAACCGTAAAGAAATTGCAGCCGTCGATATAGGCAGCCTCATCCAAATCCTTAGGAATCGCCTTGAAAAAGCCGATTAGCATAAAATAGATGACAGCATGCGAGCTGATCAAGATGATGATGACGCCCCACAGTGATTTGTTCAAACCAAGTTTAACCATTAGATTGAACTGCGGCATCAACACAACCGCACCGATTGAAATAAACATCGTACTGGCCTGTAGACCCACATACAATCGTTTGCCTGGGAACTTCGTTCTGTCAACCGCATAAGCTGACATCGTAGCGACGAGCAGCGTTCCGATCGTCACGATTATGCTGATAAAGAGGCTGTTCCACGTAAACTGAGCAAAATTCGCCTGTTTCCAGGCTGTTGCGTAATTGGAGAACTTCCATACGGAAGGTAATAAAGTTGCTCCCGTTGTCAACTCTGCATTCGTTTTTAATGATCCTAAAATGGCCATTATAATAGGAAATATCGTAAAAAAGGCTATGGCTATCAAAAATATCCATTTGATGATTTGACCGATAAAATGGCCACTCCTGAAACCACCTGAATTCATACTAGTAAGCATCCTATATCCTCCCTAATTAATCCTGATTCAAACGTTTGGATAGAAAGAAATAAACAACCGTAACCAGACCAACAATTAAAGCCGTTACGAAACCAGCTGCGCTGCCGTAACCAACCTCCTGTACAGTCGGAGATACGGCCGAAACTGGGAAAAACAGCTTGAATACATAGAGATACATGACATCGGTTTTACCGAAAGGGCCTCCCTCGGTCATAACCATAATGCTTTCATACCCTTTCAAGGAATTAATGATGGCGAGCATAACGATCATTTGCAGAACAGGTCCTAGCATCGGAATCGTGATGTACCAAAACTTTTGAACCACATTCGCTCCATCAATTGATGCGCTTTCGTACAAATCATCCGGAATTCCTTGCAATCCTGCAATGAATAGCAGCATGTAGTTACCGATCGCACCCCATACAGCCATAATAATTACGGTTAGCATGGCATAATCCGGCCCCAGCCAATCGATCGATTTAGAGATTACACCATACTTCAGTAAAAATTGATTGAGCAATCCGTTATACGAATTGAAAATCGTAAAGAATACGATGGCCATGACAGAGGTACTTATGATGGTCGGCATAAAATAGACAGCACGCAACAGTACTTTTCCTTTCATACCGCGATTCAAAATAACAGCAAGTATAAGTGAAAGCGGCAGGACGATAATCAATTTTCCGCTTGCATAGATGAGCGTGTTGTACACGGAGTGCCAAAACTCCGTATCACGCAGCAATCTCGTAAAATTATCGATGCCGATAAATTTCTCTTGTCCGTACCCCTGATAATCGTAGAACATATAACGAAACGCCCATACAAGCGGGTATATTCCTAGCGCCAAGGTTAAAAACAGACTTGGAAAAATAAATACATAGGAATTGAAGAGAGAATTCCTTTTGCGCATATTACATCTACTCCTTAAGCTTTTTGTAGTTTAAGCATATTACAACCGCGCTAAAATGCGGGAGTGGTAATCCAACTGTGTCCGTAGGACAAATCAACTGTCTTCATCACCCGGTACGTAGCTTGATGGATATAGGACTAACGCAAACAAGCCACAAAGAGATTTGCGGCCTTGTTTGCGTTTATCATTATTTAAAATGGACAATAAATGTTTTGATCTCATAAGGCGTCATCTGAACATGTATCAAAGCGTTGTACTGCTGATCTCCTTGAGGGCGTTCGAGTAGATCACATTCCTGCCAGGACTCGACCCGGGCGTCGCTCAGAATTTCCACTTGTCCGCTTATGCCTGCAAACTCGTGTATTCGTAGAATGATCGCGTCTTGATCCTCGGCTTTTTTAACCGCATCAATCATGACATGATCACAGGAAAGGCGAAACAAGCTGAACGAGGCTTTAGCAGGCTTCCCATACGCATACGTAAGTGGATTATTAAGCGACCATGCGGATTGCACCGTTTTCCCTTCATACCAATCGCCAGGATGCGGAAACAGCGAATACGTAAATTTATGCTCTCCTATATCAGCCGTAGGGTCAGGAACCATCGCGGACTTGATAAGCGTAAGTCTCATCACATTGTCTTTAATATCATAGCCGTATTTGCAATCATTCAAGAGGCTGACGCCATATCCTCGTTCAGACAAATCAGCCCACTGATGGCCAACCGTCTCAAACCGCGCATAGTCCCAACTTGTATTCCAATGCGTAGGACGCTTTACATTGCCGAATTGGATATCGTATGTTGCCTCCGTTGCCCGAATTCGCAATGGAAATGCAACTTTCAACAGTTTACGCTGCTCGTTCCAATTGACATGGGTCTGGAAATCTATTCGACGGCTGTGCGCATAGACCACCATATCCTGTACAATTGTAGATTCCATATATGACCACTCAAAACGTACGACCGCAGCCAAAAGACCGCTGTCCGTCACTTCGATTCGGTTCAGACAGTTCACTTCCTGCTTTTTCTCCGTATAAAAAATGTCAATGTCCCACGCCTCGTGCCGACCTTTCGGCTTATCTTCGAACACGTCAAATCGGTTGCCTTTTTGGCCCTCAGCGAGTATTTCCCGGTTCTCAATGCGATCATAGAGCCGTTCAATCTGACCACTGGCATTCCATTCGATTTCATAAAAAGGCGTTATTAAGCCATGATCCAACTTTATGAAAGTAATCTCCTCAAACTTTTGCACAGGCGTATCAACGTGTTCCACGGGACGAATCGCAGTGTATCCCATCGAAGGAATTCGCTCCACCTTAACCCACCGTTTTCCATCTACGAGTTGAGTCTCCAGCGGACGATTTAGAGCATCCAACCAAACTTCTTCAACTTCCGCCGCTTTCGCTTTGGGCAAGCATACGATATCCGTTTGCTCCCACGGAGAACTGTTGAACACAAGCACTTCACGCTCATGTTCCCCCTCTGCCAAAAACGATACGGATTGATTCCACACTTTTTCTCCAATTGCGAGTGCTTCGTTGTACTCGGCTCTGCTGTCCTCATAGACCTCGCGAATCGACGAACCAGGGATAATATCATGGAACTGGTTTCGTAAAATAATTTTCCAGCCTTCTTGCAGAGGAAGGGAGCTCTCACCCTTCGCGGCAGCCTCGTTAACATTCAAAATGCTGCTCATAGCTTGCAACCATTCGGTTTCCCGAAACAACAGCTCCAACTTCCGATTCATAAGCTTGTTGTAGGCTTGGCTTGTATAGGTACCACGGTGCAACTCCAGGTACAACTCGCCGTCCCATGTGTGCACGTAGGAATTTGAGTTAGAGACCCGCTGCTGCAACTCATTAAAGTATTCGTCGGCGCGCCCCGTCTTCACCGCAGGAATCCCGGGTATTTTATCCAATCTGCGCCTCATCTCAAGCATTTCGCGATTTACACCGCCTCCGCCGTCCCCGAATCCATAAGCAAGCAGTAAAGACGAATTCAGCGCCTTATCACGGTAGGCATCCCAAATCCCCTGTACTGACGATGGCGTAACTTTCCCGTTGTACGTATAGTAGAAGGCTCCTTCACTTGAACCAGGATCAGGCGTCGTTATGAAATGCGTCAGTACTTCCGTTCCATCAATCCCCCGCCACATAAAAGTGTCATGAGGCATCCGATTATATTGATTCCAGCTGATTTTTGTTGTCATAAATGACTCAATTCCGGATTTTCGCAAGATTTGCGGCAGCGCCCAGCTATAACCGAACACGTCCGGCAACCACAAATACTTGCATTCAACACCGAATTCCTCACGGAAAAATCGGGTTCCATACAAAAGCTGCCGCACAAGCGATTCACCGGATGCTAGGTTGCAGTCAGCCTCCAGCCACATTGCACCGCCCGCTTCCCATCGTCCTTCCCGAACACGTTCCTTGATGCGCTCATAAATTTGCGGATAATCCGACTTGATATACTCATACAGCTGTGGTTGCGTTTGTAAGAAAATGTACTCCGGGTACTGCTCCATTAAACGCAGCACCGTGGAAAAAGATCTCGCTGCCTTTTCCCGTGTATGCTTCAGCTGCCAAAGCCAAGCGACGTCTATATGCGTGTGCCCGATGCATTGAACCACAACCGAGTGTAGCTTTGGCATCGATGACAATGCCATTTGAAGCTGTTCCTGAGCCCTGGCCACTGAGCTGTAAAACGTATCGCTCCCTGGCCTCGACCAATCGAGTAGCAGAAAGGCCTGATCCAGCATCGACAGCAGCTCGTGCCGTTCCGGACGATTTTCATCCAGTATGCGAACCGTTTCCAGCAAAGCTTTGGCCGTGTAGTACAGATCGTCGCATGCTTCATCCAGCCAGCACACGGTTGCCAATTCCAGCTGGCTTTCCATTTCACGGCAGCTTTGGTAACCGCCTAGCCCAGACCACAAGCGGAAGCGAAGCTGCACCTTGGAACCAATCAATTCTTCGTGCAAAAATACTTCCTCATGATTTGAGTCCACACCTTGATATGGCACACCGTTTAAAAACAGAAGCGATTCGAAACCGCTGTTCGTTCCTTCTCCGGTTTGTCCTAGCTTAAACCGGCCCAGCACCTTCCTTCCTTTCCACTCGGCGGGAATAATTAAATCAGCTGCCAGCCAGTAGTAAACATCGCGACCTTTCCAACGGTCACCTATACGAATGTTATCCCACTCGCCGTCTTCTGAAGGATAGTCTCCAATGACGCCACCAGCATCGAGTTTGATTCGAAAAGTATCTATAGCCCTTTCACCACGATAGCGAAGCGGTTCCAGTTCATTGATTCGCGCATGTAATTTCTCCACTGTCCAAAACATCTAAATACTCCCTTCAATCCTTTGACGTTGCTACCGTCATATGAATTAACCATTATCATGAGACTTATTATTCTTCTACTATCTCTAAGGGATAGATATGAATATTTTAATGGATAACAATCTTAAGACGTGATAGGTAAACCGATGATTCATAGGGGGTAAATTCATTTTTATAAAACATCCAATAAGCCCACACACCAATTGTTCGCCTTTGTTAAAATGAGATAATGTTCTTGTCAAAATCGGGTAATGATATAAATGGTTGTGGTGCAAATAATGAATAAACACAAACCTCTAGTATTGTAAATTGATTGTTACGCCATCGAACCGAATAACTGCTGGAAGAGTTGAACGTTGTTAGGGACAGACAAATTTTTCAATTTGACCTGCCCCTTTTTGATTATATGCATCGTTTCAATGCCTTGAATCGTTTTCTTAGCCGTTTCAAATGATTTAAAACCAAGCATTGGACATGTCCTTTTCTTTATAAATCGATGATCTTGTTCGATAATATTATTCAAATACTTGACCTGCCTCATCAAAATATCTTGAGGTAGTTCTTTGTTTTCTTTAGAGTTTCAATAGCCGCGGGATAGGAAGGGTTTTTATCAACGGTAATCACTCTTGGTGTTTGCACGTGATCCAAAGCTAAGGCTTTTTGAAAAAAGAGTTCAGCAGCTTTCGCATCTCTTTTCTCGCTAAGCATAAAGTCTATCGTTTTACCCGTCGAATCCACAGCACGGTAGAGATAGGTCCAATGACCTTTCACTTTGATATAAGTCTCATCGCAACGCCATGAATCATTCACAGTCTTTAAATGAGGACGAACCCTCTTTGCTATTTCAGGAGAATATTCATGGACCCATCTCATAATCGTTGTGTGAGAAATGGATATTCCTCGTTCAGACATTATTTCTACTAAATCTCGATAACTGAACCGATATTGAAGATACCATCTTACCGTTAGTAATATTATTTCCGACTCGAAATGTTTCCACTTGAATATATTTGAACTATTTTCCATATTAATTTGCACCATCTCAAGTTGTCCATACCTTCAATAATATCAAGAATGAAATTCTTGCACCACAACCCCGCCTTGTATCTCACCCTTGTGCAAATATTGAATATGATAGTTCCCATATTTTCCATCGAAACAATATTTTCTTTTTCAAAAAATATTTGTGTTTCCACTCTATTTACATATTTCCATTTTTTATTATAATTCAAAGCAAAGGATATCTGAGCCTATGGGAAGTCGGTGATTTCTTCACAATTGGTTCACCTCATCATGTAACCGCTTACTCTAAATATTTATTTTGTGGCGTATTCCAGAAGGGGGACACTTATGAAAAAAAACAGGTTCAACCTGTTAGCCAAATTGTTGATTTCCTATATATTGGTGCTGCTGTTTCCCGTCATCGTTATTCTATTCTACTATTACCCGAATTCAACGGAAGTTGTGAAGCAAAAGGAAATGGACTGGAACGCTCATGTCACCGCACAATTCATGAACTCGATGGATATTTTCACCCGTTATGTGTACAACCTTCCATCAGAGCTAGTGAACAACCAGGAGATCAAGTTGTACTTGGCTGGGGACGACGATTATCAAAGAATCGTCATTGCAAACGAAATGCGGAAATACAATGCGACGGATGCATTCATCGACAACACCTTCTTGTATGTGAAAAGCATCGGCTTTCTGTTTGCCAAGACAGGAAGTGCCTACAGTATTCACGACTTTGAGAGTCCGGGCGTCGGATATTATTATGAAAATTGGCCGCATAAAGCCATGTTCGAGGAATTGAACAACTTGACTTCATCGACGGTTCGGCCTGCGGAAAACGTCATCGTATCCGGTAATAACCGGACGCGAATGCTGACGTTCTTATCTCCGTTACCGTTAGGCGGCCTCAACTCGCCCGGTACAGTGCTCATCATGGTGAAAGAGGAAACGATTATCCGGCTGATGAAGTCGGTTTCCGAAGCTTTTACTGGTGATTTCTTTATTTTCGACCCAAAGGGAAACCGTTTGGTCGCTTCAAACGAAACCTCCTACAGTCATTCGAGTGAATTCAAAGATATGGTGTCCGGCTTGGGTGAGCATCGGTCCGGATCAGGTATTTATCAGATCAACGGCAAATCTTTTATCGTTTCGCACGAAGTATCGGATAAAAACGGCTGGAAATATGTTACTTTGATGGCTGTGTCTGAAACGTTGCAAGATATCCGATTGATCCAGCGCAACACCGTCGTTCTTTTTATTTTGATTTTATTACTCGAAGTGATCGTCATCTATGTGTCCATCCGTAAAAATTATCATCCGATTAAAGGTTTGGTCCATTTCGCTAAAAACCTGTTTACGGTAAGAGAGCCGAGTACAATGAACGAAATCGATACGATATGGTATGCGCTGGATCAACTTTCCTCCGCCAACAGCAGGCTGGATGAGAGTGTAAAAAGCACGCTGCCTGTCATACGTGATAATCTGTTGTTCGAGCTGATATGCGACCGTTATCCGACATGGGACGCGTTTCAAAAGGAGGCCGATCCGTACGGAGTTTGCTTCAACTATTCTCATATTACGGTTGTTGTCCTTTCTTGCGAAACAAAAGAAGGCGGCATCGAAGCTGTTGCTGAATATTGCCGGATGGAGGAGAACAGACTGCCAGAAGGACTTCAAGGGTACTTCTTCAATAGCATTTATAATCAAGAGATCGTCTTTGTTGGCTCCCACAACACGATCTTTCAATTAAAGGCGTATCTCTGCGTTCTTCAGCAGGAGCTGCTCGAACGGACTGGCCTACGTACGCTGATCGGAATTGGAACACCGGGACAATCCCCGGAAGGAGCTCACCTATCTTATTTGCAGGCCATTCGCGCTGCCGAGCATCTTCGGGTCCGGAATCAATACTCGGTTCTTGTTTTCGACGAAATCGAAGTCCAGCAAACTAGTGCAGTTTCCTATTTTGCAGAACAACTGCAATCGCTTGAGCTATTCATTTTAAAAAACGACGTCCCCTCAGTTGAATCGGTTATGGAGCGCATCATCGCATATATCGGGCACGACGGTACGCCGCCGCATATGGTCAGAGCTGTTTATTTGAACACGGTCATTGTCATATTCAACGGACTGCAGCGTTTCCGGCAGAGCGACCAAAGCTTGCTGCAATTGACCAGCGTCTCTTACCTTCATCGTTACACGATCGAGCAAATGATCGATATTATGCGTGAAAGCTGCTGCAAGCTTTGCGATCTCATTCGCAGCTCACAGCCAACTTCCAGAACAGCCTCACAGAATGACATCCTTGCGTTTATTGAAGGAAATGGTATGTATCCTGAATTTTCGCTGCAGCTCATTGCCGATCATTTTAGCATGTCGATTTCGGGCTTCAGCTATCACTTCAAGAAAACGATGGGACAAAATTTCAAGGAATATATCGATCAGCTTCGTATTCAAAAATCCATCGTATTACTTCGAAGATCAGATGAAACGCTGGAATTGATCGCGCAGCAAGTCGGCTATTCAAATACGTCGAGCTTTATTCGCTCCTTCAAAAAAGTGGTCGGTATTACGCCGGGCCAATACCGGGATTCAAACAAATGAATGAAAGCTACCCGTTGTAAACAGCGTGGTAGCCGTTTTTTTTCGTAAAGGTTGCAACTGTTATGCGCGAAGCGATATCAGTTGTCAACAGTATGCATTTTTTGAAGATATACAATTTTTGGTTCTGGTGCAAGGATTTAAAAAAGTTCGCAGTTACCCGACAAACTATACTTTGACTATGCCACTAAATCAAATATCTTATTTAGCCATTCAACCGCAGTGAGGACAGTCGAATTATCATCGGCCTGCCCTTTCCTTATCATATGTAAAGCCTCAATTCCCTTTAACGTCTGATCCGCTGTAAGAAACGATTTGAAACCAAGCATTGGTTTTGTGATTTTCTTAATGAATCGGTGATCTTGCTCCACAATGTTGTTTAGATATTTTGTCTGTCTAATCAAGATTTCTTTTGGTAGGGATTTCCCCATTATTAATTCTTGAATGGCTGGTGGATATGCTGGATTTTTATCCAAGGTGATTACACGTGGGGTTTGATTATGTGGAGAGGACAAAGCCTTTGTAAAGAAACGCTTAGCTGCCTGCATATCCCGATTTTCAGATAACATGAAATCTATGGTTTTCCCCATAGAATCTACTGCCCGATATAGATACTTCCACTGACCTTTGACTTTGACGTAGGTTTCGTCGGTCCGCCAAGAATCGTTTGTAGGTTTCAAAAAGGGACGGATTCGTTTGTCGATTTCGGGTCCAAATTCATGGACCCATCTCATGATCGTCGTATGGGAAATCTTTAATCCTCGCTCGCTCATCATTTCGACTATATCTCGATAGCTTAAACTATATTTCAAATACCATCTCACCGTTAGTAAAATGATCGCCGATTCATATTGCTTCCATTTAAATAAATCCATTTTCGTTTCCAAAAAAAGTTGCTCCATCCCATGATATTTTCAATTACGTTATCATAAATTAGAACTTTGCACCACAACCTCATAAATGACCCCGTCCTTAATGCGGGATATTGGTTACGAATACTGATTAATTGCTGTGTCAAAGAAACGGCGCTGTTAGAAGTCGTAATGTCATGATTGCCCAAATGGTTGCTCATCACCTGCTGAACGTTCGTCGGATAATTCGCTCGAGTTCCTAGCAGCCAACTGTCAAATTAAATAATTTCATATTTATGAAATTATTTAATAGATAATTATTTCATAAAGGGACATAACAATGCCAAAACAACGTCAACTAAAAGAACCTTCAGACTTTGAACGAATGCGTGTATTTCAGCAGCCAATCTCGATCTTTTTACAAGGTGAACTTATAGGTGAGAATGTAATAATTGAATCTCATGATGAAGAAATTGTATTAAGCACCATTGGAGAAAGGTTCGTTAAGGCAAATTGTCAATTTCTTAGTAAAAGATAATTCCAATACCATACTCATAGTCATAGAATATAGTTATCATTAAGAAGAATAAACGTAATAATAAAAGGTCAGTCTGCTGAAGCAAACTGACCTTTTATTATTCAATTATAGTTATCCGTTAGCACAATAACTGCTATGATTTCTTTTTTCTTACTAATTTGAAAATCGCTTTATGCTTCCGATGGCTCATCGGGAGTTTTTGTTTGTTTCGGTTTATCCTCTGGATGCGAGCGAACTAGTTCAATGATTCCCTTTAATGCTTCTGGACTTGATAATTCTGCATCGTACATATATCGCTCAATGTATTTTTGTAGTTTCTTTTGAAGAAAATTCACCTCTTGAACTTGTTCCAACCTATTTCATCTCCTTCTTATAGTGATTAAAAGCTGACTCTCATGATCAAATCCTTTATGTCTTAAACATATGAGAAAGTAGAAATGGTTTCTGTTTGTTCAGTTAAACTCTCGTTACTTTAATAAATAAAAGAGGAGCTGCTGAAAAGCAAGCCCCTCGACTATCGTTTTTCGTTAGTTGAACAAGACATAGAGTTTATAATTCTTTTGCCATTACGATGCTCGTTTCTTTATAGCCTAACTTTTCATATAAACCACGAGCAATTTGGTTATGAACAAAGACATGAAGTCCTATATTCTTGATGCCAAATTCTCTTCCCACCTTTTCTATATCTTCCATCGCTTGCTTACCAAATCCTTGCCCTCGGTAATCTTCACTAATTTTTATATCGTATATAAACCCTTTGTTGTTTGGTTTCACTGCAAGCCAAATCGTTCCAACCTTTTGTCCATCAGAACGAATTGTAAATAGTTTGTTATCAGTGGTATTCTCGCCATCAGGCAAAAGGTGTGCATATTGTTCTGTTGCCTTACTAATAGATTCCTGTTCGTTCCAATTACCAGATTGGACGATGCTTTTTGCATAGCTATTAATTGCAGACTTCAGGTACTCCTGGAATTCTGTCGAATTCATTAAATCTAATGTAATCATTTTTATCCCTCTCTAAAAATATTATGAAATAAGACATTCCACATTCGCAAGACTGCCCATTAGCACAATAGGCTGCACGCGGTATCCTTTTTACGTTTTTTCAACTATCGTTCTCCGTTAGCGGAATATTTAATCTACCTCTACTCAGTTCTAGGGTTTGTGATAAACCGATAATTTCTATAAACTCGGCTTCAGCAACACGTCTTTGCCCTTCCAATTTGACGTGAAAGTTTAGTTTCCCGTTAGGACTACGAAAAAATATTGTTATAAGAATAAAAAAGGCGCATCAAACTGTTTGTCAGTTTGTACGCCAATTCCACTGTCAGTTCCATAATATTAATTTAGTGACTGAATTTTAGCTTGAAAGGACCTTTATAAGGTACATGCTCAACGGTGATGAAAATTTCATTTCCATCCTTATCTTTACCTTTTCTTTTATAAGTGAATTTATTATTATTCAACTCTGTAAGCTCAAGAACTGCACCGTACTTCATTCCTTCCGATATATGAGCTCTTAGCTTATTTCCATGAACTACATTGTAATATCCATAGTCTCCACGGCTTTGTCCTGTTTTCGCATCGAAAAATTCATACTTATTTGTTTTAAAGTCATATTTAGCTAGTCCTAAGAAATTCCCATTATAGCTCGAGACATTATTTCCTTTTTCATCTAATGCTACTGTACCTTGCCATAAGGTATTAGATAAAATTTGATCCCCATCAACGTCTGTCACTACTTTACCTGTGTAGGTTTGCAATGTCTTATCCGGAGTAGTAAAGGCAAGTTCGGTTATAGTATATGGTATGTGATCCACGAACACTTCGATGTCATTGCCATTAGCATCCTTACCCATTCTTTTATAGGTGAACATATCTTTTGTCAGTTTGGTTATTTCAACAATAACCCGGGACCCCTTCGATTCGGAGATTAATCCTCTTAGCTTCCCATCATTTGTGATGAAAAAAGTTCCATAGTCTCCACGGCTTAGTTTTGTTTCTTTATCGAAGAATTCGTATCTGGCTGTTTTATTATCATATTTCGCAAGACCGATAAAATTTGCATTTTCCTTTGTTAAGTCATTTTTATTCTTATCATAAACTTTAGTACCTTGCCAATTGGTGCTGCCAAGAATCTTTGTCATTTCCTGCCCTACGGTTAATTTTAACTCTGGTTCAATAGCATTTGATATTAATGGGAAAGCGAAAGTTAGAGCCACACTTGCAATACATAATAATAACATTAGTTTCCTCATGCTTACTCCTCCATATATTTTACTTTTTGGAAAAACCAAGAATATCTTTCTCCAATTCCTTCCGAATATACATTAATTATTTTTACGCTATGTTTTTTTTGGTTGGTTAAACTATTCTGTCAGTTAGCACAACGCTGATACCGATCCACGCCGGAAGCCCTTTTTAATTTAATTATTGAGCTATCGTTCTTCGTTAGCACAACAAAATCTGTCCAATGAAAACCTCCTCATCCACCTTTCGAACGACAGTAATCAGCTTTAAAAATAAAATTATCCCTTTATTTACATAATAACAAAGCGAGCTTGCAAATGCCTCGAACTAAACGAAGGGAGAAACTTCATGCAACAAAAAGAAAATGTTATGCAAAAAGAGAGGCATGAAGAAAAACACTTTTTGGCTTCAGACCTTATTCGGGATATTGTGATCGGAATGGCGGATGGATTGACCGTCCCATTTGCCCTTGCTGCCGGATTATCCGGAACCATTTCTAACACAAGTCTAGTTGTCATTGCGGGAGTGGCAGAAATTTCGGCAGGATCTATTGCTATGGGACTAGGTGGGTATCTTGCTGCGCGTACGGATCGGGAACATTATTTATCCGAATTGGAACGTGAACGAAGAGAAATTGTTGAATTACCCGAACGGGAACGGGAAGAGGTAGCAGACATCTTGCGCGAATGGAACCTTCCTGAGCCAACAGTTACCGCTGTAGTAAAAGCGATTAGCGAAGATTCGGAAGTATGGGTTAATTTCATGATGAAACACGAACTGGGACTGGAGGAACCCGAACCTAAAAGAGCTCGAAATAGTTCATTAACGATCGGATTGTCTTACATTGTAGGCGGCATCATTCCTTTATCCCCTTATATATTCATTCAAAAGCCGCAATCTGCGCTGATCGTTTCAGTTTTTGTCACATTAATTGCTCTTTTTATATTTGGCTTTATTAAGGGAAAATTCACCGGATCTAAACCAATCAAAAGTGCCTGGCAAACAACATTCGTAGGGGGGGTAGCGGCAGGCTTTGCTTTTCTAATAGCTAAACTAATTTCTTAGTTTTAATAAAGGAGCAATCACGGAAGTATCTGAGGGATGCTTTGAACCATTTCTAGACCTGTCGGTGCATAATCCTGTGACTCGAATCTTGTGCTCTTAATGTAAAATTTTACGCACGCTTCTTATATTATGAATGACATTCCCCACTTTTATTTCCATAAAGAATCCATCCAACCCTCTCCTTTGCTCCAGCTCGTCTTTTAATAATGACCTAAGTATACAAGGAGATGTATCAGATTGAGCATTAGATGTTTCGTTCGTTTTTCATGCATGTAAATAATCTGAATGCTAAAAAAAGCCATCCCGCATTGAGGATGGCCTTTCATGAATTATGATAATGTTTTATGCGAATCGATACGTCCAAAATCGTTCCGTTCCGAAGCGCGCCTGGATTTCCGGATCCGATAATTTCTTGTTGCCTAACAATTCGGCGGCTTGGAACTGGGACTTATGGGCTTGAATAGACGCCATCTTCTGTTTCAGGAAACCCTTAACGTCATTAATGATATCGGGCTTGCCGATCTCTTGTTCGTGATTGTTAGCGAATGCCATGCAATGCACGGTCGGCCTTCGGTCGGCAGGCATTCTGCCCATCGTTCGGATTACCGCCGCCCCGCATGCGTTGTGATCGGGATGAACGCTTAGCGTCGGGTGGAAAGTGATGACCAACGAAGGATTCAGCTCTTTCATGAGCGCTTCGATGCTTCCGTCCAACTGCGCTTTATCCTCGAATTCGATCATTTTATCGTGAAATCCGAGCATTCTGATATCCTGGATGCCGATGGCACGGCAAGAAGCTTCCAGTTCCTGCTTGCGTATGGCGGGTAAAGTGACCCGGTTGGCGAAAGGCGGTATGCCCATGTTGCGGCCCATTTCTCCTAAAGTCAAACAAGCGTAAGTAACTTCCGATCCTTGGCCGAGATGCATGGCAAGCGTCCCTGACGCGCTGAACGCTTCGTCGTCCGGATGCGGTAGCACAACTAAGATGTGTCGTTCCATATTTGTTCGAATCCCCCTTTACCTTAGAATGGTTCCCGGCTCAATTGCAACGCCACGACGAGTTTTCCCGCCGTATCGTGACCCGCAAGGATGAGCCTTTCGGAATCCGTCTCTTCATAGTGGGTAAGTCCCTCGGAATAAACCCAGCCTTTCTCCGTTTTCAAGCCTACGCGATAAGGCCCGTCCCCTGAAATCGCGCCGTGGGAATAACGAATAACGGCGTTCGAAATAAAGGTCGCGGCCGGATGTTTCGTACGATCCAGATGCGCGGCGTAAGCTCCTGTCGTCATCTCGAGATGGATATATAAATCCCGATCGATAAGGATATCGATAGATTGCTGGACTTTTGTTTTGTCGATGAGCTGCATTTTCTTTCCTCCAATCGCGTTAATTCTATCGGTCTTCAGATAGGCTTGTCCGATATGACATCATTTTAGCATACCTGGACATCGAATCCACGTTCTTACGTGCTGCAGCCACCAAATATAAACGTTACGTGGCTGCTGAGAGGGAGTCCGGCTGACTTTGCCTATGCCTCTGCCGGACCAAGGGCCATATGGCCCGAAGCGTGAATATGGTAGTCGAAGCTTTATCTTCATTTGAATTACAACCGGTCAAGATGTACTTTGTGTTTAGGTATAACTACTGTGACCCTTATCACAAAGGGAGCGATGAAGAATAGTCGTTCCACCACGCTCTACTGCCCTTCCCTCGCAATCACTTCTCAGAGGAAAGAGGCATGCTGAGTTGCCAGCATGCCTTTCTTTAGTATTGTTCTAGCAAAAGAACTATCCCACCAATTCTACTGATAAGATATCATCAAATGGTACCCGATCAGTTTCTTGTCGCCGATTTACTTCCCTTTGCTCACCCAGAACGTGATGCGGTCGCCATTTTTGGCGGCAGTTCCGGGAGTGAGGTCTTGCTTGAATACGACCCCTTTATCGGCGACATTCGATTCCAGTAAAAACTGGTATCGAAGCCCGGAGGCAATTGCCATCTTCTCGGCATCCTCCCTTGTATGAGCGACCAAATCCGGGACAACGCCCGCCTTGGCTTGTACCGCGCCATCGTCTGCCGGCTGAACTTCGGCGTCTAGAGGTTTAGCCGTCGGTGCTTCCGTTCGAGCTGGCATCGCGGATGCCGACGCGGAAGGCGGTTCGGTACGATACACCGATACCGCTGTGGATTCGGGCGTCGGAATTATCTGCGGTTTAGAACCATTCACATGGTCCGAGTGCGGACGAAGTGATAGCCAGAGCAGCAGAACGAGCACACAGAAGCCGACGGAAGCAAACAGATGCCATTTGCGCAGCTGGAACGATTTGCGGAACAGCTCGCTTAGTTCAGCCATTTTGCGGTCAGAAGCCGCACTGATGCGCGCCTGAGGCTTCCCGGGCTTACGCCCATCTGCCGTTCGGTCCTCGGCCTTTCTCTCCCCGGTTTTAGGTTCTACAAACGCATGAGACTCACGTATGACGGCTTTCCGCTCCCGTCCTCTGGACGCCATTATATCGTAGACTTCTGGTAAAGCCGATGTAAGAAGTGGCTCCTTCCTATCGCCGCCGAAATCGAGCAGTACTTCCAGCTCCTGCTGAAAATCGGCAAGCGTGCATATCCCTTCATACGCCTTGCAGGCCAAAGCTATGGCACGTTCCCGAGTAACATCCGACAAATCCGCAAACAACCGGTTCAGCTCGAATGAGTAGGCACTAATAGAGGATGTGGGAATATCCGTTTTGGCACCCAACTGGTACAGAAGCAGAGCCAGCCCTGGTACACCGCGTCGTCCGTTCTTCCCTTCCGACCAAAAGTTCATGATCCGCAACCGGCCGTTATCTTCAATCCACAGATTTTCCGCGTCAACGGAACATTCCAACAGCCGTTTGCGGCGAGTTTCTCGAATGCCCTTGGCCAGTTCGTGCACATACGTGAGTGCCTTGTGCCCCGTTATTTCCAAATCTCTCAGCCGATCGGACATAGGACTTCCAGTTACCGCCTGAAGAACGGCGAACAATGTTCCGTCTTCCGAACCGGCGTCCAGAATGTGCATGAAATGCTCGTCGGACATCTGGGACGCTTTTCTCAGCCAACGCAAAGCTTCCTGATGCGCTGATTCGTCGGTCTCTTGAAATGTATATAGAAGAACATCACGTTTGCAGGTCAGATCCATCCCTCTTAACAACAGCCCGTTCGTCATCCGCTTAAGCGGTTGATCGAGCATATAGCGGTTTCCGATGTTATCCATGGACGTTCCCCCAACGTTTCTCCGCCATCTGTTGTTTTAAATTCCACTGTCTTTTTATCTGTATCGCTCAAACCGCTATCGTATCCGTTAGTTGAGTAACCTTTGAGATAACACAGAACCACATATAGGAATTTCCTATAATCATAATATGTTTTATATATTGGAACTATAACGCCTTGTATTTTAGAATAAATTTAACGATAGACATTCGTTGGGCTTTGTCCTCTCCACATACTCAAATCCCACGTGTAATCACCTTGGATAAAAATCCAGCATATCCACCAGCAATACAAGAATTAATAAATGAGAAATCCCTACCAAAAGAAACCTTGATTAGACAGACAAAGTATCTAAACAACATTGTGGAGCAAGATCATCGGTTCATAAAGAAAATCACAAAACCAATGCTTGGTTTCAAATCGTTTCTTACAGCGGATCAGACGTTAAAGGGAATTGAGGCTTTACATATGATAAGGAAAGGACAGGCCGATGATAATTCGACTGTCCTCACTGCTGTTGAATGGCTAAATAAGATATTTGGTTTAGTGGCATAGACAAAGTAAAGTTTGTAGGGTAACTGCGAACTTTTTAAATCCTTGCGCCAGAACCGTCATCGGAAGAAGAGATAGCTTATCTACTAGAACCTTTGAACGACTCAGTTGCTTTTGACAGACTGAATACCAATTAGATTTCACTACCATACTACCATACAAGTGTGGTAGTATGGTAGTAATGATACTAAGGAGTTGCTCAATGAACTATACAACCACACCACCGATTCATTCCGCACGTGAAGCTGTTTACCACACACTTAAGGGGCAAATTTTAAGTAACGAGCTACTTCCTGGTACAAGTATTTCAGAAAAAGAAATGTCGATTCAGTTTGGTGTTAGCCGAACGCCAGTAAGAGAAAGTTTTGTTCGACTATCTCAGGAAGGATTGTTGGATATCTACCCGCAACGCGGAACGGTTGTCTCTCTCATCGACTTAGAGCTTGTGGAAGAAGCACGATTCATGCGCGAACAGCTAGAATGCGCTGTCATTCGATTGGCTTGCCTCAGCTTTCCTTCTGAAGAATTAGATGCTCTTCAAACCAACCTTATTTTGCAGAGAAAATGTGTCGCCGATCAGGATTATAAAAAAATGTTTGAATATGATGAAGCCTTCCATAGAACTCTCTTTAAAGGCTGTAGAAAACTCAATACATGGGCGGTTATTCAACAAATCAATGTACACCTAAACAGGACCCGAATGCTAAGGCTTGCGGCTGACCATCATTGGGATGATCTTTTTACTCAGCATCAACAAATGGTGGAAGCCATTCAAGAAAGCAACGAAGTTAAGGCAGAAAAAATAATGAGTGAGCATATGCATTTGACCATTTTAGATCAAGCGTTGCTCAAGCAAAAATTCCCTACATACTTCAAATAACGGGAGGAGACAACGGGTATGAAAATGGTATTCCGATGGTTTGGCGAAGGCAATGACACGGTCAGTCTTGACCAAATTAAGCAAATTCCCGGCGTAGAGGGCATCGTCTGGGCACTGCATGACATCCCGGTGGGCGAAGAATGGCCGATGGATAAAATCATGGTGTTAAAAGAAAAAGCCGATCATGTAGGTCTCCATTTGAGAGTCGTGGAAAGTATAAACATTCATGAGGATATTAAACTAGGACTTCCTACTCGAGATACATATATCGAAAATTATAAGAAAACAATCGTTAAACTTGCAGCTGTTGGCGTCAAAGTGATTTGCTATAACTTCATGCCTATATTTGATTGGGTACGAACAGATTTACATAAAGTCCTTGAAGACGGGTCTACAGCCTTATTTTATGAACAAAGTAAAATAGCCAATCTAAATTTAGACGAGCAAGTTCAACGAATAAATGCAAACCCGAATTTTACAATGCCTGGTTGGGAGCCAGAACGCCTGGGTCGCTTAACCGAGTTGTTTGATGCCTATCGCGATGTGACCGAAGAAGATTTGTTCAATAACGCCAAATATTTTTTGGACGCTATTATTCCAGTTGCTGCCGAACACGATATTCAAATGGCCATTCATCCGGATGACCCGCCATGGCCGATATTCGGACTCCCGCGAATAATGACGAACCAGACAAACATTCGACGTTTCTTAAACCTACACGCTAGTCCGTATAACGGACTCACACTTTGCAGCGGATCTCTTGGAGCTAACCTTTCCAATAATATAGTTGCGATGGTGCATGAATTTGCTGATCGCATTCCATTTGCACATTTGCGTAATGTCCGTGTTTACGATAATGGGGATTTCATCGAAACCTCACACCGCACGCAAGACGGAACTGTTGATATGTCTGGAATCGTTCAAGCACTGCATCAAAATAATTTTGATGGTTTTTGCAGACCAGATCACGGCAGACATATATGGAATGAACAATGTCGTCCAGGCTATGGCCTATACGATCGCGCTCTTGGCATTATGTATCTCTGGGGACTTTGGGATGCGTATTCCAAAAATTCACTAACCCAAAAGGCGGTAGAAAACGAATGAGTACATTAACTAATCATCCATCACTGAAAGATAAAGTAATCGTCATTACTGGCGGGGCAGGTGTGTTATGTCGTTCCATGGCATTAGAACTTGCTCGTCAAGGCTCTCGAGTAGCCATTTTGAATCGTACACTTGAAAAGGGTCAAGAGGTTGTGGCTGAAATCCATTCAATTGGCGGTAATGCCATTACTATTGCTTGTGATGTCACAGACGTAGACAGCATGCAGCAGGCAGCCGGAGTCGTCCTTCAGCAACTCGGATCCTGCGATATCTTAATCAACGGAGCCGGCGGTAACCATCCAAGTGCAAATACAACAAATGAGATTTTTAATGCGGAAGATCTAAGCAATCCGAACTT
Organism: Paenibacillus alginolyticus DSM 5050 = NBRC 15375; assembly: GCF_000422905.1. Lineage (GTDB taxonomy): Bacteria > Bacillota > Bacilli > Paenibacillales > NBRC-103111 > Paenibacillus_E > Paenibacillus_E alginolyticus. The sequence continues at coordinate 67,275 of NZ_AUGY01000029.1, forward strand.
AACAACATTTTTCGATTTAAGCGTTACTGGCTTTCGTAATGTGCTTGATCTGAACTTCGTTGGTAGCTTGATTCCAACTCAAATATTTGTAAAGCAGATGCTTGGCAAGCAAGGCACAAGCGTTATCAATATTTCATCTATGAGCGCACCTTCACCTATGACCAAGGTGCCTGCTTACAGTGCTGCCAAAGCAGCCATTAACAACTTCACTCAATGGCTGGCTGTACATTTAGCTGAGAGCGGAATACGTGTCAACGCAATTGCTCCAGGATTTTTCCTGACACAGCAAAATGAGAAGCTTTTACTTAAAGAAGATGGGTCTCTTACAGATCGATCGCTTAAAATTATTACTCACACGCCCATGCGGCGTTTCGGCAAACCGGAAGATCTCCTTGGTACTCTACTTTGGCTAACCGATGTAAATATGTCTGGCTTCGTAACAGGCACAACAATTCCCGTAGATGGCGGATTTATGGCATATTCAGGCGTTTAATGAAAAATGGACCTCCATCTCCTTATAGGAATTGGGGGTCCTCTCTTCTTACTTCCTGTAAACTAATATGATTTAAAGGATGTGAGCCTGATGTCTTATATTCAACCTATTGGTTTAAACGAAATAATGCTGTATTTTGCATATCAACGAAAAAGTACAGGAAAAGAACAATTTCAAGGAACTTTCCATGCCCATCAAGGCATTGAAATTCTGATCGTCCATGAAGGGAATGGAACCCTTATAGTTGATCAGAAAAGTTACGAAGTTAAGTCCGGTATGTTGTGTGTTTTCCAGCCTTACCAACTGCACCATATCCAGATGGAACTAAGTCCAGAAGTCCCCTTCGTTCGTTCTATCGTTCAGTTCGAGCCTTCTCTTTACGAAGCTTATTTCGAAAAATGGCCAAGTTTATTGGCTTTTTTTAGACATATTCATTCAAACAAGCTACCCTACCCTTGCTTATATAACCTTTGTGAGAAAGAACAATTTCACCTTATTTTCCAAATGTTGGATCATAAACAATCCACTTTAAGTAAGATAGATGCCTTCGAAGAGTACTCTTTGTTTTTAATTGCTTTTTTCCACGAATTTAAGAACATTTGGGAACTAAGTTCAGGCCAAATTAGTACAAGTACAGCAAGAAAGCCCCACCAAGCAGAGCGAATTCTCGCATGGCTGGAGGGGCATTACACCGAATCTTTACGTTTGGAGAAAATTGCGAATGAGCTTCACCTTTCTCCACACCATTTATCCCATTTATTTAAAGAGTGCACCGGCTCCAGCATTTCTGATTACGTGATTGCAAGACGCATGCAGGAGGGTGTTAAGTTATTAATCTCGACAGAGCAATCTGTAGCTCATATCGGTGAAACCATTGGTATACCCAATTGCTCACACTTTTGTAAGACTTTTAAAACATAAATTGGGGTCACGCCGCACCAATACCGCAAACAATGGCAGCGTCAGTTTGACATCACTTTTTCTCCGAAGCAGTGATCGTTATCGATTTATAAATTCTCCTGGCTGACATACTCTATTGAAATTTCATTTAGGTGTGTAATTCATACCATCACTCTTCTGCATCGTCAAACGGCTCCTTATCTACTATTTATAGTTGCTGCCAGTCGTAATCGTCTGTGAAACGAAATTTTCGATAGATGTCTTCTTTTCATAGAACTGGGTCGCATTCGCTTGCACGCCTTCTCTTGTATAAAATGCATCTTCATTCGTCAGTGGGAGTTTCACGAGTTCCCCAGTACTTGCTGATTTATATATAGCAGTAATAAGCTCTAGTGTTTGACGTCCGCTGATGCCGTCAATAAGTACAGGAACTCCTGTTTCAATAGCGGTTAATACATCATCGATTTGCCCAGTATGTCCTTCATGCACAACTTCCTGAAGTTCATCATAGAAAGCTTGCAATTGAGCCTCTAGCTCATGATTCGGCTCAGGGAAGCCATTGGCTGTTGAATTTGATGCCGTCACCTTCCATGGAGTGGAAACTCGCGCTCTCGCTCCCTGAAATATCAGTTGCTGCTCCTCTCCATGATGAACTACTGAACTAGTTACTTGCCCCAAAGAACCGTTCGCAAAGCGCAACATGCCGATGGACAGATCTTCGACCTCCGCATTATCATGGGAAACGTTGCTCATGAAAGCTTGGACTTCCGTTGGACTACCCATCATCCAAAGCAGCGCATCGATATGATGAACAGCGTGATTCAGTGTTGGACCGCCGCCTTCTTTCTCCCATGTACCGCGCCACCAGAGATCATAATAGCAATGCCCACGCCACCAGAAGGAGTCAACTTGTACGTGACCAATTTTCCCCATTAGTCCGCTTTCCAGAACGGATTTCATTTTCATCATCGGCGTTTTGAAACGATTCTGCGCCACTACCGATAAAATCTTGCCTGTCCGCTTGGCAACGTCGTTCATCAGGTCGCACTCTTCGAGTGAAGAGGCCATCGGTTTCTCAACCATAACATGAGAGCCCGCCTCAAGAAACTCAGTTGCAAGGGTTGAATGCGTATATGGGGGTGTGCAGATGGAAACGAGATCTATATCCTCCTGTAGCAGTTCTTTATAATCCTTAACCGCCCTGGCAGCTAACTGAAATTGGTCAATGCGCTCCTTCGCTTTCTCCACATAAATATCACTAATCGCAACAATCTGGCATCGTTCCGGAAATTGTAAGTACCCTTCAATGTGCGCTCTTGAAATCGCGCCTGCTCCAATAATCGCTACCTTCAACATTCTCTTCACTCTCCAACTCTTAGTTGATTTAAGTATATCAAGAACACGCTTTCATATGTGCCGTTACTTTGTTCAAAAATACCACTACTTTGTGGGTGTGTAAAAACGACATCACTATTCTAGGAGAATCCATCTATAGCTCAATGTCAAACGACTTCTCCACTATAATAAGTGGAGAAGTCGCTTCATTCTTCCTAATTGAACTACAAAATAAGAAATAAAGGTTTTTCCCTTATAAAATGAACGGGAAGGCCGGGGAACTGTTCCCGCAATCGTCCCGCCAATTCCTTCATGCCGGGCTCTTCGCTTTCCGCATGACCCAATGCGATGAATGCCTTGTTCTTGCCTTGATGAACAGCGTCGCGAATATATTCCGGCGTTTCCCATTCCGGCCCTTCTCCGGCGATAACTAGGTCGAGATTATAATCTTTCAGCAATGGGAGTACCAAGGCTGCTCCCCCTCTGTAGCCTGCCAATAGTCCAATGCGCGTGCAAGGCATCTCTATTTCCCCCACAACGCGCACGAATGGTATTTGAAGCTTTTCTTTCAAGTATTGCACCGTTCGTTCAAGGGTCATACAAGGAATTTGCACAACCGTTGCGGCGGGCAAATGCTCTTCAACGTAGGGCGCCCAGCCCAGTGCGTTTATTAACCCCATCATAATTCCGTCCGTTTTGTAACGGTGAATATGATCGTGATAACGATAAATGGCAATTCCGGTACGCTCAAGCAATTCGCGCTTTTCGTTGATAACCGAATCATCCTGCTCCCCCTTCATATCCTCCTGGTGGCGGTAAAACGTCCCTTCATGTGAAATGATCAAGTTGGCTCCTAAAGCCGCAGCCTGCTCGATTACAGCCTGCGTGGCCAAAAAAACAACGACAATTCCCGTTACTTCCGTTTGCACCGATCCGACTCTCAATGAATCCACAGTGGGCTCGTTTACTGGAGCCTGCTCTAACAATCGATCAATAACCTGTCCAATTGTAATCGCCATCCAAACCATCCCTTATATGAATTGATCAACAAAATAAAGACGGAACTGTAGACAGACTCCGGTGACCAAGTCATCTCGTTTGTCCCGTCTTCCATTTTTTAATTTATGATGCGGCCGTACTCGTCAGGAATGCCCGATTTGCGGAAGAAGTAGGAATTGATCTGGTCGCGCCACTCCTTCGAATGTGCCGCTTGCTCTCGCAGTCGGCTCCTCACATCTTCGAAGCGCTCTGCATCTATTTTCCCCTCTATTAAACTCCAGATCTGGGCCAATTCCTCCGCCTGAAGAACGCCGTCGAAGTGAGTATCGTAGATGTGCTGAATGACCGTCTTACCCGTCTTCAGTTTGTGCGTATATGGCACATGATGGAAAAAGAGAAGCAGTTCATCTGGACATAACTCCCTCGACTCGTACCATTCCGAACGCGGTGCAAAGTATTGGGATGTGTACCCTGTTCCCGATTTGATGGTTCGATCTACGCCAATGCCGTGGCGGTCGGCAAAATGGTACGTCCCCCATCTCGAATATTCGTAACCGTCTACGTTCGGACCATAATGGTGACCCGGATTGACCATCCATCCTACGCCAAGAGGAGCTGTGTAATTTTCATAGATTCTCCACGAATCGAGAAGCATCTTCGACACACTGCGTACTACATCGGGGTCAGAACCGAATGTCATGTTGATCCATTCTAGCGTGATTTGCTCAGCTGATAGCTGCGGATTCCAAGCAAGCCTTCCAAACCCATATAAATTGGCTTGTGCAAGCGTGTGTCCGGTCCAATTCGGGTTGTCTCCGATATTCGATACCGCCGCAATGCCCCCAAGCCGTCTCCCGAATAACTGGCCGCTTGCTACTTTCGCAACCGTACTTCCGCTCCCATGGGCAAACGTATCGAAATCGAGAACCTCTTTCCACTGGGGGATCAGGTAGCACAGATGTCTCTGCTGGCCCGTGTACTCTTGCGTAATCTGCAGCTCCAGCAACTGATTCGTAGCGGACATCGCTCCGAGAAGCGGAGAAAACGGCTCGCGAACCTGGAAATCCATGGGTCCGTTCTTAATCTGCAGAATGACGTTATCGCGAAATTTTCCATCAAGTGGTGTAAAATGATCGAATGCCGCTCTCGCCCGGTCGGTCTTGCTATCGCGCCAATCCTGTTGACAATTGTATACGAAGCAGCGCCAAATGACGATCCCACCGAAGGGCTGAAGCACTTCCGCCAGCATATTCGAACCATCTGCATGGTCACGCCCATAAGTGAACGGCCCAGGTCGCCCTTCGGAATCTGCCTTTACCAGGAAGCCGCCAAAGTCCGGGATATCTCGGTAAATCTCCTCAGCTTTCTCCTTCCACCACTGCCTGACGCTTTCGTCAAGTGGGTCAGCGCTGGTCAGGCATCCAAGCTGCATCGGACTGGCGTAGTTGACGCTTAGGAATGTTGAGATTCCATAGCGCCGGAATACGCCGGCGACCCGGGCGACATCCGGCAGCAGCTTATCCGTAATCAGCAAGGATTCTACGGAGTGTACGTTCACGTTATTGATCGAAACGGCATTGATCCCCACCGATGCCAGCAAGCGGGCATAATCACGGATTCGGGACATGTCTCGAACAATCTCATTATTTTGGTAGAATATGGATTTTCCCGCATAGCCTCGTTCAATCGAACCGTCCATATTATCCCATTGGTTTAGCATCCTTAATCCGTTCGCAGGCGTTTCCGTTATCGCAAGATCTGCCAAACTCTCGCCGCATTTCATTAGCCGCAGAAGATGGAAAACCGCGTACAAGGCTCCTTTGGCCGATTGACCGGCAACCACAATCCTTGATTGTCCATCTTTCGATACGTTTCTGATCACGTAACTGTCCTCGGATCCATCCTGCCAACTTAACTTTGCATCAAGATCCTGTAACTGCCCGCGAACGCCGATCAGAATGCAGGCGCTCCCATTGGAAGCCGTTGAACGGAGAGGCCTCACTCCAAGCATGGCATCGAGACCATCCATCAACTCCGCGACCGCAGTCTGAAGCACCTCTGATACAGGACTGGGAACGGCGAGCTCCCGCGCCCACTCCCGATATTCCTCTACCCTCTTATCATCGTTTATCGGCGCATTGCTCAACCAGCAGGCATATGCGTTCGTGATGTGACTCATCGTGATACCTCCGCTAGTTTATGTTCATTCAGGTAAACGACCTCTCAAATCGAAACCAACCGAAATCGAAATGGCTTCCCGGCAAAAATAGAAAGATTACTTTTTGGAGGCCTGTTATTTTTTCCAATTCAAATACCCGCTCTTCGTAACCATCGGACTTTGTAAACTCGATGAGTTGATTTCCCTCACCTTCCGGATTAGCGAAACGAATATGAATGGTATTTTTATCAAGAAGTGATCGACCATAGACGACAAGCTGCGTTGCCCCTAGGCTTGTAAAATCCATTTGGTCGAATTCCAAAGAAACATTATTTCCTATCCCTTCAACGCTGGCTTCCGAAATCGTAAACGTATCGCCATAAATGCGGTCGCATTCCGTAGCGTAATTTTTCTCGAAGGTTCTGTTCTGCTTTTGGAACGAAAAACCCTTGATGTGCACCTTCTTCTGTAGGACGAAGCAAATGGAAGTGATCCCGCAAAGACGCTTGGATAACCGATAGGTTTCTTCTTGATACACATTCCACTTGGACGGTTTCTGATAAATGACATCCGCTAGGAGTACACTGCACTCTTCATCCGGCATGCCTTCCCAAATTTGCAGGGAATACTTTTCACTGGACAAGGCGAAAATCGGAATCGTAAGCAGATCGGACCCGTGCGTTCCGAAATCAATATCACGAAACCCAACTTCAGTTTCACCGTCCCGGCTTGTAGCTACGCCTCTCTCGTTCCCGTTTCCAACCTCCCCTTTACTGTAATCAAAAAGGCCGGCAGAGATAAATCCATAAGGATCCTTGTAAGCTGTGCCGAGTCCCGATGCTTTAAATTCCAGCTGGGAGATGAGCTTCGTCTTGTTCGTACCGTTCTTACTCATACAGCGAAGCCGGAAATCTCCATCGCCCCACGCCGTGATTCTCGCTTCATGACCGAATGCTTCCACCTTCGCAAGGTTGGAGGCAATTCCCGAATCATTCACTACACTCCACTCGACTTCTTGATAGGAAGTATCAGCGGGATACAGGTAGGCTTGCACCGTCATCTCTTTTCTCGATCCGTCGAACATTTGACCGGACGGGCTTACGATTTCAAGCTTGCGCAAAGGGATTTCGTCTACGGTTCCCATGACCAGCGGCAGCTCTTGATTCTTGGTGTGGGTGGAAACCCCAGCTAAGGATGTTTCACCCCTTACTGGAAGAGCATCAAATTCCACCGTTTGACTCTCCAAACCGATTGAAGAAACCTCAACCCGAATCTTGCCGGGCTCCAGGGTAGCCCCGATGATCGCCATAAGTTTGCCACTGAATAGTCTTCTGCTGACCCCTTTATACGGATCATAGTCCGTGCTGTCGCCATTATCCAAACCAAGCAAACGGCCTTCCCCAGTCACCTCGACACGAACCCGATTGCTTGCATTCTCCACCGGATTGCCATCTGAATCTTCCATGTAGATTTCCAGGAAGATCAAGTCCGTACCATCGGCCATCAGGCTATCTTTATCCGGCAGGAGACAAATCTTCTTCGTATCCCCAAAGGATCTTCTAATATCTGTCGCAATTACACGGCCCATTTCATCATAGGCTATTGCTTTCAATTCTCCTGCTTCATAAGGAAGCTTCCACCAGCCGACCAGCTGGGTTCCATGCTCATGATTGATATCAAAAGTTCCCACGATAGCACCACCCAATTGCAGTTCGATTTTCGGCGCATTCGAGCACACTCGAACATCGATCAATTGGCCCGGATTAAAGTCCCAATAGGGAAAAATATGGACCATCGGATTCGTCCTGTAATCAGTCCATGCCGATTGGTAGATGTAATACGAATCTTTCTTGAAAGTAGCTGTATCAATCTGTCCGAGATAAGAGTTCTTGGTATGATATGGCGTCGGTTCCCCAATATAGTCGAAGCCGGTCCATATGAATTGCCCTAGAGAGAAAGGCGCTTCTCTTTCGGCGATAATACAGGCCTCAACTGACTTGGCTCCCCAGCTCGTCGCACTATTTCCCAGAGCTGAGCACTGCTCGTCATCATCAGCAAGAATGGACTTCTCGAACGGGAAACGATAAATGCCTCTGCTTGAAACGAGAGAGGCCGTCTCGCTGCCGTAAATGATCCAATCGGGATGATCCTCACGGTGCTTATGGTAATACTTTTCCGCGTAGTTGTAGCCGGCAACCTTCACGATATCCGCACACTTTTGTGCATTCTCCCAAGGCATATAATTGGAACCGATAGTCACTCGGCCGTTCTGCTTCGGATCGTATTTCAGCACTTCATCCCTAAGCATTCGAGTGATTTCTTGCCCTCTTGCATCTGCATGAGTGTCGTAAATCTCATTTCCTATGCTCCACATCATCAGGCTCGGATGATTCCGATCCCGCTTGACCCAGCTTTTCACATCGGCCTTAGCCCAATCCTTAAAAAATCTCGCATAATCGTAAGGGGTTTTGGTTCTTTCCCACATATCGAACGCTTCCGAGACGACCAAGAGCCCCATCTCATCCGCTAGATCCAAAAGTTCTACTGCCGGCATATTGTGAGCGGTTCGAATGGCGTTAACGCCCATTTCTTTCAATATTCGAAGCCTTCTTCTCAGTGCTTCTTTATAGAAGGCAGCTCCAAGGGCTCCTAAGTCGTGGTGCTCGCAAACCCCGTTCAATTTCATTCTTGTGCCGTTCAAATAAAAGCCCCGCTGAGGGTCCAGCTTGATCTCACGAAGCCCGATATTTTGAGTGATGCTCTCTACAACTATGACTTCCTCGCCCTCTGCAGCACGCTGCAATTGGGTGACAAGCTGATACAGGTGCGGCTCTGCCGTGCTCCATAAATGCGGGCGATTTATCGATAGCGTCTGTCGATGAAGAAAACCGCCTGCAACAATCTTGTCTGTCGCAGTCGCAGCAAGTTCGCCCTTGTACAGGATCGTATGCGAGATTCGGACGTCCTCGTCCTCATGGAGGTTTAATTCCGTCTCGACTTCTACCTCCCAGCTATCGTTGACCCTTTTCGCAGCAGCATAAATTCCATCCGTTACAATGTGATTGAGAGTTCTCGTCTTTAGCCACACATTGCGGTAGATGCCGGCCCCCGAATACCACCGGCTATTCGGACTTTGGTGGACGACCTTCACCACGATTTCATTTTCCCCGTCCACAATTGCATCCGTGATCTCGTGTTCGAAGGAAGAATATCCGTACTTCCATTCTCCAATTAACCGCTGATTCACATATACGGATGAGTCCATATAAACCCCATCGAAGCATAATAAAATTTGCCGTTCCGCTTCTTGAGTCCATGTAAATCTTTTCCGGTACCAGCCGATACTATTTTCATAGAGATTTAATGTATTGATGATCAGCCAATCATGAGGGAGATCTACCGGCTCAAATGTCAAACCGGCGCCATCCGTCACATCCAGGCTGCTCTTGGCAAATTCCCATCCACTATTAAACAGTGTCTTTTTATTCATCGTTTACTCCCGCGCTCCAAGATATCCTGAAATATGTAAAAAATGACTTGCCATACATTAAGAGTGCTTTGATCCTTTCGCTGATTCATGTATAGATGACACGGGCTAACGCCACGAGTAATTGTCATATTTTAAAATTCAGGATCTGCGACAATGTCCACTGTCGCAGATCCTATAAGGGCACTATTGTTATGATTAGTATCCAAGTTTGCTCTTCGTCTTGTTAAAAATATCATTTGCCATTTTGATATAACGGGAAGCACCGAGTGCTTCGACCTGAGCCACATAGGCATTCCAATCGTTTGCAATGTTAGCTTGGCCGGTGACGAACTTCAGGGTCATCGTATCTACATAATCCATCAGAGGCTTCGAGATCAGGTTCATTTGTTCGCTTTCGTCCGGGGTACCCATGATTGGCGGAGCAATTGTTCTCGGTTTACGATGAGTCTGAATGCGGCTGAGGTAGTCTTTCTCGCCTTCGGTCATTTTGGACATCCGCAGTTTAGTGGAACCGCCATACGCGAAGTTGCCGCCGCCGAAGCCGAAGTCGACGTTTAATTTCTTCGTCGCTGTCGGGTTCATGCCGTTAAAGGAGATATCCGGTTTGAGCGTGATGTTGCCGCTCGTATCCTTCGTATAGGTCTCGCCTTCGACGCCCCACAAACTGAGCGTTTGGCCTTCGTCCGAATACCAAAGCCAGTCAACAAAGCGAAGCATTTTGATAAAATTGTCCTTGCCGAGCTTCTTGAGCGCATTCTGGCTGATCATAACTCCGTTCTCGAGACGAGACGTTTCGATTTGAAGCATCCCTTTCGGACCGCCCGGTTGAACGATCATATACAGATCGGAGTTCGGCACCTGCATCTTGGTCTTGGAATCGGCCAGTATCTGGTAGTTGGCGTTCATGACATAAGTATCGCCTTTATAGAACTTGGCTTGCGCGGTTTTATCGTCTTGAGTGAAGGACTCCGGATCGAGCAGCCCCTCTTTGACTAGCTTATTTAAGAACGTCACATAATCCTTGAACTCATTGGTCGAATTGGCGAATTCGAACTGTTTCGTCTGTTCGTTAAAACGCGTGCCGTTGGCAACTCCCCAACCGGCGGTTACGCCGTATTGAGCTGCCGTAATATTCAGTGTCGATTTTCCGGTGAATTCATCGGACATTACATATTTCCCGCCGGTAAACTCTTTCACTTTCTTGAGGGCTTGGTAGAAGTCTTCATAAGTCCATTTGCCTTCCTGACCTTTTACGTCGACTCCCGCTTTTTCGAAAATGTCTTTCCGAATCATGTAGGAGTATCCTGCACCCGGCGATTCCCACAGCCCTGGCAGCACGTAATATTTCCCGTCCGATTTCAGCTTCTGCTGCAGGTCTCTTTCCATTCCCCAAGCTTTTACAGCCTTCTGATAGTTCGGCATGTACTGCACCCAATCGCTGATAGGTACGATTTGGCCTCCGGCTACGTAAGCGGATTCGTCATAAGTTTTGGGAATAATGAAGGGAGCGTCGCCGCTGTTGACTAAGAGCGACTTCTTGTTCTCGTATTCGGTAGCCGCTACTACGTTTACGTCAAACGATACGTTCGTTTTCTCTTTGATCGCGCTCCAGAGCCGCCATTCCTTCTTATACGGATAGGTCGGTTGATCGCTGAACATGATCGAGTAGTTTACAGGCTCATTCGAACGGAATGTTTGGCCTTCGCCAAAGGTGTAATTCTGTGGTGCTGCGGAGCTCGTGCCTGGGGAAGCGCTGCTGGACGATTCTTTCGTGTCGCTATTCGTACATGCTGTCATGCCGACGGCCATCATGACCGCCAATGCGACCCCTACTACTTTTGCAGATCTTTTCATTCAGTGCCACCCTTTCAAATGTGTTTATTTTATATAACAGAAACGCTGCCATGTAGAAGCCTATTAATAACAGCCCGCGATTGCAGCCTTTCCAAAACATAACGCGATTACCCTTTTACGGAACCAATCATCATGCCTTGCACAAAATACTTTTGAACGAAAGGATAGAGACAAATAATCGGCAAAGAGGTCAACACCATCGCAGTGGATTTAATGGTTGCCGCGATCTGAGCGGTCGCATCGCTGCTGAGTCCCGCTTCGGTCGGATTAATCGCGCTGTCGATGATCTGCCTCAAATAGAGGGCGATCGGCCATTTATCCTTCGACTCCAGATAGAGAGACGGGCCGAACCAGTTGTTCCAGATGGAGACCATGCTGAACAACACCATCGTGGCCAGGATCGGTTTGGAGAGCGGAAGCGTAATCCTTAGGAAGATGCGGTAGACGCCTAGGCCGTCGACCTTAGCCGATTCTTCCAATTCGTTCGGCAAGCTTGCAAAGAAGGTCTTCACTAGGATGACATTGAAAGCGCTGATGGCACCGGGTATGATAATGGCCCAGATGGTATCCCTCATGTGCAGCGTTTTGGCGACCAAGATATAGTTCGGGATCAGCCCGCCGCCAAAATACATCGTGAACAAGACGAAAGGGATAAAAAATTTGTTAAGGCGCAACTTATCCTTCGACAACGGGTAAGACATAACGGCCGTCGCCGCTACCGATATCACCGTTCCTACAATGGCATACAGGATCGTATTGCCGTAATATTGGAAGAATTCCGGCCTGCTTAGCACGGCTCGGTACGTTTGGTCCGTAAAGTCAACGGGGAATATGGTGACCTTCCCTGCATATACGGCAGCCTCCGAGCTGAACGACTGGGCGACTAGATATAGGAACGGATACAAAGTCATGACGACGACAAGGGCCATGATGAATCCGTTAAAAACCTGAAACACACGGTAGGATGCTGACTCCTTCACCTGAACTACTCCTTTCTACCATAAGCCCGAATTCGTTGTTTTCTTGGAAATGTAGTTCGCCGACGTGACCAGAATAAGACCGATGATGCCTTCGAACAGACCAACTGCAGTGGCATAACTGAAGTTCCCGCCGGTGATCCCCATCCGGTAGACGTAAGTGGAGATAACATCTGCCGATTCATAGGTTAATGGATTGTACAAGAGCAGGATTTTCTCGAAATTCGCTCCCAATATGCTGCCAATATCGAGAATGAGCAACGTCATGATCGTCGGCAAAATACCTGGAATCGTAATGTGCCATGCTAGCCGTAACCGATTAGCCCCATCCACTTTGGCCGCTTCGTACAAATCGGTATTGATACCGGTCATCGCCGCCAAGTAGAGAATGGTGCCCCAACCGAGCCCTTGCCAAATGCCGGACGTCACATAAATCGTCGGGAACCATTGCGGTAAGGAAATGAATGCAATTTTCTCGAACCCCAGATTGACGAGCAGTGTGTTAATCGGCCCGGACATGGATAGCAATTCCTTGGTCATGCCCGCGACGATGACCATGGAGATAAAGTGAGGCAGATACGATACGGTCTGGACGAATTTCTTGACGCGAATCCGCAGCAGTTCATTCAGCAACAGCGCAAAAATCAAAGTGAGCGGGAAACGAATGACTAAATACAAGACACTTAAATACAAATCGTTGCGGAAGGCTCTCCAAAAGGAGGGATCCTTCATGAACATGGTAAAGTAAGATAATCCTACCCATTCCGTCCCGAACAAGTTGGTTCCGCCTCTATACTTTCGGAAAGCGATTACATTACCAAGCATAGGAACGTACTTGAAAATGATAAAGTAAATAACGGGAATAATTAGAAAGGAATATAACTTCCACTCCTTCCTGACGTGTCTCAGAAGAGGGGTCTGTAAAACCGCCTTATTCGCAACTGACATACAATCACCCACCACTTTCTATCGGAAAATTGTCCCCTAATCACACACCAATAAATCTTCGAAATCGTGCGTCATCACTATCCCCCTTGATTCGTATGCGTTTTCAGAAACCGCATACAAAACGCTTTAAAAAAATGGTTACGTTGCCTAAAGTTGTCCTCAATTGCCGTTCCCCGCGTTATTCGAATCATAAAAACCTGTAATTATTAAATAATCTCATCGCAAACTGGCGCGGCTTCAATTGTAGCATAAGCACCATTTATTTAATATTATTTTACAAAATGGGCCTTTTTTTTACCATAGAAGAATACAAGAATACTTGTAATTATTAAAGATCTTTTAAGAGCCATATGGGCATGTTATGATGGACATAGTGCCTCCTTTTCCCGAGAAAGGAAGCGATCCTGAATAATCCTGGAGCTGATCTTTGCCATGGACTTCGAGCAGTTCGAATCATTTGTCCCCGAGGTTTTCTTATTCGTCGACCGCCGTTGTTTCCCCGATTGGGAAATCATCCGACAGGAAATCGATTTTCACGACCTGACGTTCATCATCGGAGGAAAATCGAATTATTTTGTTAACGGTGAGAAAATCACGGTGGAAGCGGGGGATATGCTTTACATTCCCCATGGAAGCATCCGCGAGGCGCATACCTTCAAAGATGATCCCATGCATTCCTATGCCTTCAACTTTACTCTGTTGCAGCCCTCTGGTAAAATCCGATTTCCGTTCGAAACCGTAACCAAAAATCGAATCTCAAGCGAAATCTTAAACTACATCCTTGAATTTAATCGCGTTTGGAGTGGCATGCAGCCCGGATATCGGATGTTTGCGAGGGGCATCTTTCATTTGATTCTCCACCGGTTGCTGGCGATTTCCTTTCACCATTCCCCGACATCCCATTCCGATATCCGGATCGACAAGGTCAAGGAGTTCATCATCGACCACTACTCGAATGAGCTGGATTTGGCGACCGTCGCCAAGGTGGTCAATCTGCACCCTGTGTATCTCGGCAAGCTCTTCAAAACAAACACGAGCTTCAGCGTCAAGCATTTCACCAACATCATTCGGGTCAACAACGCGGAAATGATGCTGTCCGGCGGCGGGTTTTCCGTCTCAGAAGTGGCGGAACGCTGCGGGTACAAAGACATCAGCTATTTCAGCAATGTATTCAGATCCATTAAAGGCTATCCTCCGTCAAAGGCAAGCATGCAAAAAAGAATCTCAGAATGAACCGGAGTTGTGGAAAAGTATAATAAACAGAAGCAGTCGCTTTATGGCACATTGTGTACTGAGCGAGCTTCCAAGGCTGAAACATAGCTCTCACTAAGGCATCTCTTTTTGCCAATTCTGCCATTTGAACGGCGGAAGAACAGCCCGAAACCATGCCAACGACATAAAGAAAACAGATCAACCTGGATGGTGTACCGCTGCGTTTCATCACACCTGACTGGTCCATAAATAAAGAGAAGTCAAAACGATCCAATAGTGTACGTAAGAAAAACCTAGCGGAAGTTCGCCGCTAGGTCCTTTTCTGTGCTGAGTGATTCGTTTGAGCGTGGGGGAGGAAATTGGGTATGGGGTTCCGACCGCTGTTGAATTTCGTGTTATTTGAATTGTATTTATGTTTATGATCAAATGAAAAGGGATGGTTTTATCATTAGAAAATCCCTGGTGTGATCATCAGGAATTCCCTGGTATGATCATCGAAAAATCCCTGGTCTGAGCTGGAAATTCTTCTGTGGTATTTGAGATATTTCAGCCCCTTTCGGTCATCCAATTGACGTACAATTCTTCTTGCAGAGATGCAAGGAGGAGAAAGGATGATGAAGAGCATGGAGCAGATCCACCGAGTCAAAGTGTTACAAATGCAGCAACAGGGGCCCTATCAGATCGCCAAGGAATTAAAGATGGATGTGAAAACCGTCCGCAAGTATATGGCCAAAGAAGACTTT